>JACCTH010000038.1 GCA_013812505.1 Acidimicrobiia bacterium | reverse complement strand
GCCGCCGTGGCTCCGAGCGGCACGCTGAGGAGACTCGAAACGACCGCCAAAGCTATTGGGAGATCGCACGCTGGCTCGGCAATCTGCCACCCACCGACGACGTTGACATAGATGTCGAGTGGGGCCAAATCGAGTACGGCATGCCGCTGTAGCGCGGCCAGGAGCTGATGAACTCGATTGGATTGCAACCCACGCACCGACCGTCGCGGAGGGGTCGACTTGTTGGCCACGACCAGCGCCTGGACCTCGACCGTGATCGACCGACGACCCTCGACGGCGGGAAAGACAACTGTGCCCGGCACGTCCCCCCGCCAGTCCGCCAAAAACGACTTGCTCGGATCGAGGATCTCGGTCATTCCCTCGTTGCCCATCTCGAACATGCCGGCAACATGGGTCGCCCCAAACCGATTCTTTTGCGCCCGCAACACGCGCAGCCCGTGATCGGGATCACCTTCGAGGCTGAGGACTACATCGACCATGTGCTCGAGCAGCTTGGGGCCGGCCAGTCCGCCGTCCTTGGTCACGTGGCCAACCATCACCACCGCGATCCCGCTTTCCTTGGCGAATCGCAGCAGGCGAGCACCGCTCTCGCGCACCTGAGTCACGCCGCCGGGGGCGCCGTCCACCCCGGGACTGGAAACGGTTTGGATCGAATCGATCACCACCAGATCTGGCCTGAGCTGGTTGGCAGCGGCGATGACTCGCTCGACATCGGGATCGGCAATTAGGTGGAGCCTTTCTCCCGCCAGTTGGTCGACTCCCAAACGCCGGGCTCGCATCCCGACCTGACGAGCCGATTCTTCGGCGGTGACAATCACCGCACTTCCACCTTCCTGCACCCGGCAAGCGGCCGCTTGCAGAAGGAGCGTCGACTTGCCGACGCCTGGCTCGCCCCCAACCAACACCACCGACCCCGGCACCAACCCTCCGCCTAGCACCCGATCAAACTCGCCCATCCCGATTGGTTGTCTCGGCGGATCGTCGGCCAGGATCGCTTCGAGGGTGTCGGTCTGGGCCGGGCTCGCAGTTGCTCTCGAAACTCGCTCGGTCAGCGGCTCCTTCGATCCACAGTCCGGACAGAAGCCCATCCATTTGCGGGACTCCCGCCCACAACTATCACAACAAAACGCCACGCAATAAAGGTACGGACCACCTGTGACATTTCTCCCCCGGAGGGGGAGTGCCTACGGCCGCCGAGCGGCTCGCCAGAGGAGATAGGAGATCCCGGCTAGGAGCACGAGCGCGGCCAGCACCGAGAGGGGATTCCATTGCTCAGCTTGCCGGATCTCCGCAACGAGCAACACCGTGGCACAATACCGGCCCGAAATGGCTCGTTACGTTTGTGACAATTGTGGTGCCACCGTTGTCGACGAGGAGTTCTGCCCCACCTGCGGTAGCTGGGTAGACACGGTCGCCGGGAAGGAACAGCCCGACGAAGAACTCGAGGAGTTCGATCTCGAGGATGGTCCCCCACCCGCCCCGCGCGGCGTTGAGGAGGAACCCATCATCTGCCCGTCGTGTGGTGCGTCCAACCCAACCAACAACCGGCATTGCGAAGAGTGCGGTGCCCGTCTTCGTCAAGGACCCCTTCCGACAGCGCCGCGTCCGGGGGTGGGAAGCACCGCGCCAGTGCGCGCCCTGTTGATGCTGATGGTTCTGATTGGAGTGGTGGCCCTGGTCGCCTTTCTGATCAACATCTTCGGGGGAGAGGATCCGGGATCGACCACTACCACGCCGCAGGCGGGCGGCAGCACCACGGTGCCGGTTGAGGAAGTGGTCGATCCTGAGCCAGTGGAGATCCTGACAGCCCAATGCGACCCCGAGGGCCTTGGGGGTGAGTTCTCTTGCTCGAACGTCATCGACGGCAACGACGGATCGTTTCAGCTCAACTTCAACGAACTACCCGATGGTGAGAAGACTGTCGCGATCCGCCTGACATTCGCCCAGCCGATCGAGATAACGCGCATCCTGTGGACCAACCTCGAAGACGAGACTCGCTTCCGTCGCAACTATCGCGCCAAGGGCATCACGATCGAAGCCGAGGGCAACCCGTTTGTGGTGCCGCAGAACCTCCAGGACACTCCCGGCGAA
Source organism: Acidimicrobiia bacterium (assembly GCA_013812505.1). GTDB lineage: Bacteria > Actinomycetota > Acidimicrobiia > Spongiisociales > ZC4RG35 > JACCTH01. Next base: position 6,115 of record JACCTH010000038.1, on the reverse strand, counting down.
CAAGGTTTTGACTTCGCCACGCTCAGCGCCAATTTCATCATCATCAACGTCCAGAGCGTCTACCAAGCCGAGGTGGTCGAAGGCACCGAACCGTTCGACGAGCTCGCCATCGAGCAGATCACGATCATCGGACGTCGAGCCGAGGCCACCACGAACACAAGCAACGTAGACACAACGAGTACTACCGGGAGCTGACCGACAGGGGCAGCGAACGCAGCCCGCGGAAAACCAGGGATCGGACCCGGTCTGGCCTCTCAGTCACTTCAAAATTGCCGACCCTCGAGGCAAAGGACGAGAAGGCGACCTCTAGCTCAACCTTGGCCAGCGGGGCTCCAACGCAATAGTGGACCCCGCCTCCGAATGAGACATGAGGGTTGACACTTCGCTGCAGGTCAAGTCCTTCGGGGTTGGCAATCACCGATTCGTCATGGTTGGCCGCGCCGAACAACAAGCCAACCTTGGTGCCATGGCGCAGGGGAGTTCCCGACCAGGTGAGGTCCTCGAGAACCCAGCGTTCGAACATTTGCAGGGGCGAGTCGAATCTCAGCAGCTCATCCGTAGCACGACCGGCCAGGCCAGCGGGGTCGTTTTGCAGGCGCGCGTATTCGTCGGGATAGGAGGCGAGGGCGAGCAGTCCATTGCCAATGGCGTGCACGGTTGCCTCGTGTCCGGCATTGAGAGTCAGAATGCAGGTCGCAATCAGCTCGTCTTCATCGAGGTGATCGCCTTCGTGATCGGCAGCAATGAGAGCCGAAACGAGATCGGAGCCGGGGGTCGATCTCCGCTCTTCAAGAACCTGTCGAATGTACGCGACGAAAGCAATCACGGCCGCCTCAGCCCGTTTTCCCTCCTCCTCGGTGCAGCCCTGGTCGAATACGCGAACGATGTCGTGGGACCACGACACCAACTGCGGTTGTTGCTCTTCCGGTATTCCCAGGAGATCGGCGATCATCACCAGCGGAATCGGGGTCGCATACTCCGAAATCGCCTCCATTGTTCCGACGTCGACTGCTTTTTCGATCGCTCGCGCGGCGGTTGTCTCAAGGCGAGCCCGATACGTTTCGGTCGAACGCCTGGTGAATGCCGATTGCACCAACCGCCTCAGCCTGGTGTGGCGCGGAGGTTCGAGATCGATGAACGATCCTCTGATAAAACGGTTCCAGGTTGGAAGGTGTGCCGGATAGTTGCGGGCGTAACGACGAGCGTCGATCTCACCCGACACTCCCCGAATGTCCCGACCAAACCGGCGGTCTTTGAGGATTCCGGCGACGTCAGCATGGCGCGCAAAAAACGTCAGGTCCCATTCGGGATCGAAAAAAACCGGCGACTCTTTTCGCAAGCGGACGTAGGTGGGATACGGGTTGTCGAGAAAGTCCGGGGAGTAGGGATCGAAGTCTCCCAATCCAATCTCGCCGACCTGCGTCAATGCTCGCCCCTCCGGTAGCGAAGACCGTCAGCCGCAGGCATTCGTAGCCTCTGCGCGAAGAAGATCAGCACGATCAGAACGATGACGAAGGGAAGGATGTTGATCCAAACATCGGGAAGGGTGTCCGACAGCAGATACCACCCGGCCGCTACCAGTCCCAGCGCAAGCGCAAGCGCCGCGTCCCCTCTTTTACGGCGAGTGGCGGCCCAGATAGCCACCGCTCCTAGCCCGATCGCGTTGACCAGGATCAACGAATGCGAGGCGCTTCCGTCAAGGTCGCGGAGGCCAATTCCGAATGGATAGCCAAACAAGAGCGCTCCTCCCAGCACTCCCAATGGCCGCCAGTTGCCAAAGATCAATGCCGCCAGTCCGATAAAACCTCGACCCGTGGTTTGACCTTCGAGGTAGATGCCCGATAGCTCGGGACTGACGATGAAAGCCCCCGCTAAGCCCGACAAGGCACCGCTGATCACTACCCCGATGTATTTGTAGCGGTAAACGTTGATCCCCTGCGCTTCTCCGGCTTGCGGCCTCTCGCCACAGATCCTGAGCCGCAACCCAAAACGAGTACGCCAGAGCAACCAAGCCACGAAAGGCACCAGCAGGAGGGCAATCAGCGACACCCAAGAGATTCGGGTCATCAGGCCTTTGGCCAGGCTGGCTATGTCAGAAACAAGAAACCATTCGCGAGCGGCAATCCAGCCGAAGAAGTCCGGCGACTGCCAGGTGCCGATGTTGCCACCCCCGAAGATCGGCACGGTGAAGGTGCCAACCCCGGGGACCCGAGGGGATTGAGTGATCGAGCCGCCCTCGAGTGTGGTAAGGATCTCAGAAGAGAGAAAGCGGGTGATCCCGGGGGCGAGAATGTTGATTGCCACCCCGGAGATGATGTGATCGACGCCGAACGTAACTGTCGCAATCGCGTGGAGTAGACCCCCCATCCCCCCGGCCAGCACCGCTAGCACGATGCCCCACCAGGGGCCGTAGACAACTGCTCCCCAAGCCCCAAACCACGTCCCCAAGATCATCATTCCTTCGAGGCCAATGTTGACCACCCCTGCCCTCTCGGCGAAAAGGCCACCCAAGCCGGCGAGAAGAATGGGAACCGCCCAACGGAGCATCGACTGGGATGAACCGGCTGCGGTGAGGCTGTCGGTGTCGTCGAAGCCCTGGACGGTGGTTAGCACCAGCACGCCCACCGCGGCATAGAGCGACCATCGCAGCCAGGCGGGAATCTTCGCCATGTTCACGCCGCTTCCAACGGCTTGATATCTCCCAGGGCCTCGGCGGCCGACCGGGCCTCTTGCCGCTCACGAGCTCGACGGGCAACCTCGTAGGCGACCACCGCCGCCAGAATGATGACCCCTTGCATGATCACCACAATCTCCCGGGAGGCGGCGCCGGTGAATTGCAAAACCCCCGAGGAGATATCGAGAAAGGCAAAGATGAGCGCCGCCAGGATGATCCCGGCGGGGTGGTTCCGGCCGAGCAGCGCCACGGCAATCCCGGTGAAACCCAAACCGCGGATTGGGTTAGCCGGAAAGAAGCCAACCTGATTGATCTCGGCCATCCCCACCAGACCGGCGACGGCACCGGAGAGGACCATGGCGCTCACCACCATCCGCTTGGCTGGGACTCCACCCACTTGGGCCGCAAAAGGATTGATGCCGCTAGCGCGCAGATCGAATCCGAACCGGGTTCGGTTGACGAGGATGTGATAGCCCAGGCCGACCAAGATGGCGATGACCAGCATCCCGGTCAACTCCTTTCCCTGACCGACCTCACGGGTAAAGAACTCAAGCACTGAATTGAGATCAGGGATCAAGCCCGACTCCGGGATAGGGGTGGTGCCAACCCTGGACGCCGACCCCGAGAGTATCTCGCCGCCCGCCTGCCACTCCCTCACCAGGTAGGCAACGATTCCCGAGATGGCAATTGCATTGAGCATGATCGTCGAGATCACCTCGTTGATCCCGCGGGTCACTTTTAGCACTCCGGCAAAACCGGAATAGGCAGCACCGACCGCCATGGCCACGACCAGGATCCAGACGATGCGGAGGACTCCCGGCAAGTTGACCATTGCTCCGAGGTGCGCCGCCACCAGGGCTGCCAGGAGATACTGGCCATCGACCCCGATGTTGAAAAGGTTCATTCGAAAGCCAATAGCCACGGCGACGCCGGCGATGTAGAGAGGAGTGGCGCGGTTCAGGATGTCGACCATGGTTTCGAGGCGGCTCGCGTGGCTCATCATGTCTCCGAAAGCCGCCACCGGGTTGCTGCCGGAGATCAGCAAAACGATCGACGACATTGCGACGGAGAAGACGAGGGCCACGACGGGTGCGGCCAGCGTCAAGAGAATTCGCCGCCCCAACGAAAAATTCACGCGCTCTCCTGCTTGGCGCCGGTCATGTAGGCGCCCAGGTCGCGGGGTGACACGGTGGCTGGATCGACTGTGGCCACCAGTTTTCCCCTCAGCATGACCACGATCGTGTCCGAAAGGCCGATCAGCTCATCGAGGTCGGCCGAGATCAAGAGCGTTGCCATCCCCAGGGCGCGAGCAGCCTTGATGTCGTCCCAAACCTCGGCTTGGGCACCGACGTCGATCCCCCGGGTGGGGTGGGCGGCCAGCAACACCACCGGGCCTGCGGTCATCTCCCGACCGACAATGAGCTTTTGCTGGTTTCCCCCGGAGAGAGCGTGAGCAGCTACTTCGACATTGGGGGTGCGGACATCGAATTCCTGACGGATGTGTTCGGTTCGGCTCTTGGCGCCATCTCGATCGATGAAGGGACCGCTTGTGAAGGGCTCCTGAGTCTGATGGCCCAGGGCAGCGTTCTCCCATAGAGGGGCGGGGAGAAGCAGACCCTCCCGGTGGCGGTCCTGGGGGATGTAACCAATGCCTTTCTCCCGACGTTCACGGACGGGAATGAGGGTTATTTCCTCTCCCATAAGGCTGATCTTTCCGCTCTTCACGGGACGGGTGCCGAGGACGGCGTCCACCAGTTCGGCCTGGCCATTTCCCTCCACGCCGGCGATTCCCACCACCTCGCCTCGCCGAATCCGGAAGGAGACGTCGTCCACCAGCACCCGGTCTTCGAGGTCGACGACCAAGAGGGAATCGACTTCGAGGGCGACCACGTCGGTGACAGTCGATTCGGTGGTCTCTGGTGTAGGCAATTCCGATCCGACCATCAGCTCGGCCAAGTCATGGGCCGTAACCTCGTCCGGCTTGACGGTGGCGACGGTTTTTCCATCGCGAAGAACGGTGATCGTGTCGGCGATCGCCAACACCTCGTCGAGCTTGTGATCGATGAAGAGAAGGGTGGCTCCATCGTTCTTCAGACCGCGCATGTTGCGAAAGAGCTCTTCGACCTCCTGGGGCACGAGCACCGCGGTTGGCTCGTCAAGGATCAAAATCTTCGCTCCGCGGTAGAGAACCTTGATGATTTCAACCCGCTGGCGTTCTCCCACCTCGAGCTCTTCCACGAGATCGTCGGGGTCGATGGTCAGGCCGTATGCCTCACCCACCTGCTTGAGATGGCTACGGGCCTCTTCGAAGTCGATACGTCCGAATGCCTTGGTCGGCTCGGCGCCGAGAATCACGTTCTCCAAGACGGTGAGTTGGTCGGCGAGCATGAAGTGCTGGTGCACCATCCCGATCCCAGCGTCGATAGCCTGGCTAGGCGAGGTGAATCGGACTTCGCGGCCGTCGACCTTCATCGTCCCGGCGTCGGGCTGTTGCATCCCGTAGAGGATTTTCATCAGGGTCGATTTGCCGGCACCGTTCTCGCCACAGATGGCATGAATCTCGCCCTCTTCGACGCTTAGGTTCACCGAGTCATTGGCCACCACGCCCGGGAACCGCTTTGTTATGCCGATCAACTCGATGGCTTGCGCCACCACTTTCCTCCGTGAATAAAGGGAGCGGGACCGGACAATAGGCCGGTCCCGCTCGTCGTGGCTGTTTGAGCCGTAGTTGTCGTTTGCTTAGGCCTCGGCCGGATCGGTCGGAACGACGATTTCGCCGCTGATGATCTGAGCTTTGAACTCCTCCAACTGATCGACGATGTCGTCGACGAACCCACCGGAGGTTGAGTAGCCGACGCCATCGACCGAAAGGTCGTAGGTGGTGGGGCCAGCCGTTACGGTGCCGTCGATGTGGGACTTGATGACCTCGAAGACCGCCACGTCGACCCGCTTGAGCATTGACGTGAGAATGAACTCCTGTACGGCCGGGTCGGCAGTGTTGTACTGGTCAGAGTCGACGCCGATCGCCCACACCTTCGAGCCCGAAGTATCGCTGGCTACAGACGCTGCCTCGAACAGGCCCGCGCCTGATCCGCCGGCGGCGTGGTAGACGATGTCGGCCCCGCCGTCGTACATCGCCAGGGCGATTTCCCGAGCACGGTCGGGGGCGTTGAAGCCGTCAAAGTCGGGAGCGGCTGTTATGTACTCCGAGAGAATCTCGATGTCGGGATTCACCGCCTTGGCTCCGGCAATGTAGCCAGCCTCAAACTTCTCGATCAGACCGCCAACCCCACTTACCCCGCCGATGAAACCGATGGTTCCAGTGGTGGATTTGAGGGCGGCGGCGGCGCCAACCAGAAACGAGCCTTGCTCCTCGGAGAAGACCAAACCGGCGATGTTGTCCCCGTAGGGCACCGGCGGGTCCTGGCTGAAGTCGAGCAT
>JACCTH010000007.1 GCA_013812505.1 Acidimicrobiia bacterium | reverse complement strand
CCAGCCGTGCTGGGCATCCTGGGCTCATTGCCCGAGCCGCCACCATCCAACCCCAACTCCTGGGGCTGGGCCGGTCTGGGGTTCGGCGCCTTGTCGCTCCTGGCGCTGGCGATCTGGGCTATGCCCGCTGCCAAGAACGCGAAAACTCAGCCCGACAACACCCTTCAATAAAGGGCGGGTTTGGCTGTAAATTCGCCTGGGTGAGTCGGACGCGGCGGTGGACTGCGGTGGGGATTGTTGGAGTGCTAGCGCTGGCACTAGGTGGATTGCTTTGGCGAAACCGGAGCAACGCCGCTCCGGCTCCCCAAACGACAACGACGCTTCTGGCGGTCGTGACCACTACTGACTCCACCTCTACGACGGCTACCACGGTTCCGAGTCCGCCGACGACCACCGTGGCCCAGCGCGTTGCCGAAGTTGAAATGATCCTGACTGATCTTTGGTTCGGCTGGTTCGATGCGATCTATCGCAAGGACGCCGACGCGCTGTGGAACGTGGTCGCGACTGATTCATATCACGATGCAGGTGTCGTTGCGATGGACGATTTGGTGTTCGAGAACGCGCCCTCATCCAACGCCGTCGGCGTTAGCGGCACAGACATTTTGCTCGATCGAAGTGATTGCGTGGTTGCTTCTTACAACATCGATTTCGGCGGCATACTGGCCGAGCCTCCAGCTGATCTCGTCAGTGTGATGTGGTCCGACGATCGATATGGACTGCGCTTTGCAACCGGATGGCTCTATCCAGATGACCTTTGGCTGGCGGATTGCGACGAGATGGTTCGTGAGGAGACGCCGTGAAGAAGGTGATGTTCGTCGTTTTAGCGCTCATCTCAATTGCAGTTCCTGTTCAAGCGCAGACCGACGAACGCTATTGCCGGGTCGACACCACGATGGTTGGGGGTCAACCTCAGTCTGTAACCCGTTGTCGGGTGGCGGGGGAGATTGTTGACTATGCGTCCGAGGCGGCGGTGCCGGGCGTGCTGTACGTGGCGTTCGGGTCGGCGGCTGATGGCGCCTGTTGGTACTGGCGGTCGACTTTTACCGGCTATGTGATCGTCGAGCGTTACGACGATGGGACCGCCCTGTTAGGGGTGGGGGTTGGTTTGCCGGGCGAGCCGAGCCCGTTTGGGGTCTATCCCGCCTGCACCTCTGAACCGGTGCCGGAATCCGCTCTGGCGTTGGCCTGGGAGTTGGCCTCGGAGTATGTCCATGTCGCTCCCGACCCGGTGCTTAACCCGCAGGTGCCGTGGGGGTTGACCGGCGCCGAAACCTTCCTCCAGGTCGAACCTCCCCCGCCGTTCGCCGACCAGTTGGTCGACCCGCTCGGAGGGACGGTGGAAGTGACGGGACGAGTGATAGGGGTGACCGTCTCCTGGGGTGATGGGCACACGGCCACCTTTACCGAGGCCGAGTTTTCGTTCCTGAGCGGCTTTCCCGACGGTTTGGCCCGCCATGTCTACGAAGTGAAGACCTGTGACCCGCCCGGCGCGAAACCCCGCTGCCACGCCACCCTCAGCAGCTATCCCCTCGTCGTGTCCTACCAGTGGGAGGTGGAATGGCGGGACGGCGCCGCGCCTTGGGCCGCCCTTCCCGTTCCCGACAGCACCGCCACCGTCGCCTACCCGGTCAAAGAGGTCATCGCCGTGCTGGACGCCTCTCCATGATTTCAAGTAATTAAGTAATGATATATACTTGTAATCATGAGTCAGAAAGAACATCTCGCTTGGTTCTCCGGTCGTCTACCTAAGGAATGGGCTTCGGGCCCGATCGACGTCGCGAGCGACCGCGAAGAAATCCTGGTCACGATCCCGCTCGAGTCGCCCGAGATCGGCGGCGAAACCTCGGATGAAGACAGGGGATTGGCCGCCGAGGCTCGAGTCGACGGGTTTCGCAGCGACACTCGGTCCCAGCGCATCTCGATTGCCCGTGAGGCCGAGCGCCGCTTCGGACGCAAGGTCAGTTGGGGGGTTCGCCTAGGTGAAGACACCTATCACTTCCGCACGCACGCCGCCCCGGCCATGACCCGGCTCCGGATGAACGAGCGCCGTGTCCTCGACACCCTGGTCGAAAGCGGTGCTGCCCGCAGCCGAGCCGAGGCACTCGCCTGGTGTGTTCGACTGGTCGGCAAGCACGAAGCGGAATGGTTGGACGAGCTTCGCGACGCCCTCGGCAAGGTCGACGAGGTTCGTCAGAAGCGAGACGACGACTAGGTCCCGACCTTCTTAGAGAGGTGACCCCACTTCTCGAGATCTCGATAGGAATCGATCAGCGTCTCGCCGAGCGGGCGAAAGCTCATCCCGAGCTCTGTCCGAATCTTGGTCGTGTCGATCCGAGGGTGACGTCTGATATGCGTGTGTATGTAGTCACGATCACCTCAGGCTTGGAACCGAGCGGCAAGCTTGGCCAAGGCGGTTCCGACCGGATTGTCCAGATGCATCCGCGGTGGCTTGCCGAGGCCGACATTGGCGCCTTTGATCCAATCGACCAAACGGCGTTGGGACCGGTTTCGGCGGCGCATAGGTAGCGGCCGTGAGCCTCCGGCGTTTCCATCGCCAAACGGTGAGCACGGGCGACGTCACGCACATCGACGAACGGATAATCAAGGCTCAACACCCCGGGGAACATTCCGCTCACGAGTCCCACCAAGGCCCGGCTCGTTACGTTCAACCCTGGCACCAGCAAAGGGCCGAGCACGTACGAGGGGTTGATAACCACCATCTCGAAAACCTGATGAGCAGCAGCGAAGTCCCAGGCGGCTTTCTCGGCTGCCGCTTTTGAGTAGTAATAGGGGTTGCGGGTAACCGACGACTTGGTGTTCCAGT
>JACCTH010000098.1 GCA_013812505.1 Acidimicrobiia bacterium | reverse complement strand
CACAGCCAAGACGACTTAGACCACATCGCCTCGCTCCTCAACGGACGCCCTCGACAAACCCTCAACTGGATGACACCATCAGAAGCACTAAACCAACTTGTTGCACTCACCCCCTGACGGCGCCTTCCTCTGAGGACAAATTTGAGGGGCGTTTACGCGCCGGCCCATCCCAGCCGGGTTTTCCATTCCTTGTTGATGCGGTGATCGAGACTGGGAGCCAGAGAAGTCGGAACCCTCCCGCGGCGTTAATCGTTTTTTGGCCGCGCGCTGGGCGCCAAATTGCCAGCTGAGTTGGAGTCGGGCTAGGCGGTCGAGCGGCCGACCGCGAAGCCGAGGACGAACCCGCCACCTGCGGCATAAACGGCTGAGAAGCCCTCGCCTACGTCAACGCCGGGTTCGGCGCCGGCGATACGAGCGATCGAGGCCGCGGCGATCCCGCCGATGACTCCGAGCAGGATCGCACCTAATAGCCGATGCTTGGAGCCGAGGAAGCCGCCGATGAGACCGGTCATCCCCCCAATCAGTCCGACGACCGCCAGCGCTCCTAAGACCTCGGGTGGCAGGACCTGCTCCATGGCTGGTCACTCTAGGAGGCGAGGCTCCTGACTCTTAGGTTCTCCTTGGCTTACCCGACGGCGCCGGCGGCTGCCATGTTGAGCTCGATTAACCGGTTCATCTCCACGGCGTACTCCATCGGAAGCTCACGCACGATCGGCTCGATAAACCCGGCCACGATCATGGAGGTGGCTTGCTCTTCGGTGAGACCGCGGCTCATCAAGTAGAAGAGCTGTTCCTCACCAACCTTCGAGACAGTTGCCTCGTGGCCGATCTCGGCGTCGTTCTCCTCGATCTCCATGTATGGATATGTGTCCGAGCGTGACTTCTCATCGAGGATCAGCGCATCACAGCGAACAAAGCTCTTTGAGTTTGCCGCCCCCTGCTCGACTCGCACCAATCCCCGATACCCAGAGCGGCCCCCATTCTTCGAGATCGACTTCGAGATGATCGTCGAGGTGGTGTTGGGCGCCGCGTGCACCATCTTCGCGCCGGCGTCCTGGTGCTGACCTTCTCCGGCATAAGCGATCGAAAGCACCTCGCCATGGGCGCCCGGCTCCATCAACCACACAGCCGGATACTTCATTGTGAGACGACTCCCTATGTTCCCGTCGACCCATTCCATGGTTGCGTCGGCGTAGGCGGCGGCTCGCTTGGTGACCAGGTTGAAGACGTTGTTCGACCAGTTTTGGATCGTCGTATAACGGCAGCGTCCGCCGCGCTTGACCACGATCTCAACTACCGCGGAGTGCAAAGAATTAGTCGTGTACACGGGCGCCGAGCAGCCCTCGACGTAATGGGCGAACCCACCCTCGTCGACGATGATCAGAGTCCGTTCGAACTGGCCCATGTTCTCGGCGTTGATTCGGAAATAGGCCTGCAGCGGCTGGTCAACGTGAACCCCCGGCGGCACATAAATGAAAGACCCCCCGGACCAAATTGCTGAGTTGAGCGCGGCGAACTTGTTGTCGTTGGCCGGGATGATCGTGCCGAAATATTCCTTGACCAGGTCGGGATACTCACGCAGCGCTGTGTCCATGTCACAGAAGAGGACACCTAGCTCCTCGAGGTCCTCGCGGTTGCGGTGGTAAACGACCTCAGAGTTGTGGACGATCACGCCTTCGGCGACAAAGTTGTGGGGGCCGTCGATCTCGATGTCGAAGACCGCGGCCACATCGGCCGGCTCGATCGAGAGCAATGGGGCGTAGTCGACCCGACCCTCGGGAGCGGTGATGCCGGTGAGCTCGGCTAGCTCGGCCACATCTCCGGCCAACGGGCCTTTGAGCCCGACTTCTCGCGACCCATCGAGCAAGCCTCGCAAGAACGCGGCTCGTTCGGTCAATGGCAACCCGAAGACCCAGGCTGGAATCCGACGGACATCTGGCTCACCGATCAGACCGTTGCGCTGCAACCACCGGATCAGCGGTTTGTTGTCGGAGCGGACCGACCCCCCGCCTACTTCGGATGTGATCCCAAACAGAGAACCGATGGTGCCGTGGAGAATGGCCGCGGTGTCGCCGTCGGCCACGACGGAGAGGCTGCCCGAACCTTCTAGGTCGACACTGCCCCCGCCGATGATGTGGCCGAACAACCATGCGAGCTTGGCGCTCGACTCCTCCGGAAATGCTTCCGGCGTACCCTTCGGTCGCTCCGGCCGGTAGACATCCCCCGCATCGGGCAACGCCAACGCCACGGCAATCTCATCTCCAGTCGTGAGATCCTTGACCTCGACCCAGCCGCCACGAGTGAGGATCGGGTGATTGTCGGTGGCGTAGACCACTCGCCCGCCATCGACTTCGACTCGGTAAGTCTGGCGAACGTCGGTTTGCACGGCCGACTTGACCTGGCGGACTTCCAAGTTCCTGGTCTTCTCATTGAGGGAGAAGACCCGATCCCCGGGCTGGATCTCTTTGATCGTCACCATCCCTCGATCGACCGTATACACCCGAACATCGCCTCGCAGGCACTCGTATTGGGCTGTTACCCCCGCCAGATACTTCCGCTCGGCCTGGGGGATACCCAGCTTCTCATAGGTGGCCTTGATCTCCTCGGGAACCATGTCCCAGTCCTTGGACTGTCCCCCGGAAGGCTTGACGTAGTAGTAGATGTCGTCGAAGTCGATCTCGTTGAGCTTCCCCCCGCCGCCCCACTGGGGCATCGGTTTGCGCAGAAACCGCTTATAGGCCTTGAGGCGCTGGTCGAGCATCCATGCCGGCTCACCCTTCATCCCCGACATCTTTCGGATGATGTCCTCGTTCAGGCCCTTTTCGGGCTTGAACTCGTATTCGATGTCGTCATGCCAGCCGAGCTTGTAGGCACCTAAATCGACGTCAACCGTGGCCATTCAAAAACTCCATTCGCCGGACCTCGCCGGCAGTTGCACTATGCCCATAGTCTAAACCCCTGGCCGGGTAGTGAGCTAAGTTGCCGCCACGAGCGGCAAGCGGGCCTCTTGCGGCGTCGCCCGAGAAGTCCCAGCCCGCAGCGTCCAAAACCGGTCAACCTGCCGATCCCAGTCTCCGAGCACGGTCGCCGCCACCGGGCTCTGGGTTTCGGTGTGATACCAGTTCAACAAATGGTGGAGATCGATTTGTTCCATCTCTGAGAGCCGGCGGGCGGCGGGGCTGGTCTCGGCCAAGTACCGCTGCAACCGTATCTCCGGGTCCCAGACGAAAGCCGCTCCACCCGTCATCCCCGCCCCAAAGTTGCGACCGACCCGACCGAGCACGACCACGGTCCCGCCTGTCATGTACTCGCAACCGTGGTCAGAACAGCCTTCAACAATCGCCGTGCCTCCCGAGTTACGTACGGCGAAGCGCTGCCCAACCATTCCGGCCAGGAACGCGACTCCCGCCGTGGCGCCGTAAAGAACGGCGTTGCCCGCGGCATGGGGGATGGAACCGTCATTGCGACGGGGCCGCACCACGATCATCCCGCCTCCTAGGCCCTTGCCAACGTAGTCGTTGGCCGCACCAGCCAGATGGAGGGAGATCCCGTCGGTGAGGAATGCGCCAAAACTTTGACCGGCCCATCCGCTGAGGTGGACGCGGATCGGCGATGGTTGGCCTCCATCTCCGCGCCGTGCAACCACTTCGCGGGAAAGGCGGGCCCCGATAGTGCGGTCTGAGTTGGAGATCGGGAAGGAGAGTTCGACCGCTCGCCGCCCGTCGAGGGCTGCCTCAGCATCCTCGACCAGACGTTCGTTGAGGCGCGTCGGCAACGATTTCACGTAACCCTGATGCCGCTTCCGCCCGGCAGCGCGCACGAGCAGACGGCTCAAGCCGCTCGCCAGCGGATGGTCGATCGGACGCAGGAGGTCGGCGCGCCCAATTACGTCATCCAGGCTCGGGAAGCCGAGCGCGGCCAGGTGCTCACGGACTTCCTCGGCCAAAAGCCGGAAGACTTCCACGACTCGGTCCGGGCTGCCGGTGAACTTGGCCCGCAGGCTTTCCGATTGGGTGGCAATCCCCACCGGACAGGTGTTGAGGTGGCACTGACGAACCATCTTGCAACCGAGGGCCAGCAAGGGGAGCGTCCCGAACCCGAATCGCTCGGCACCGAGCAGGGCGGCAATAACCACGTCACGACCGGTCCGAAGCCCGCCGTCGGTTTCCAACACCACCCGCGACCTGAGCCCGTTGGCTACCAACACCTGATGAGCTTCGGCGAGTCCAAGCTCCCACGGCGAACCGGCATGTTTGATCGATTCGAGTGGCGAAGCGCCGGTCCCGCCCTCCATCCCCGAGATCAGGATCGCGTCGGCCTGGGCCTTGGCAACGCCGACGGCGACCGTCCCCACGCCCGGCTCGGAAACCAGCTTCACCGAAACCCGCGCTCTGGCATTGAACGCTTTGAGGTCGAAGATCAGTTGGGCGAGGTCCTCGATCGAGTAGATGTCATGGTGCGGGGGCGGGGAGATCAGGGAGACCCCAGGCTCGGTGTGCCGGAGACGGGCGATCTCCTCGGTGACCTTGTGACCGGGAAGTTGGCCGCCTTCGCCCGGTTTCGAGCCCTGGGCCATCTTGATCTGGAGCTCCTCAGCCGAGGCAAGGTACTCGGGGGTCACCCCGAAACGAGCCGAAGCCACTTGCTTGATGGAGGAGTTGCGAGGGGTGCCAAAACGCTCGGCGCCCTCTCCGCCTTCACCCGAGTTCGAGTACGCGCCGATTTGGTTCATGGCCTGGGCCAATGCCTCGTGCGCCTCTTTCGAGAGTGCCCCCATCGACATCGCCGACGCAACGAAGTGGCGCATGATGTGGGAAACCGGCTCGACCTGATCCAGAGGAATGGGCTGACGATCCGCAAACCGAAGCAGGTCGCGGATAACGGTGGGGGGACGGCTTTCAATTTGCCGGCGATAGGTCGCCCACTCCTCAGCCGATCCCGCTCGCACCGCTTTCTGGAGCGCGAGAACGTTGCCGGGGCTGGTGATGTGGAGCTTGCCCCCGCTCGTGTGCTTGTAGAAACCCCCAACCAGATCGTCGCCAGAGCGATAGCGGCTGTGCATGACCAGCACGCGGCGTGCGACCTCCTCGAATCCCCATCCGGTGAAGCGCCGGGGGGCGTTGCGGAACGCCAGCTCGCAAATCTCTTCGGACAGGCCGACGACTTCGAAAAGTTCCGAGCCTCGGTAAGCCGAGACCGTGCAGATGCCCATCTTCGACATCACCTTGAGCAAGCCGGTTTGCAGAGCCGAGCGAAAGTTCTCCTGGGCGACGACGGGATCGACGTTGACTGCGCCTTCCACCGCCAGTGCGCGCACCTGATCGATGGCGAGGTAGGGGTTCACCGCCGAGGCACCGGCGGCGATGAGCATCGCCAGGTCGTGGGCGTCGCGTGGTTCTCCCGACACAACGATCATCGAGGCCTTGATCCGGACGCCCGCTTCGATCAATCGGTGGTGGATCGCCCCCACTGCCAAAACCATCGGAATGGGGGCATGGTCACCGTCGACCTCGCGGTCAGAGAGGATGATCAGCGAGGCACCACCCTCGACGGCTTCGACCGCCTCGTCCGCCAGGCGCTCGAGGGCGATCTTGAGCCCGCTGGGACCCTCGGCGGCTGGCCAGATCGCAGCCATCCAATACGAGAAGAAACTTGGGTCGGCCGATCGGGCAATCGCCTCGAGCTCGGCATCGGAAAGGATTGGAGAGGACAGCTCTACCAGGTGAGCGGTGCTGTGCTGCTCTGAGAGCATCGAGGCTCGTCGGCCCATGTACGTCCGCAATGACATGACCAACTGCTCGCGGATAGGGTCCATCGGCGGGTTGGTCACCTGCGCGAATAGCTGATGCAAGTAGTGAGTCAAGCGGCGCGGCTCAGTGTCGAGTGCGGCCAGGGCGGTGTCGTTGCCCATCGAGCCCATCGGGGTCTTGCCCTCGGCCATCTCCACGAGCAGGAGCCGGCGTTCCTCGACCGTGTAGCCGAAAACTCTGACGAGCGCGGCGGCGTCAAATCGATCATCGGCCAAGTTGTCAAACGGTTGCTGGACATAGAACGTCTCGGTTCCGATCCAGTTCTCGTAGGGCGCCTGCGCAGCCAGGTCTTCCTTGATCTCAGTGTCGAAGAGAACTCGACCCTCAACTCGATCAAAGTAGAGAGCCTCGCCCGGTCCGAGCTGGCCGGTTTGGATCGCCTGCGCCTCTTCCTCCGGACAGACTCCAACCTCGGAGGCGACCAGCACGAGGTTCGGGGTTATCGACCACCGAGCAGGACGGAGGCCGTTGCGATCGACGAACGAGATGAGGTTGATGCCGTCGGTTGCGGCTACGCCCGCCGGCCCGTCCCAGGGCTCGGTGAGAAAGGCGTGATACTCGGAGAAAGCCTTGCGCGGCGGGGAGAGGTCGACAACGTTTTCCCAGGCGGCCGGGATCAGGAGCTCCTTGACGTGCGTGAGCGATCGCCCCGAGAGGAGAAGGAGCTCGAAGAGGTTGTCGAGCGAGCCCGAGTCGGATTGGCCGGGCTGCAGAAACGGGCTGAGATCTTGGATACGGTCGCCCCATGCCGATGAAGTGGCCACCCGTTCTCGAGCACGAGTCCACGATCGATTGGATGTGATCGTGTTGATCTCGCCGTTGTGAGCCAATGAGCGAAACGGCTGCGCGATCTCCCACGAGGGAAAAGTGTTGGTGGAATAGCGCTGATGGAAAATGGCGAACGACGTCTCGAAGTCGACGTCGGCGAGGTCCCAGTAGAAGTCGGCCAGGTGGCTCGGCAGGAACAAACCCTTGTACACAACCGTCCGCGCCGAAGACGAAATGATGCTGTTATTCGCCCCGAGACGAGCCTCGGCTCGCTTGCGCGCTAGGTAGAGCCTGCGCTCCACCTCCTCTGAGGACAGGCTCTCGGGCACCGCTACCAGGGCTTGCTCGATCACCGGCAACGACTCACCAGCCCGCTTTGACAGAACCCCGGGATGGATCGGGACGGGCCTCCAAACCAAGGTGTCGAGCCCCTCTTCCCTGATTGTTTGGTCGATGACCCTTCGAGCGGTTCCGGGGTCTTCTTGCTCGAGAAAGGCGCTGACTACCCCGAGCCGTCCGGCTGTCGGCACTTTGAGATTCCGCACTTCGAGCTCGCGAGCGAGCAGACGGTAAGGAACCTCGGTGAGGACCCCGCAGCCGTCGCCGGTACCGTCGGCTGCCCTTGCCCCGCGATGCTCGAGCCGGGCGAGACACTCAACGGCGAGTTTGGTGATCCGATAAGACGGTGCCAGGTTGCGCGCCGCCACGAAGCCGACACCGCACGCGTCGTGCTCGAAACGAGGGTCGTAAAGGGGGGGCTTCCACATGGAAGCCAGGCAGTGTATGAGGAACTAACAGCCTCGCTTGCAAGTTGGGGTGGACAACGGCCCACCCGTATGCCTGCGCAGTTGGGTCAGGCGCTCGTCGGAGCAGTCAAAACGGGTAAGGGAGTTTGACGGCTCCTAGGCGAGGCTTTCGATGATCAGACCGATCTGGGTTTCCAGCTTCGGCAAATCACGGATCACGACCTGCCAGACAATCGCGGGAT
>JACCTH010000086.1 GCA_013812505.1 Acidimicrobiia bacterium | reverse complement strand
GTCGCCAACTCCTACGGCGACCGCCCCGCTCGGTCCACACCAGATCTCCCGGTCGACGAATCGACCCCTCATCCCTCACCGCACGGATCCGGTTTGGTGCTGCTTGCCGGCATCGGCGGGCTCGCCTTCACGATGGGCGCGGTCGCCCTCGAGGTGGTGTCGAGCAGCTACGCCAACTCCACGGTGCCGGGCTGGGCCCACTGGGTGCCCCTGGCGTGGCCGCAGCCGCTCCGGGTCGCGTGGTGGCTGGCCGTGGCCGCGGGTGCCGCCGGGTTCCGCTGGTCGCTCGGACGGGTGGGCCTTCGGCCCAGCCGCGTGGTCACGGCCCTGACCGTGGCCCCATTCGTCGGGTTCGCCGCCGGCATCGGCGCTGGCGCGGACTGGGCGACCTGGCACTGACATGACGCTCGCGTTGCTGCGCTACACCCCGATCGTCGAATGGCACCTCGGACCGCTGTCGATCTCACCCCACGGGCTCGGCACCGCGATCGGGTTCCTGGCCGGGGCCCGGCTGCTGCTGTCGACCACCCGGCGCCTCGGCATCACCGACCCACTCGTCTACGCGGCGCTCACCCGCGGCGGCATCGGCGCGGTCATCGGGGCACGCGTCGCCTACGTGGTCAACCACCTCGGCAGCTTCGACTCGCCGCTCGAGTGGGTGCAGATCTGGAACGGCGGCATCTCGCTGCTGGGCGGCATCGCCGGCGGTCTCGCGCTCGGACTGCCGGTGATCCGACGGGCGGGGGTGCGGCTGTGGCCGGGGCTCGACGGCGTCGCGCCGGGCCTCGCGCTGGGGATTGCCATCGGCCGGGTCGGGGACCTGGTCGTCGCCGACCACCTCGGCAAGCCGACCCGCTTCGCCCTCGGCTACGTGTGCCCCGATGCCGACACCGCGTCGCCGTGCGCGGCACCGGTCGGCCAGGCGGTGCACCAACCAGCGCTGTACGACCTGATCGCCGCGGCGCTCATCTTGGCCCTGCTCCTCGCGCTGCGATCGCGACGCCGACGCTATGACGGGTTCCTGGCGCTGCTGTTCGGCGCGCTCTACGGCACTGCCCGTCTGATCGAGGACTTCTTCCGCGTCGACGAGACCCACGGCAGCGGGCTCACCGGCTCGCAGTGGGCGGCCCTCACCGTCGCCGCGGTGTCGACCTGGTGGCTGCTGGGCCGTCGCTGCACCCCGGAATGGAAGCGCACGGAGCGGAGGCGTGTTCCTGTAGGGAGCCAACCAGGAGCCGGGCCATGACAGAGACATTCGACGCCATCGTGATCGGTATGGGACCCGCCGGGGAGGCCGTGGCCGGCGACCTCGCCGAGGCCGGCCTCTCCGTGGCGGGCATCGACCGCAAGCTCGTGGGTGGCGAATGCCCCTACTGGGGTTGCATCCCCTCCAAGATGATGATCCGTGCCGGCGACCTGCTCGCCGAGGCCCGCCGGGTCGACGGGATCGCCGGCACCGCCACGGTCACCCCCGACTGGGCGCCCGTCGCCCGCCGCATCCGCGACGAGGCCACCGACGACTGGGACGACCGCGTCGCGGTCGAACGCTTCGAGGGCAAGGGCGGCACCTTCGTCCGCGGCGCCGGTCGACTGGTCGGCCCCGGCACCGTCGCTGTCGGCGACCGCACGTTCACGGCGCGCCGCGCCGTCGTGCTGGCGACCGGCACCGAACCGGCCATACCTCCCATCCCCGGCCTGGCCGACGTGCCGTATTGGACCAACCGCGATGTCGTCGAGGCGAAGGAGCTGCCCAGCTCGCTGCTCGTCCTGGGTGGCGGCGCCATCGGCGTCGAGCTCGCCCAGGCCCTGTCCCGGTTCGGGGTCACCGTCACCGTGATCGAAGCTCTCGATCGACTGGTCCCGCTCGAGACCCCTGCCGCCGGCGAGCTGATCGCCCGCGTGTTCATCGACGAGGGGATCGAGGTGACCACCGGTGTTGCCGTCGAGCGGGTCGAACGAGACGGTGCCCGCATCGCCGCACGGCTGGCCGACGGCCGCACCGTCGCCGCCGCCCAGCTGCTCGTCGCGACCGGCCGGCGCACGAACCTGCCCGAGCTCGGCGTCGCGACGATCGGCATCGACGACACGCAACGGTTCGCCCCGGTAGACAGCAGCCTGCGCGCGGCCGACGGGGTGTGGGCGGTCGGCGACCTCACCGGCAAGGGCGCCTTCACCCATGTCGGCATGTACCAAGCCCGCATCGCCACCGCCGACATCCTCGGCGCCCCGCACGAACCGGCCGACTACCACGCCCTGCCACGCGTCACGTTCACCGACCCGGAGATCGGGTCGGTCGGCCTCACCCCGGCGCTGGCAGCCGAGGCCGGCATCGACGTGCGGGTCGGCACCACCCTGGTGCCCCACACGGCACGGGGATGGATCCACAAGGCCGGCAACGACGGGTTCATCGAGCTCGTCGAGGATCGCGCCCGCGGCGTACTCGTCGGCGCCACCGCGGCGGGCCCCAACGGTGGCGAGGTGCTCGGCCTCCTCACCCTCGCCGTGCACGCCGAGATCCCCGTCGAACGGCTCCGACAGATGATCTATGCGTACCCGACGTTCCACCGCGGCATCGAGGACGCCCTGCGCGACCTCGTGAGCTGATCGGCTCGCAGCCCGTGTCCGATCCGGGCTGGGCGGACTACGTCCAACGCTTCCACGCCGAGAGGCCAGGCATCACCGAACGCGTCCTGGGCCGCTGCCGATCGGACGGCATTGACCCCTACCAGTGGTGCGCCAAGCCGATCGAAGGTCACGACGGGCTCGTGATGGACATCGCCTGCGGCAGCGGACCGATGGCGACCCACTTCCATGGATGGTTCGGGACCGACTGCTCGGCTGCGGAGCTGACGACCGCGACCGACCGAGGGCGTGGGCCGCTCGTGCGCGCGTCCGCCACGCGGCTCCCGTTTGCTGCGAATGCAACCGACGCACTCGTGTGCTCGATGGCGATGCAGGTGATCCAACCGGTCCCCGACGCCATCACCGAGCTGGCCCGCGTCCTCCGACCAGGCGGTCGTGCCGTACTCCTGCTCCCCGCCACCGGGCCGATCACGTGGCGACACGCCGTCGTGTACCTGCGGCTGCAGGCGGCGCTGCGGCGACGGATCCGGTATCCCAACGATCGGGCCCTCGGCACCCGCCGGCTGTCCGCCACCGCCGCCGGCCACGGGCTGACCGTCACGAGCGACGAGCGTCGAGCCTTCGCCCTGCCCATCGGCTCCGGGGCCGACGTCGACGAGCTGGTCCGTTCGCTCTACCTCCCCAGCGTCACCTCCGCCCGCCTGCGAAGGGCCCGCCGCGTCCTGTCGCGTCGGGTCGGCACCGAGCTGGCCGTGCCGCTGCGCCGGGTTGTGCTCGACCGCTCCCCCTGATCACGGAATTGCGCCGGGCCGCCAGCGGGTTCCCGACCTGTTCGCCTCACCACCAACGGAGGTCCCTCGTGACCCTTGCCGCCCCGCCGCCCACACGTGTCGATCGCGACGAGGTGTTCCTGGAGCACACCAAGAGCATCTGCCCGGTGTGCAAGGCGGTCATCGACGCCGAGATCAACGTCCGCGACAACAAGGTGTTCATCCGCAGCGCTGCCGGGACCACGGCCCCTTCGAAGCGCTGCTCTACGGCGACGCCGAGATGTACGTCGACATGCAGCGGTTCAACAAGCCGGGCACCCTGCCGCTGCAGACCCAGACCGAGGTGCGTGCGCGACGGCTGCCCGCTGGACTGCGGGCTGTGCCCGGACCACAAGCAGCACGCCTGCTTGGGGATCATCGAGGTCAACACCGCCTGCAACCTCGACTGCCCGGTGTGCTTCGCCGACTCCGGTCACCAACCCGACGGGTTCTCGTTGTCGCTGGACCAGGTCGAGGCCGGCCTCGACGCCTTCGTGGCCGCCGAAGGCGAACCCGAAGTCGTCATGTTCTCTGGCGGTGAGCCCTCCATCCACCCCCAGATCCTCGAGTTCTGTGCCATGGCCCGGGACAAGGGCGTGCGCACCGTCGTGCTCAACACCAACGGCATCCGGCTCGCCCATGACCGATCGTTCGCTCCCGCGCTGGCCGAGCTGGGTGTGAAGATCTGCCTCCAGTTCGACGGTCTGGAGGAGGCCACGCACGTCGCGCTGCGAGGTCGGGACCTGCGCGCCGCGAAGGCCCAGGCGCTGGACCGGTGTGCGGAGGTCGGTCTCACGGTGCTACTCGTCGCCGCCGTCGAGGCCGAGGTCAACACCCACGAGCTCGGTGCCGTCGTGCGCCACGGCATCGCTCACCCCGCGGTGCGAGGCGTCGTGTTCCAGCCCGTCACCCACGCCGGGCGCCACACCACCTTCGATCCCCGCCAGCGGCTCACCAATGCCGACGTCATCCATGGCCTCGTCGACCAGTGCCCCGACTGGTTCCGCACCAGCGACTTCTTCCCTGTGCCGTGCTGTTCGCCCACCTGCCGGTCGATCACCTACTTGCTCACGGGCGACGACGACGTCGTGCCCATCCCCCGGCTGCTGCCGATGGAGAACTACCTCGACTACCTCGCCAACCGCGTCCTCCCGGACCCGGACCTGCGCGGCGTGCTCGAACGGCTCTGGAGCGCGTCGGCGGTCCCGGGCACCGAAGGCGCGGCAAACCTGGAAAGCGGACCTCCATCAGGAACGGGACCAGCCCCCTGGGGGAGAAGTCGTTGCACGACATCGACCTCGAAGTTCCAATGCAAGAACGCCAGGCGATCCCAACGGTGCAGCATCGCGACCCGATCCACGACGTGAGGGCAATCCGGCCCCTGGACCACTGACCCGCCTTCGGACCTCAATTTGTCGCGATCCTCTTTCCTGAACGGTCGGTTAGATTACGCAATTGGTTGAGTTCCGCTGACAAGACCTCCGGGGGCGCGGTCGCACTGATACGACCGGTGACCGACTTCTACGCACGAGTTCTCTCGTCGCCTCGGCTCGCCCATCATTTCGAGGATGCGGCGATGGAAGCGCTGATCGCCAAGCAGGCCGCTTTCATCTCGGCAACTCTCAATGGTGACACTCGGTACGCCGCCGAAGATTTTGGCGCGAGTTCACGGTCGGCTCTCGGTCACCGACATCGATTTCGACGAACTGATCGCCCTCCTCAAATCGAGCCTTGACGATCACCGAATCGCTCCGGAGCAACAAAGCCTGAATTGTGTCGACGTTCGAAAACTTCCGAGACTCGATCGTCACGCGGTCCGTTCCTAGCTCGGCCGGGCGATGATCGCCACTGCCAGCGCCAGCAGGGTCGCCAGGTAGGAGAGGCCGGTAGCTGCCATCACCCCGGTATAGGACTTGACCCTGAGCGCGAAGGTCACCCCGATCATCAATAGAGCGGCGAACCCGGCCAAGCCGGCGAGCAGCCACTTGAAGACGAGCAAGGCCTCATCGTTGCGAAGGACCACCGCCAACCCTTCCAGCAGCGCCCCAGCCGTCCCCGCGATAGCCAACCGGCGGAGGGGCCAGCGCGGGAGTTTGGGATCGACGAGGAACCAATGGCCAAGCAGCATCTCGGAAGTGATCCCGCCGAGGCTGGCCGCACCGACCGCCGCTGACAACCAACCCAGCCCGCTTCCCGCGAGCAAGAACGCGATCGCCGCCAAAGCCAGCGCCGGCGCCGCCACGAATCTTTGACGCCAGATCGTGGCCACCACCGCCAGAACTGAGGCCAGGAGACTCCAGTAGGGCGCGCCGGCGAGGGTGGCGAGGACACCGAGGAGGGCGACGATCCCCCCCGCCAGCCGGATGTAGCCCGCTCGGGCGACGTCCCAACAGGCGACCACGGCCGCACCGGCGGCCAGCCCGGCAGCCCAGATCGACAGGACTGCGCCGAGGTCGGGTGGTCTCAACGCAGCCAGGCGTTGATGCGATCGGCGACGGCTTCTGGGGTGAAGCCGAAATGCGAAGCAAGGTCCGCCGCGGGTGCTGAGGCGCCAAAACGATCGACGCCGATGGCGAGACCATCGCTCCCAATGATTCGTTCCCACCCGAAGGTAGCTCCGGCCTCAATCGAGACTCGGGGCAAATCCTCTCCCAGGACCGACTGTCGGTAATCATCGTCTTGTTCAAGGAAGAGCTCCCAACAAGGGAGGCTGACCACGCGGACCGAGCGATCGATCAGGTCGGCAGCCGCCAGCGCCAAAGACACCTCCGAGCCAGTGGCGACCAGCACCAAGTCGTCCCCCTCGGCCAACACGTACCCACCTCGCTCGACTCCGCCTCGTTCTCGTTCCAACACCGGCAGGTTCTGGCGCGAGAACAACAAGACGGTCGGACCCTCGTTGCGGTTCAGCGCCAACTGCCAGGCTTCCACCGACTCAGTGGCGTCGGCGGGCCGGACCACCCAGAGCCCCGGCATCGCCCGCAAAGATGCGAGATGCTCGATTGGCTGATGCGTGGGGCCATCCTCGCCGAGAAAGATCGACTCATGGGTGTAGACCCAGATCGACGGAAGCTCCATGAGCGCCGACAAGCGAACGGCCGGGCGCATGTAGTCCGAAAAGATAAAGAATGTCGCGGCATAAGAGCGGAGCCCGCCGTGGACGTTGATCCCGTTGGTGATCGCACCCATTGCGTGCTCGCGAACACCGAAGGCGAGGTTGCGACCGGTGCGGGCGCGGCGCGAGAAGCGGGTCGACGACTTGATCTCGGTTTTGGTCGACTCGACCAGGTCGGCGGCGCCGCCCAGGAAATTGGGGACCTTTTCCGCGATCTCCTCAAACAATTGCCCGGAGGCGGCTCGGGTCGCGATCGGTTTCTTCGGATCGAACTGGGGTCCATCGAGCTTGACCGATATCTGGGCGTGGAACTGCTTCAACTCCGCGGCGAGATCCGAAGCCTTATCCATGCGCTCGTCCCACTGCTGATGCGCCTCGCGCCCTCGGTCCATCGCCATGCGAAAGTGCTCAATGACGTCCTCGGGGACGGTGAAGGCTTCGTCGTCCGGCCAACCCATCGCTTCTTTGATCGCTCGGATCTCCTCCTCACCGAGCGGAGCCCCGTGCGCTTTGGCGGTGTCCTGAGCCGTCGGAGCGCCGTGGGCGATGTGGGTGTGGGTGATGACGAGCGAGGGGCGGTCGATCTCCCTCAACCCCTTCTCGATCGCTTCGGCGATCGCCTCGCGGTCGTGTCCGTCGATCTCATCGACCTCCCATCCCACCGCCCGGAATCGGCCGCCAACGTCTTCGGAGAAAGTGATGTCGGTGTTGCCGTCGATCGAGATGTTGTTGTCGTCGTAAAAGTAGAGGAGGCGACCCAAGCCGAGGTGGCCGGCGATCGAAGCCGATTCTGCCGAGATCCCTTCCATCAAGTCGCCATCCGAGACGAACCCAAACGTGCGGTGATCGACAAGGTCCTCGCCAAAACGGGCACGTAAATGCTCTTCCGCGATCGCCAGCCCCACCCCCATGCCGAATCCCTGACCGAGCGGCCCAGTGGTGACTTCGATTCCCACGCTGGGATGCCGTTCGGGATGGCCGGCGGTGAGGCTTTCGAGCTGTCGAAAGCCCTTGATGTCCTCGATCGTCAGCGGAAACCCGGAGAGGTGGAGCAAGCTGTAAAGCAGCATCGAGGCGTGTCCGTTCGAGAGCACGAAACGGTCGCGGTCGAGCCACTTCGGGTGGTCGGGGTCGACATTCAGATACCGACCCCAAAGGACCACGGCCAAGTCGGCCAGCCCCATCGGGGTGCCGGGATGACCCGAATTGGCTTTCTGGACCGCGTCCATCGCCAATCCCTTGATGGTGTTGACGGCACGCTGCTCGATCTCGGACATGGCTGCCTCTCCTGGCTGGTGAAGGTGCAGGTTAGGAAAGAACGAGTTGGGTTAGCCTTGCCACGGTGGAGGGATGGTTCTACATCACTGGCGCCTTGTTGGTCGTCAGCGGAGTTCAAAAGCTTGCCGACCCCAACCCGACTGCCGGCGCCCTGCGCGCGGCCAGGCTCCCTCACCGAACCATGGCGGTGGTCGCGCTGGCTGCGGCCGAGTTGATCGTGGGCGTGGCAAACCTGCTGGCGAGCAGCCGGCCTCTTGCATTCGCCCAGGCCGGTTTGTATGCCGCGTTTGCGGCTTTTGTCGTCTACGCGCTGACGAGACGGATACCGATCGCATCGTGTGGATGTTTCGGAAAGCCTGACACTCCACCCACCGTTCTACACCTGGTCATCAACCTGGCCGCCGTGGTCGTCGCCACGGTTGCTGCCCTCAACGGCTTCGTCGACCTCGGCACCGTTGTTTCTTCACAACCACTGGCAGGCGTGCCGTATCTCGGGTTTCTAGCGGTCGGCACCTACTGCCTCTACCTCTTGTTCGGTCAACTGCCTCTGTTGAGAGTCAGGCATTGAGCCAGCGACTGGTCGACGGAACCGCCCGGTTCCTCTCCAAAAAGACCTCGCGCCGCGGTTTCTTGCGGAGAGCCGCCATGGTCGGCTCGGCCCTGGTTACGGTTCCGGGCTCCTACATCCTCCGACCCGGAACTGCATACGCCGCGGTTGTGCCGGGAGACTGTCCGGGAGGAAGTCGCTGCCGCGACGGATACACGGAATTCTGCTGTTCGATGACCGGGCTCAACACCTGCCCTCCGGGGACCGGTGTGTCCGGCTGGTGGCGAGCTGAGGGAAGTGGCTATTGCGGCGGCGGTCCCCGCTACTACATGGATTGTCACGCCCTCACCTGTGGCTCGTGCGGGTGCGGCGGCTCCGGCACCTGCGGCCCCGAGTGTGTTGGCGCGATCTGCGCGTGTGCCAACGACAACTGCGGTCTCCGCAAGGTCAACTGCGTCCGATTTCGTTACGGGCAATGCAACCAGCACATCGCCTGCATGGGACCTATCACCTGTCGGGTGGTGACCTGTGTGGCGCCGTGGGAATGGGACAGCTCCTGCACCCACACCGATGCCCGGGATGACAACACCCGATTCCATGATGCGGCTTGCCTTCATCCGACCGGACCGCTTTTTGCCTATCCCGCCACGGTCACGCTCCCCACCTGGGAGATGCGAAGCGGACTGAGTGCCGGTCCGCCAACGTCTGCGTTTGATCTCGGCGTGCCCGGCGACGTCCCGCTGGCCGCCGATTGGACGGGCGCCGGTATCGCCACCGCGGCAGTCGTCAAAGGCGTCACCCACGGCCGGCTCGGCGATGAAAGCCTCACCTGGCACATCCGCCAGGTGAGCGGCGCTGGCCAGCCCGATTTGGTTTTCAACTACGGCTTGCCGGGTGACCAGCCGGTGGCGGGTGACTGGACCGGAAAGGGGTGGGAGACCGCCGGCGTTTTCCGTGCCGGGCAGTGGCTCCTTCGCAATCGCAACAGCGCCGGCGTGCCCGACATCTCATTCGATTTCGGACAGGCCGGTGACATCCCGGTGGTCGGCGATTGGAATGGCGACGGGATCGACGGGATCGGTGTGGTGCGCGGGACGCGCTGGCTGTTGAAGCATTTCCCGAGCGCCGGCATTCCCGATCTCGAGTTCGACTTTGGCGATGAAGCCGGCATCCCCGTAGTCGGCGATTGGAACGGAAACGGAGTCGACACGATCGGCCGCTTCTCAAGCGGCAACTGGTCGCTGCGCGACCAGCTCAGCGATGGCCCCCCTGACTACGGGTTCACTTATGGCGCCGCCGGGTCGGTGCCGGTGGTGTGGGGCCGGATTCTGGGGGGATGAGATGGAAGCGTTGATCATCCTCGAAGGCATCGTCATCGTTCTCCTGGTTGTGCTCGTCGCCGGCCTGCTCCGCAGCCATGCCGAGATTCTGCGCCAGCTGGACTCGTTGGGCGCCGGCGAGCATCACGAAACCTTTCTCGCTTCTCCTCGCCGCCAATCGAGCCTGGGCGCGATCGGCGCACGAGCGCTGCATGGAGTAACCCCTCTCGGAGCCAGCGTCAGCCTGGCGCTCGCCGACGCCCGCGGCCACACGTTGTTGGCGTTTCTCTCCTCGACCTGCGCCTCCTGCGGAGCATTTTGGAATGGCTCGAGACAGCTCGGTCTCGAAGGCGTGCGCCCCGTGATCGTGACCAAAGGCGTCGAGTCGGAGAGCCCCGCCGAGATCGCCCGCCTCGCGGGTGCCGAACTTCTCACGATCATGTCGACCGAAGCCTGGGAAGAGTTTCGGGTTCCCGCGACTCCCTACTTCGCACTGGTCGACAACGGCTCGGGCCGCGTGGTCGGCGAAGGCTCTGCGCCCGATTGGGACCGGGTCGAGGACATGGTGCGGCGGGCGATCGCCGACGCCGGCCTGCACCGGAGCACCGCTCTGCGCAAAGCCGATGTCGACGAAGAGCTCGCCGATGCTGGCTTCGAGCCTGGCGATGCGCGTCTGTATGAACGACCGGAAACTCCATGACGGTTCTCTCGGGCGAGGGCATCGAGGTCACGCTCCCACCCGGGTGGGAAGGCGTCATCGGTCGCTCGGGCGCGGTGGCCGACGGCGCCGTCCGCCAGGTCGTGGCTCACTTCGCCAGCTTCCCGCTGCCAGCAGTACGCGGCGACTTTGGCGGTGGCGCGGTGGAGGGCATGGGACCGCAAGACGTCCTGGTCGTGCTCTTCGAGTTCGGGCCTGAGGCGGTGGGTTCGACCCTCTTCGCGGCTGAGGGGGTGCCGGCCGTCGGCGCCGCGGACTTCGATCGGAGCATGTTGCAAAGATCGATCACCGGACAAAGCGGGGTCCAACGCTTTTTTACGACCGCCAACCGGACTTTCTGCTTGTACGTCGTGGTCGGCAGCCATCTCGATCGGATCGACGTCGTCCCAACTGTTTCGGCGCTGCTCGGAAGCCTCCGCATCAAATGAAACGAGCACTGTTTCTGCTCATTGCGATCGGTTTGTTGCTCGGCGCGGCTCCAGCGCAGGCCGCCGGCATCAGCGGCGCTTTCACCGACGATGACGGCTCCTTCCACGAGCCCGACATCAATGGGATCGCTGCGGTCGGGATCACCCTCGGTTGCGGGGGCACGAACTTTTGCCCACTCGGCTCGGTCACCCGCGCGGAAATGGCTTCATTCCTTGTTCGCTCCCTCGCGCTCACGCCATCGTCGACCGGACCGTTTACCGACATCGCCGGCAACATCCATGCCGAAAACATCAATGCCCTCGCCGCGGCGGGGATCACCAGCGGTTGCTCGGCAACGGCATTTTGCCCAATGGACCTGGTTAGCCGCGAGCAAATGGCGACGTTCCTCGCCCGTGCGCTCGAGCTCGCGCCAGTCGCGTCGACGTTCACCGATGTCGGCCCGGGGCCACACTTTGAGAACATTGGGGCCATCGCCGTCGCCGGCATCACCACCGGCTGTGGGCCAGGGCTCTTCTGCCCATACGCCGCGGTCACCCGCGAACAAATGGCGACATTCCTTGTCCGCGCCTTCAAGATCGATCCGATCTACCCCCAGATCGACGCCGTGGCCGGACGATTTCCCTGGTGCACCAAAGACGGCCTCATGTGTTACGTGTCGGTGACGGTTCCCCTCCGTAACCAGTACGAGGTCAGGGAAGGCTTTTACGAACTCACCGAAGAACCAACGCTGGAATCCGCGAGCACGCGGGTCGAGATGACCTTGAACGGGTTGCCGCTGACGTTGACGGACCTGGGGGTCATCGAAGCGAGCACCCAACGGCAGCGGACCTTTCGGGCAATCACCGGATTATCGCCCGGGATTCACACCCTTTTGGTCCGGTGGTACTGGAACGGTCTGGTCGAACAGACCACCACCGTCATTATCTCGGTCTACGCCTAGCTGACCACTCGCAGCGAACGATCCGAGTTGTTGAGTGGCACCGCGTGGGATTCAGTCACCATCACGATGTCTTCGATTCTCACGCCGAAGCGTCCCGGTAGATAGATGCCGGGCTCGATCGAAAAGCACATGCCCGGTTCGAGGACTTCGTTGTTGCCCGCGACGAGGTAGGGGTGCTCGTGGGTTTCGAGCCCGATCCCGTGGCCGGTGCGGTGGATGAAATACTCACCGAATCCCGCCTGCTCGATAACTCCTCGAGCAACGCCATCGATCGATTCCGCAGTAGCTCCGGGACGGCATGCCGCCAGCGCCTGCTGCTGAGCCTCGAGGACCGTTGCATGGACGCGAATCTGCTCCGCGGTCGGTTCGCCAATGACGAAGGTACGGGCGGTGTCCGAGCAGTAACCGGCTTGTCGTCCACCGAAATCGACGACGACCACGTCGCCTGCCTCGATCGTTCGCTCGCTTGGCTCGTGATGCGGTGAGGCACTGTTCGGTCCCGAGGCCACGATCCAGAACTGGCCTTCATCGTGACCTTCCTGGATCATCATGTCCATGACCTCGCGGGCGACTTCCCGTTCGCGCCTTCCTCGGAAACGAACCGATGGCAAACGAGCGCTCACCCGATCGACAGTTGCGGCTGCTGCCTCGAGTAGGCCGATCTCGGCGGCGTCTTTGCGGGCGCGAAGCGGCCTGAGCAGCGGCGTGGCGGATCGGAATCGTGCCTTTGGGAGCCTCTCCAGGAGCCCCATCAGGAATACCGACCAAGTCTGATCTCCTAACGCAATCGAGCCGGAAGGGGGACACATCTTCGCCACGACGTCGAGTGGGTTCGAAGTCTCTTTCCAAGCGACGATCTCGAACTCTCCGGGCGCTACCCGGGGAGCCTCGAGCTCGGGGACGACCAGGGTGCTGCCCGCCGAGTCGACCACCAGCATCGTGAGCCGCTCTAGCGGAGTCGTTTCGTAGCCCGTGAGATAGGGAAGGTCGGCGCCGACCGAAAGCAAAACCGTGTCTACGCCCGCGAGCGACATTTGGTCGAGCAGGGTGCGGACTCGCTGGGCAAAGACCATTTGGGTCAGGTTATGCGAGAGGCCGTCTGTGAGTAACGTCCCCGTAACGGATGCCAGCGAAGCTCACGACGTGAAGTTTCTCGTTGGGGTTTGGCAGCGAACCCCGGAGTCGGTTCGTAAACGATGGGCCGCCTTCTGGTCGCTTCTCATCGTTGGGATGCTCGTCGCCACCCTCGTCATCGCCTGGGCCAATCGAGGGCAGCCACCCGTCGTTCCCGATCCCAACTATCCGGGTGCCTGGGCCCAGATCATCTTCGCCCTCGCGGTGGTCCCCCTTCTGGCTGTGGGGTGGCTCTTGACCAACCGAGCTACCGCCAACCCTTATGGATGGCTCTGGTTGCTGTTGGCTCTGATAGTCGGGACCCAGCAGCTAATCCAGGTGCTTGCCAACTCGCTCCTGAACCACGCGCTAACGGCTGGCCTCGCCTCAATCGCCGTCCCCGGCCCTGACGGCTATCTCACCGGAAGTGGAACCGCTTTTCAGATAGTGCGATGGTTGGGAGTGTCAGGCGATCTGCTGTGGGCCGCCGGCGTCGTCGCTCTGGGCTTCATCCTCCTCCTTTTCCCCGACGGCCGCCTTCCCAGTCCAAGGTGGAATTGGGTGGCGCGCGTCATCGGCTGGAGCTTTCTCAGTCTGCTCGTTGTCGGCTGGTTCGGAGGCGGTGTCTCGGGAACGGTCCCTGTGCTACGACCGTTGGCTCTGTTCGCGCAGGACGCGACCGCCGGTCTCATCTATCGGGTATTTGTCGACGGAGTTCTCGTCGTGACATTGCTGCTCGGCCTCGTCGCCGGAGTGGTCGCGGTAGTTGTTCGGTTTGTCCGATCGCGGGGAGTGGAGCGGCAGCAAGTGACGTGGGTGATGTTCGCCGGGTTTCTCTTTGTTCCAACCATCTTTTGGGACGCACCTGGAATCTGGGACGCGGTCGTCGAGACCGCGGCGATCACCGCAGTCCCAGTGGCAGTCGCGATAGCCGTCACTCGGTATCGCCTCTACGAGATCGGTCGAATACTTTCTCGAACTGTTGCGTACGGACTCTTGATCGCGGTTCTGGCTGGGTTTTACTTCGCAGCCATCTTCCTCCTCCAGCAGCTCCTTCCCGTCCAAAGCGACCTCGCTGTCGCCGCGTCCACCCTGGCGGTGGCCGCCCTTTTCAATCCGATCCGGCTCCGGGTGCTGCTGGTGGTAGACCGCATCTTCAATCGGGGTCGCTACAACTCCGAGCTCGTTATGAGTCAGATCTCGGATCGATTGCGCGACCAGGTGAACATCGAACACGTGACCACTGACATACGCGACATCGTCAGTCGCGTTCTACAACCAACCAGGCTCTCCCTCTGGATCAGGAGCTGAGCCGTTCTGTGGGTGGTAGGGACACTGTGTATCCCTGCGAACCCTGGGTTCGCGTATGAATTACTGGCGCGGGCGGCGCGTGCTGATTACCGGACACACCGGGTTCAAGGGGGGTTGGTTGACACTGCTGTTGCGAGCGCTGGGGGCGGAGCTGGCGGGCGTCGCGTTGGCGCCGCCGACCAATCCGAGCCTCTTTGAGTTCGCCCAGGTTGGACACGAGCTTCGCTCGATCGAGGCGGACATTCGCCAGCTTCAACCGCTCGTCGACCTGGTCGCCTCCTTTCGACCCGAAGTCGTGCTCCATCTTGCGGCTCAATCCGTGGTAGCGACCGGTTATGCCGAGCCGGTCGAGACCTTCCATACGAACGCGGTCGGAACCGCCAACGTATTGCAGGCGGTTCGCGGAGTTGATTCGGTGCGAGCGATGGTCAGCGTCACGACCGACAAGGTTTACGACAACCCCGACTCGGGTCGACGTTTCGTCGAGGAGGACGCGCTCGGTGGGCACGACCCCTACTCGGCGAGCAAAGCCGCCGCGGAGCTGGTAACGGCCAGCTATCGCGAATCCTTTCTCGCCGACCAAGGAGTTGGAGTAGCCACCGCCCGCGCCGGCAACGTGCTCGGTGGCGGTGATTGGACCCCCCACCAATTGGTCCCCGAGGTGATCGCCGCCTTTGCCGGCGGGAGGCCCGCCGAGCTCCGCCATCCCGAATCGGTGCGGCCGTGGCAGCACGTACTCGACGCACTCAATGGCTATCTGGCCTTGGCCGAACGGCTGGCCGATGATCCGGAGCAATTTGCCGGCGCCTGGAACTTCGGGCCCGATGTCGATCGAACGGTGACTGTTGCCGGTGTCACTGAACGTTTGGCAAAGCTTTGGGGCGATGGCTCCACGTGGCAGGTCGGCCCAACCCAGCTCCCTCACGAAGCCTCGACCCTTGACATCGATTCGACTAAGGCCAGGTCGAAGCTCGATTGGCGGCCCCGGCTTGAACTTGAATCCACGCTCGCGTTAGTGGTCGATTGGTATCGGGCTCATCACAAGAATGAAGACATCACCCGTGAACAAGTCGCCAGGTTTCTGCATGTCTGATCGATGACGTGTCCGCTCTGTGGTGGGAGCTCAATTTGGGAGTTCTTCGAGATGAACGGCGTTCCTACTCAGGATGGAAAGATCTGGCCAACGAAGGACGAGGCGCTCCACTCCCCGGTCGGAGACATCCAACTCGTCTTCTGCCGAAACTGCACCTACATCTGGAACTCCGTCCATGATCCCGCCAAGGTCGATTTCGTTGGCTACGAGTTTTCTCTCGAGCATTCGGCAAGGTTCCGCGCGTTCACCGAAGAATTGGCGAAACGTCTCATCGAGGGATACGACGTTCGTCGGAAGACGGTCATCGACGTGGGCTGTGGCAAGGGCCAGTTTCTACGCAAGCTCGTCCAAATCGGCGACAACCGCGGAATCGGCTTCGACCCGAGCTACGCACCTCCTCCCGGGGGAGAGATCCCAGATCTGGTCGGGTACCGGGACTACTACCAGGATCGCTACACCGACCTTTCGGCAGACCTATTTGTATGTCGCCACGTCATCGACATCCTGGGTGATCCGGCCCTTCTTCCCCAGCTGATGCGCCGCGCGATGAACGGGAAGAGCGTTGCCTACATCGAGGTTCCCGACGGGGTATACACCTTTGGCTCTCGATTGATCTGGAACGTCGTCTACGAGCACAAGTCCTGGTTCACTCAACCTGCCCTCGCCTTTCTGCTCCAGAAATGCGGGTATCGCGTGCTCAGACTCGAGCATTGTTGGAACGACGAGTATTTGGGCATCGACGTAGCGCCCGACGAGACGAATCCGACCTTTCCGCCACCCTCGGAAGCGCAGGCGGTCGAGTCAACCCTGCTGCGATTCGTCGAATCGGTCAATGAGACCGTGCGCGATTGGCAGGGACGTTTCGCGCGCCTGCGAGATTCGGATCAAACGATGGCGATTTGGGGCGCAGGGGCGCGAGCGATCACTCTGCTCAACCTCTGTGATCCCGGCGACTCCTTGGTAAAGGTCATCGACGTGAACCCCGGTCGCCAGGGACTCTTCCTTCCTCGCACTGTCCAGGAGATAGTGGCCCCGGAATCGCTCGGCAACAATTGGCCGGAGGTTGTCCTCATCAGCAACCCCACCTATGCGCCAGAGATCGAAGCCCAAGCGCGCGAGCTGGGCTTCAAAGGCGAGTTCTGGTCACTGTGAGTCAGTACCAGTCATTCTTTAGGCGATTTTGGTGGCTATACCACCACGTAAACCTAAGGTTCGGGGAAGGCGCGGTTGTCTTGGGCCCGTCGCACGTTCGCCACAGACGAGTCAGCGACCTCGACGTCGTCGTAGCGGATCGGGGTATCTGGAGCTAGTCGCCGGGTGACGGTTGCTCCCTCGGCGAGGCCCATCGGCAACAAGCCTTCGCTCGCCGCGGTGGCGGCGGTCTCCACCAGTCCATACCAGGCAAACCCACCAACCCCATCCAGCACTTCGCCCGGCTCCAAGGTTCGTTTGGCGAGGGCGATGACCTCAAGCACGGGAGCGCCGAGCGGAGTGATGGCGGCGTCATGCCACAGGACAGCCCGCGCCGCTGACAGCGGAACCTCGAGGTGGGGCAGATGGAAAGGTCGGGTGAAGACATGAAGCGGACCCTCGCCCATCTTCAAGTAGTGGAGCGACTTGGATCTCTCCGGTTCTCCTTCATGGGCGACGACGAAACCACCGGCGCCCGGCGCCGCTCCCAAGGCATAGTCGACCTTGGGAGCAGCCAGCAGCTCGGATGCGTCGAGCTTGGCGGGGAGGTCGCCAATCTCCGGAATCGCAAAGCCTCTCATCCCCCGCTGCCAGATCCCAAACCCGGTGGCGTTGCCGAGGATCGCGCATTCCGAAGCGAGCTTGGTCCCGTCGGCGAAGGAAGCCATGAAGCGCGGGTTCTGGCCCCAGGTGGCAGCGAAAGCAATCTGAGTTTCGGGATCGCGATAGT
>JACCTH010000070.1 GCA_013812505.1 Acidimicrobiia bacterium | reverse complement strand
AGGCGCAATTCCGCGTCCAAGGTCCCCAACCGGAGCGACTCCTCGGCGTAGGGCAAGGCCGCCTCCGTTTCCCCGATTCGATACAGCGACCATCCCATGACCCCGGCGGCAAAAACCGTCGGTCGCTCGGCATACGCAGCTTCCGCCAAGGACAACGCACGCGCCGGGTCGCCGTGATCGGCTTCGAAGCGAGCGAGCTCGAGATCCACGACAATTCCGGCATCGAGCTGGAGCTCCTCAACTACTTCCACGGTGGCGAAGGCATCTTCGGCCTCGGTAACGCGACTGGCCGCGATAAGAGCCTCGCCGAGCAAGGTGAGATTCTCGGGGGTGGGAAGCCTTTCTGTCAGCGTTGCGAGACTCTCGACGGCCGACGCCAGCTCGCCCTGGGCGAGGGCGATGCGCGCTCTGCCCAGAGTGACCGCGGGCAGCCCAACGAAGAGTTCCTCGGCCTGGCTGTAGCGCTCCTCCGCCCGATCGAGCTCCCCTTGCTTGAGATAAAGGTCGCCAAGAAGGGCGTGGGTGACGGCCACGTCGTAGCCGGATCGGGAGCCAGCGGTGATGGCCTGGATCAGCGCCTGCTCGGCACCGGGGAGATCGCCATTCAGCTCTCGAAGATAGGAGGTGCGAGCCAGCGCCGGGAGAGCGGGACGCAGATCGAGTAGTTGCTGCAGACTCTCGGCGGCCTCGTCGTACTGACCCAGCTCGACCTGCGCGTCAACCAGAATCACCAGC
The DNA here is from genome assembly GCA_013812505.1 of Acidimicrobiia bacterium. Classification (GTDB taxonomy): domain Bacteria; phylum Actinomycetota; class Acidimicrobiia; order Spongiisociales; family ZC4RG35; genus JACCTH01. The sequence continues at coordinate 5,421 of JACCTH010000070.1, read as the reverse complement.
GCGTCGGCGTTGAACGGGTCCGCCTCGCGCACAGTCGCGGCCAGCTCGGCCGCCTCCCTGAACTCATGGCGGGCGAGGGCCAGAACCCCCTGGCTGATCAAAATTGCAGGGTGGTTGGGAGCCAAATTGGCGCCTTCGAAAAGCACCTCCTCGGCCCGGGTATAAAGGACCGGATTGCCGCTCTGGATCGACTCCTGGACCAAGGCAGCGCCCAATTCCTGCCAGGCCGCAAAGTTCTGCGGCTGGGCTCTCACCCGTTGCTCCAAACTCGCGATCTGCTCGGCTGGGGTCAGCGTCACCGGCGGTGGCGCAGCGATCTCCGGGTTGCCGGCGAGAACTCGGCCGACCAGAAACGCAACCACCACCAACGCGATCACGCCTATGAGGGCGGCGCGCCAAGGGGGAGAAGGCTTCAAGGCCTTCTCCCCCTCGGTCCGATCGATCTGCTCGACTCTCGTCCTAACTCCCTAGTTTCTGCTGTCGTACCCCGAGAGGGGCAATGGCATGTAGGGGAAGTCGGAGAGGAAAGGCATATCGTTGCCCGACACGCCATCGCTCAACGCATTGTTCGGCGGCATGTTGTATTCACTCGTGAACGTCGGTCCCGCGCAACCCTCTTCGGGGGCGCTGGGGCTGCCGTCGCAGAAGATTCCGGCCACCGCCTGAATCTCCACGTCCACCACATCGTCGGTCAACAGGCGCCCGTTGGGGAACCCGGACTCGGTGTTGGTGTTGAGACGCAGTTGCTCAGAGGGACGGACGTTGGCGGGTTGGTTAATCCCCGGAATCCCAGTGAGGAAGATCGCCACCAGGTCGTTGCGAGGCTCGCCCGGAACCACCACCCCCGGATAGAGGAACGGGATCAACTCACCAAGCTCGGGGTCGACCACGAACTTGAGGAACTGCGCATCGTTCACCGGGTGCGAAGCGTTGAAGCGATCCTTGAACCCAAGTGGGATGATCACCTCGTTGACCAGGGGCATGCCCAGCCGCGATACCTGCACCCAGGGACCGCTGTGCGAGAGCTGCTCGCCCGAGTTGTTGCTGTAGATCCGGTTCGTCCGCCGCTCGGTCGTCGACCAGATACCGATGACCTCGTCCTTGTCTACCAGCCGCGAAGTGGGTATCTCGAGCACGATGCTGTGCACGTTGTACCCGTCGGTCGTGTTAACCCCGGCTTCTACCGGCAGGGGAATGAGGTGAGCATCGTTGAACGGACGCAGGCCTAACAGGTCGAAGATCGACCCGAGATCAACCGGGAACGCCTCGTCCCGCTGGCCGGCAAACACCTTGATGCCGGTGTTGCCGAGCGAGTACTCAGCCGCCTGCGCCAGCGTCGCGTACGGCGTGACGGTATTGGTGCTGCGAGTCCCGACGTTGACCGGGGGGGTCAACATGCCGCTGCGCGTCGCGGTTCGATTGCCGTCGTTCACTTCGCTCATCGTGTAGCTCTGCTGCACGTTGAGGCCGGGGTAGTTGACTGCCTCACCGGCGCCATTGGTCTCCACCGTGATGACGTTGTTGTTGTAAAGGAACGTGTTGGGATCCTTTATCTGGGTCTGGAACCGGAAGTAATAGGTGATGTCCTGGCGGGCATCCCCGTTGTTATCGATGTGGATGGCATAAAGCGCATCGTCACCGAACTTCCAGAAGTTGGGTCCACTCGCTGGCTCTTCGAGCGGGATCCAGTTCGCCACCAGCACCACCGTGCTCTGGGCGGTGCCGGGGTTGCGCACCCAGGCGTACACATCGGTGTTGTCGGCCACTGGGTCCTCGCTGATCATCGGTGCTTCCCGGTGGCTCGAGGCCCCTGCCCCGCCCACCATGGCCAGCACCAGTGCAGCAAGCGCCACTAGCGCCACCCACACCGTTCGCGATCGTTTCATACTTCCTCCTTCTGTCCTTTCGGACGTTCGCCCTGCTCAAGCTCGGTTAGCGAGGCCAGGAACACTTCAAATTGCTTAGGCGGCTTCGAGAACACCGATCACCACCCATTCGGGTCCGATTGGGGCGACGACGGCGCGCATCGGTGTCGGGCTCATCACCGGGACAACCCGTGCCCAGATGCCCACCTCGGGCCCAAACGCGGCGAGGAATGGCTCCGACTCGGCGGCATCGGCCAGGGTTGTCACCTCGCCGACCTCGACCGCCCCGGACGCGTCACAGAGTTGATCGGCAAGAGCCGGAAAGCCGAGCAAGCCCCCTTCCCATTCGGTGGGCGTGGCGCATTGACGGCGCTCCTCCACCCAAATTTCCACCGCGGCCGGAGCGCCGGAGTCCTCGAGGTAGAGCGGAACCACCGAGCTCTCGGTGAAAGCCACCTTCCACTCGTCGTCCTCCTCGACCACCACCCAAATCGCGTCGGCTTCACCAGGAGTGAGGCCGACCAGCTCATCGAGGCCGGGCCGGAGCTCGAGCTGAGCCATGACCTCGACCCGGTCATCAACAACTTGATCAGAGGTGAATTGGAAACCGGTGATCGGCGGGAGGAGAAAGAGGTGGTCGGCAACCCAGGCCTCGCGGTCCCCTGCTTGCTCCTGGTCGACGGCGGAGAGCAAATCAAAGCTCTCGGAGAAGTTGCCTTGCCCCTCGGCGGTGAGAAAGCCCTCGACCGCCGCGACCGCGTCAGGATTATCGGGGAAGTACGCCGGGATGGGAGCAACCGTCGAGGTGGTGGTGGCCGGGACGCTGGTAGTCGGAGCGGCCGCCGGGGCGGCATTGCAGGCGACAAGTAACAGGGCGGCAATTACTCCCCGGAACAGAGATCTCCGTATGTCCTCCTCGGCCCTCACCCAGCTCCCTTCAACGGTCTTCGCGGATTCGGTGCGGGAACCCGAATGGTTTGGTCGTACTCGCCGTAGGTCCGAGTCGATCGACCGCTCCCTCTAAGGTCGTTATCGCCATGAGCAGGAGACTCCGCCGTCCCTAGTACCCAGGTATGAAGAGCGGACGGGTCGGCTTGGGGACGGCCGCCGCAATCGTCTCCGGATCGGTGCTTCTCTCGCGCCTACTGGGTCTCCTGCGAGAAACGCTCCTCGCGGCTTTGCTGGGGGTTACCGCCGAGGGCGACGTTTATCGATATGCCTTTCTTCTCCCCGACCTTCTCAACTATTTGTTGGCGGGTGGGTTCCTCAGCATCACGCTGATCCCATTGCTTGCGCGCCGGAGTGAAGAAGGCAACGAACTTCAAACCCAAGTCGATTTCACCGCCGTCTTCCGTTGGGTCGCCGCCGGCATCATCGTCCTCACCGCCGCGCTGATGGTGGGGACCGAGCCCATAGCCCGTCTTGCGTTCGGATCACTCGCCGAATCCGATCTAGCCGAGGTGGTGAGGCTCACCCGCATCGTCCTGCCGGCCCAGGTTTGTTTTGTCCTCGGTTCGCTCTTCATGGCCTTTCAGTACGTGCAACGAAGATTCCTCCTCCCGGCGCTTGCCCCGCTGATCTACAACCTCGGAATCATCCTCGGCGGTGTGGTCACCGGCGCGCGGGCCGAGGACCGAGCAGACGGATTTATTTGGGGGGCGCTGGGAGGTGCGGTGATCGGCAACTTGCTCCTCCAATGGTTTGGCGCCGCTCGGGCCGGGCTCCGGTTCACGCGCGGCCCGAGCAAGGCATTGCCGGCTTATCTCGCGCTGGCGTTTCCGCTGATGATCGGTCAGTCGGTTGCAGTCTTAGATGAGCAGTTCCCCCGCCTCTTTGGCCAGCTGGCGGAGGACGGCGCCACCACCGCCCTCTCACTCGCCCGAATGCTGAACATGCTGCCGGTGGGGATCATCGCCCAGGCGGCGGCCGTGGCCAGCTTTCCGTTCCTTGCCCGGCTGGTGGCGGCGCGCAACGAGCCCGAGACCGAGCGGCTCACCGACCGCGCTTTGCGGGGCTCGACGGTGGCGTCCTTCTTGGCGCTGGCGTTGGTTGTGGGTGCCTCTCGACCGCTCGTGTCTTTGGTCTACGAATGGGGTCGGTTCGCCACTGCAGACACCGACGTGGTGTCGGGCTTGCTCGTCGTTTTCGGATTTGCCATCCCGGCGTGGGCCATCCATCAGGTCTTGAGCAGGTGGTTCTATGCTCATGAGCGCGTGTGGCGTCCGGTGATCATCGGCACAGCCGCCACCGTCATCGCGATCCCGTTGAGTTTTTGGTTCTTCGACCTTTTTGGGGTCACCGGCATCGCCCTAGCCAGCACCGCGGTGATGTGGATCTACACGATCGCGCTGGCGGCTTCCTGGACCAAGGGTCGGGGAGATCGGTGGCAGGGTTTGGCGTCGCTCGTGGGGCGCGTTCTCGTTCCTGCGGCGGCCGCAGCTTGGGGGGTGAGGCTCCTCGTCGACCAAGCACCGGACTCCGGGCCTGTTGTCAGACTTCTGACCTGCGTCGTGGCGGGGTTGGTCGGAATCGGCATCTTTTCCCTTCTCGGGCGAGCCCTGCGGCTCGAAGAAGCCTCCCTCGGCTGGTGGCGAGGCCGCAGCTAGGAAGGAGCGGGCTTGCCGCGCTGGTCAGGAGAAACAACCGGCAACGGATCATCGGGATGAGCATCGACATAGGCGCGCACCCAGGCTGCCGGACGACGCCGCAGGGGGAGTTTGGCTCGGGACGAAACCGCTTCCTCGTTGATCTGCGCAAACACCGCCATGATGGCCGCGGCCTCGTACTCGTCGGCCCCGCCTTTGATCTCGAGCTCAGCCATCCTGGTCCAACCGGGGCTCGACCAACTCCATCAAAGTGCCCGCCAGGTCGGCAGGATGGACGAAGGCGATCCTGGCTCCTCTCCCGCCGACACGCGGCGTTTCGTCGATCAACTTCGCGCCTCCTGCCCGGAGATGCGCAAGGGCGGCGTCGATGTCGAGGACGGCATAAGCAACATGATGCAGGCCTTCGCCCCGCTTCTCAAGAAAACGAGCGACCGGGGAATTGGAGTCGACCGGCTGAAGCAACTGGACAAAGCTGCCACCGATCGGAAGCAGGGCCTCTTCCACCCCTTGGCTCTCGACCACTTCCCGGTGCAAAGGCTCGACCCCGTACTTGTCGCCATAGGCCGCGATCGCCGATTCGAGATCGCGGACGGCGATGCCGACGTGATCGAGGTTGTAGACCAGCACGAGGCGAAGGCTAGGTGGCGACTGAGTAGCCTCGAAAGCCCATGGCTGAACCGATTGAACGGAACCTTGGTCTCGATCTCGTCCGGGTGACGGAGACCGCGGCGATGGCTGCGGCTCGGTGGATGGGCCGGGGTGACAAGATAAAGGCGGATCAGGCCGCCGTTGACGGGATGCGTGCCCACCTTGCCACCCTTGATATCGATGGAGTGGTGGTCATCGGCGAAGGGGAGAAGGACCAGGCACCGATGCTTTACAACGGCGAAAGAGTCGGCACGGGCGCCGGCATGAAGGTGGAAGTCGCCGTCGATCCGGTCGACGGAACC
>JACCTH010000051.1 GCA_013812505.1 Acidimicrobiia bacterium | reverse complement strand
CCCCAAGTGATCGTCCGAGGCGATCCCGTGTCCATGTCTAGGCCGAACCCACATACTGAGAGAGATGTTGGCCCGTCAGGGTCGAACGGTCGGCAACCAATTCGGCTGGCGTGCCTTTGAACACCACCCGGCCACCGTCGTGGCCGGCGCCGGGGCCGAGGTCGATGATCCAGTCGGCGTGGGCCATCACGCTCTGGTGGTGCTCGATCACGATCACGGACTTGCCGGAGTCGACGAGCCGGTCGAGAAGACCGAGCAGATGGTCGACATCGGCGAGATGGAGCCCGCTGGTCGGCTCGTCGAGCACGTAGGTCCCGCCCTTCTCGGCCATCTGGATAGCCAGTTTCAGACGCTGACGTTCGCCACCGGACAGCGTCGTCAGCGGCTGTCCCAGGCTCAAGTAGCCGAGCCCAACGTCGGCGAGCCGCTCGAGAATGGCATGGGCGGCGGGGGTCTTCGCTTCCCCGTCGACGAAGAATTCCTTCGCCTCGGTGACCGGCATCGCCAGCACCGCGCTGATGTCCTTGCCGCCGAGCATGTAGGTGAGAACCTCAGCCTGGTAGCGCTTGCCTCCGCACTCCTCGCAAGTGGTGGTCACCGTGTCCATGAAGCCCAACTCGGTGAAGATGACGCCGGCGCCACTGCAGGTGGGGCAGGCGCCCTCGGAGTTGGCGCTGAAGAGCGCCGGCTTGACGCCGTTGGCCTTGGCGAACGCCTTCCGTATCGGGTCGAGCAGTCCGGTGTACGTCGCCGGGTTGCTCCGCCGCGATCCGCGGATCGGGCTCTGGTCGAACGCCACCACATCCGCGCCGGCGGGTATCGATCCATGGATGAGCGAGCTCTTGCCGGAGCCAGCGACGCCGGTGACGACAACCAGGACCCCGAGCGGAATGTCGACATCGACGTTTTGGAGGTTGTGCTGCTTCGCACCGCGAATCTGCAGGGCGCCGGTGGGAGTCCGCAGAGTTTCCCTGAGAGCGGCCCGGTCGTCGAGGTGACGGCCAGTGAGGGTGCCGCTGGACCGCAGCTCCTCCACTGTGCCCTCGAAGGTGATAGTGCCGCCCGCGGTGCCGGCGCCGGGGCCGAGATCGACGACGTGGTCGGCAATCGTGATCGTGTCCGGTTCGTGCTCCACAACAAGCACGGTGTTGCCTTTGTCCCGTAGACGCAGCAGCAGGTCGTTCATCCGCTCGACGTCATGGGGATGGAGGCCAACGGTGGGTTCGTCGAAGACGTAGGTCACATCGGTAAGGGACGATCCGAGGTGGCGGATCATCTTGGTGCGCTGCGCTTCCCCACCCGACAATGTCCCCGCTGGCCGGTCGAGGCTGAGGTAGCCGAGCCCGATCTCCACGAACGAGGCGAGGGTCTCGCCCAGCGACTCGAGCAGCGGCGCGAGGGACGGCTCGTCGAGGCCACGCACCCACTCGGCCAGGTCGCTGATCTGCATGGCGCAGGCGTTGGCGATGCTGATTCCCTTGATCTTCGACGACCGGGCACCCTCGCTGAGCCGGGTGCCGCCGCAGGCGGGACACGCGGAAAAGGTGGCCGCGCGGTCCACGAACGCCCGGATATGCGGCTGCAGGGCATCAGGGTCCTTGGAGAGGAACGACTTCTGCACCTTCGGAACCAGCCCCTCGTAGGTGAGGTTGATGTTGTCCAACTTGACCTTGCGAGGCTCGCCGTAGAGGAAGTCCTGTCGCTGCTTGTTGGTGAATTTGGCGATGGGCACGTCGATCGGTACGACCTCACCGAAGATGCGCATATACCAGCCGTCGGCGGTGTAGCCAGGGACAGTGATGGCGCCCTCGGCGATCGACTTCGTGTCATCGAAGAGCTGGGTGAGGTCGATGTCGCTGACGTTGCCCATGCCCTCGCAACGCGGGCACATGCCGCCAACCAGGGAATAGTTCTCCACCCGCGGCCTGTCTTTCCCCTCGCCCCGCTCGACGGTGATCGTGCCCCGTCCCGACACCGAGGGAACGTTGAAGGCAAACGCGCTGGGGGAACCGATGTGCGGTTGCCCAAGCCGGCTGAAAAGGATGCGCAGCATGGCGTTGGCGTCGGTGGCGGTGCCGACAGTGGAGCGGACGTTAGCGCCCATCCGCTCCTGGTCGACGATGATCGCGGTGGTCAGCCCTTCGAGGACGTCGACTTCGGGCCGGGCCAGCGTCGGCATGAACCCCTGCACGAAGGCGCTGTAGGTCTCGTTGATCATCCGCTGCGACTCGGCGGCGATCGTGTCGAAGACGAGCGAACTCTTCCCCGACCCCGACACACCGGTGAACACAGTCAACCGGCGCTTGGGGATGTCAACGCTGACGTCTTTGAGGTTGTTCTCGCGGGCGCCATGGACGCGGATCAGGTCGTGGCTGTCGGCATCGTGTCCGGCAGCCGACTGCGCCCGCGTTTTTGCGCTCAACGCCTCTCCATCGACTTACGGCTCCTGCCTCAACCCGATGGTGTTGCCGTCGCTGTCGGCCAGCTGCGCAACCATCAACCCGCCACCGACATCGTTGGCGTCGCGAGTGACCTCCCAACCCGCCGACCGCAGCTCCTCGACTCGAGCCGCGATGTCGTCTGTTCGCCAGTAGACGATCGGACCCTTGCTGGATCCGTTCGGATCGAGTCCGATCTCGCGATCGTCGGTGCGATATCCGACGTAGTACGGCTCGTCGACATACGGATCGCCACCAAGGAGCTGTGTGAAGAGCTCCCTCGCCTTCTCGACATCTTTGACTGGATAAACGACTAGTTGTGGCATCGCCATGATCTTTCCTCCTTGGTGGAACGGTTCTTCTTATCCAGGTCTCAGCTCGCTGCCTTCTTTACGAGCTTGATGATCTTCGCCTCCTCGGCGGCGGTCAACTTCGTCAGCGCGTAGGAGGTCGGCCACATCGCGCCTTCGTCGAGGTTGGCATCATCGTTGAAGCCCAACGTCGCGTATCTCGACTTGAACTTCGCCGCTGGGGTGAAGAAGCAGACCACCTTGCCGTCCTTGGCATACGCGGGCATCCCGTACCAGGTTTTCGGCAGGAGGTCTGGTGCGTTTTCCTTCATGATCGCGTGGAGCTTCTTTGCCATGGCACGATCCCCCGGGTCCTTCATCTCGGCGATCTTGGCGAGCACCTCTTCCTCCCCGTCCCCCTTGCCGCGCGCTTCCTTAGCGCGCTCTTTCATCGCCGCTCGTTCCTCGGCCGTGAATCCCCCGGACTTCTTGCTGGTCGCGGTAGTGCTCTTAGCGGCACTTTTCTTTGCAGTCATCGTTCCCTCCTAGTCACGTTCTTGGATGCGGACCATGTTGCCCGCCGGATCGCGGAAGGCGCAGTCGCGCACGCCGTACGGTTGGTCGGTTGGCTCTTGGGCTACCTCGGCGTCGCTGGCCTGCAGCCGCTCAAAGGTGCCGTCGAGGTCCTTGGTGGCCAGCACGATCGAGGCGTAGGTGCCTTTAGCCATCATCTCGCTAATGGTGCGGCGCTCGTCTTCGGTGATACCCGGGTCAGCACCAGGCGGGTGCAAGACGATTGCCGTGCCGGGCTGGTCTGGCGGGCCGACCGTGATCCAGCGCATCCCTTCGTATCCGACGTCGTTGCGGACCTCGAAGCCGAGGGTGTCGCGGTAGAAGGTCAGGGCGGCGTCCGGGTCGTTTTGCGGGAGGAAGGTGTAGTGAATGGTGATGTCCATGACGCTGACCTTACGCGCGGCTTCCAGCAAACGCTTCTCGATTCCTGACCGGTCTGGTCACCTGTTTGGCGACGCACGAAGGTATGCCCGCCGTTGCCCGTGCCGCTTCACGCCGATAGACGCTGGGAGGCACCCCAACCAACTCGGTGAACCGTGTACTGAAGGTGCCGAGCGACGAGCAGCCGACCATGAAACAGATTTCGGTGACGCTGAGGTCGCCCCCCCGCAGCAGCGCCATCGCCCGCTCGATGCGCCGGGTCATCAGATAGGAGTACGGCGACTCGCCGTAGGCGAGCTTGAACTGGCGGCTGAGATGCCCGGCCGACATATGCACGCCGCGGGCGAGCGCCTCCACATCCAAGGGCTGGGCATACTCCCGGTCGATCCGGTCTTTGACGCGGCGCAGCCACGCGAGATCGCTCAAATGCTGCGCCTTGGCGGGACCGCTAGTCACCTCCGCGATCGTAAACGACAATCGAGTTGCATTGGACCGACCGTTGGTAACGCCCGCGCCGCTCGACGACGAATCTCTAGTTTGGAGGCGTGGGTGAGCCGGCGGCCGAAGTAAACATCGATGCGGAACTCGTTTCGAGCTTGCTTTCCTCACAACACCCCGATCTGGTGGGGTTGGGCCTCAAGGAGGTCGGCAGCGGTTGGGACAACGCGATCTTCCGAGTCGGTACTGACCTCGCCGTCCGCCTGCCGAGGCGCCTGATGAGCGTTCCCCTCATCCTCCACGAGCAGAAGTGGCTGTCCGAGATCGCTCCCCATTTGCCGGCGGCCATTCCAGTCCCCTTGCGAGCAGGCGCGCCCGGAGCTGGCTTTCCATGGCCCTGGTCGATCACGCCCTGGTTTGCCGGTTCGACTGCCGATCGGGCTTCACTAGCGGAGGTGCAGACCTGTGCTGGGCAACTAGGACTGTTCTTGAGAAGCCTTCATCGTCCGGCCCCTACCGATGCTCCGAGGAACCCCTGTAGGGGGATGCCGCTGGCGCCGCGAGATCAGCTAACTCGACCAGGCATTGAGGCGCTTGATGAAGCGATCGATCACGAGCTGGTTTGGCGCACTTGGGAACGGTTGCGTGATACTCCGGCGTGGACGGGCCTTCCGGTTTGGATACATGGCGACCTGCACCCCTTCAACCTCATCCTGAGCAAAGGCGGCCTCGCGGCAGTGATCGATTGGGGTGATATCT
>JACCTH010000004.1 GCA_013812505.1 Acidimicrobiia bacterium | reverse complement strand
TGGCGCTCCAGGTCGACCTGTCGGGCGTTCATGTAGATCAGGCCGCGGACGGCCTCCTTGTAGGCGCGCATCGTCAACAACATCCGCCTCACATCGGGGTGCTCAAAGATCACCACGTCCTCGGTCGAACCAAGGTCGCGGCCTTGCTTGCGAACATGAGCGAACTCCAGCGCCTTCTGATAGGCGGCCTCGGAGATCGACAAACCCTCAACCCCCACCCCAACTCGAGCCGTATTCATCATTGTGAACATGTACCGCATCCCCGATTGCTCTTCGCCGATGAGATGGCCGACTGCCCCCTCACCCTTGTCGCCGAAGGACAGCACACAGGTAGGAGAGGCATGAATCCCCATCTTGTGCTCGATCGAGACCACATTCAGATCATTGGCTTCTCCCGGTTTGCCCTCGGCGTCGGGGATGAGCTTGGGGACGAGAAACAGCGAGATTCCCTTCGTCCCCGGCGCGGCCCCAGGCGTGCGGGCGAGTACGAGATGGATGATGTTCTGGGACATATCGTGCTCGCCCCAGGTGATGAAGATCTTCTGGCCGAAGAGGCGATAGGTGCCGTCCTTCTGGGGTTCCGCCCTGGTCGAGAGAGCACCGACATCGGAGCCAGCCTGCGACTCGGTGAGACACATCGTGCCGCTCCACTCACCGGTGACGAGCTTCTCGAGATACTGCGCCTGCTGCTCGGGGGACCCGTGGCTCATCAACGCCTCGATCGAGGCCTGGGTCAATAGCGGGCAGAGCGAGAACGCCATGTTGGCCGACTTGAACATTTCTTGGACGACCACGCCGACCGTGTAGGGCATGCCGCCGCCGCCCCATTGTTCGGGGATGTGCACGCCACCCCATCCAGCCTCGACGAACTTGGCGTAAGCGGCTTTGAAACCTTCGGGCGTCTTGACGGTGCCGTCGGGTTGAAGCTTGCTCCCCTGCTGGTCGCCGATCCGATTGAGCGGTGCAATCACCTCGGAGAAGAAACGGCCAGCTTCTTCGAGAACCCCGCTGACGGTGGCCAGGTCGGCGTGCTGGAACCCATTCAGCTTCGAGATCGATTCGAGGTCAGCGATGTTGGCGAGGGTGAACTCGATGTCTTCGAGTGGCGGCTTGTAACCCATTTAGTTGACCTCCGTGCTCGGAGGCTACCCGGCCTGGGCTCTTTTCAGATCGGAGCTTTGACCCGTAACCTGGGCGCGGGAATGATCAGAGGCGTGACCCGAGTAAGCCAGGTGGGGTTGACCTTATTGATCCTCTGTGTCGCAACGCCCGCCCTCGGTGGCTTCGGCTTCCAACTCGGCGCTTGGGAGGGTGAACCAGGCGAAGTTGTTCAAGTCGAGGGATCAGGATTGCTGACCTGCTGTCCGGCGAACACCCCTGCCGTGGCAGAGCTGTTGCTTGAGGTAGACCCGAGGCGACCTTCAACCCGAGTCGTTCTGTTTACCGGTGTGGTCGCAGACGCGTCAGGTGGCTTCGTCGCCAGCTTCATGGTGCCCGACCTGCCAGGAGGAACCTACGAGCTGGAGTATTGCGCTAGGAACCCCGAAACCTCCGATCAGGCGAGTCAACGAATCTGTGTGCCCGCCGAACGCAACTTCCTTGTCCTCTCCGCCGGACCGTCGTGGTTTTGGGGGGTTGGAGCCGTGCTTCTGGTGGCTGGCGTCGTAGTCGGGCTGATCGCTCGGTCGCGCCGTCGACGGGGTGCTTTTCAGACCTGAAGCTGGTGCTGGATCTGTCGATAAAGCGGCTGAAATCCAAGCTGTTGATACAGGCCGTAAGCCCCGGTGGGGTTCTCGCTATCGACTCCGATCATGGCGTGGTTCCAACCGAGCTGGCGAAAGTGCTCGCAGGAGATTTCGATTAGGGCCGAGGCAATGCCTCGCTTGCGAAAGCCGGGATGGGTCCCTAGCTGGCCGATCCAACCGTCGAGCCGCCCGGTCAGTTCCGTGTCGCTCGGGTAGTGCTCGTTGAGAGAGGCACCGACCACTTGACCGTCGGCTAGGGCGAGGTAGCTGGCGTCAAGCCGTCTGCCGGGTCTCTTCAGCCGGTGCTCCCAGTTCGCTTCGTCGAGCGGCGTGCTGCCCCAGTGATCCCGAAAAGCCAAGTTCATGACTTGTCGCACTTCTTCAGAGCGGTTTTCGTCCCAGCCGACGATCTTGATTCCCGCGGGTATCGGTGTCGTGATTTGCTCTGGCAAGGAGCGAATGAGCTCGGCGAAGTATCGAATCGGCTTCAAGCCGTGCCGCTCGAAGAGGGCGATAGCTTCGCTTTCAAAGTCGTACACATGGGTGCGGATGAATCGTCCTTGGAGAGCGGGGGCAGTCGCGAGCGATTTCTTACCGCGTTCGATCGTCCAGGTGAGGATCTGACTTCCGACCCCTTGGCGCCGAAAGAGCGGGTCGACTGTGCCGAGCGCGAAAGCCCGCGCATGATCGGCGTCGTTCGCCAGTCGATCCCAGGTCAAGCCGTAGCCGATGGCTTTGCCATCTCGCATCACCATCACGGAGTTTGTGGCGAGATTGATCGACGGGTCGTTCTTTAAGTCCTCGAACTCGTCCCAGGGCGTGACAACCGGCAGGTTGTCGTGAACTTCGACCCGCCGCTGGAGGTCAAACAGCTCTGGAAGGTCAGACGGTGTTATCGGGCGGAGCTCGTCGGCCATAGGGTGCAAACGTTATGAGCTGAAGCGCTGCAATGTCAGGGAATTAAGCGGGCGGCGAGTTCGGCCATAGTCTCACCCGCGCCGCCGTCAAGGCGCACACTTGCCAACCGGTCCATCTCGGTTTCGCCCTGGTTGATGATCACGAGCGGCTTTCCGGCCTGCACCATCGCCCACGGTATCTCGGCTGCGGGCCACACCCCGAGGGTCGTCCCGATCGCCAGGACGGCGTGCGATTGATCGGCTAGCTCCCAGGCCTTTTCCATTGTTTCCGGAAACAGATGCTCACCGAACATCACCGTCGTCGTCTTGATGATTCCCCCACATTCCTTACAGCGGGGTTCGACCTCGCCCTGGTCGACTCGGACCAGGATTGTCTCGGTCGGCCATGTGGTCTGGCAGTTGAGGCAGCGGACGGTACGGACGTGGCCGTGGACTTCGGCCACGACCTCTTCGGGCAATCCGCCCATCAAGTGGAGGCCATCGACGTTCTGGGTCACGCACCCACTGAGTTTCCCGGCGCGGTAGAGATCGGCCAGTGCCAGGTGGGCCCGGTTGGGTTCGAGTGGCGCCCGGGCTCCCCAGAGTTGACCCTCGGCATGGAGTTTCCATCCTCGCTGGCGGCGCTCGGGATCAGACAGATATCGCTGGATGGTGAAATCGTCCGGGTCCATCTTGGTCCACAGACCGTTCGGACCTCTGAAGTCGGGCACACCCGACTCCGTCGAGACGCCGGCACCGGTAAAGGCGAGGATTGGTAGGTGTGCGGCTAAGACTTCGGCCGCAAGTTCGATCGTCACATCGTTGTCCTAGTTAGCGCTACGACCGGCAGCCGGCGAGTGGTCCGCTGCTGATACTCGAGATAGCTCTCGCCGACCTCGGAGACGAAACGGGAGAAGACCTCGGCGCGTTCGGGCTCTTCCAGCTCGTGCGCTGTTACCGGAAGCGATGCACCGCTGACGACGATGGTCGCCGTTGGCTCAGAGAGAAGATTCAGCCACCAGGCTGGATGCTGGTCTTCGCCGGCATTCGATCCGACCACGATCCAGCGGTCACCGTCAACCATGTAGCTCAGGCCCACCGATCTTGGTTGTCCGGTCTTGCGTCCGCGGGTGGTAAGTAGAAGTTGCCGACCCGGTCCTATCCGGTTGAACCAACGCCCCCTGGTGAGGCGCAGCAAATAGCGGTGAAACCTCCAGAAGGCTCGCAATGCCGGGCTCTTGGTAACTGCCTTGATGATCGCAACCTACAAGTCCTTGGGTGAGTGCCGCTCGCAGGTCTCTTCACGCCGAAGCATATTCATGGCATAATCGTGGCATGAGAATAAGGGTGAGCACGACAGTCGATGAGCGACTATTAGAGAACGCTCGAGAGCTTCGGACTGGACTGAACGACGCCGCGCTGTTTGATGAAGCGCTGGCTGCCCTGCTCGCCAGACACAGGTCTGCCGAGATCGATGCCTCCTATGCAGCGTATGACTTGCATCCAATTAGTGAGCCGGACGAATGGGGCGACCTGGCGTCATTCCGGGAGGCCGCCGGTTCCTCGTGAATGGCCTTCCAACTAGGGGCGAGGTTTGGTGGTGCGAACTTCCCGAGATCGGTCGCCGACCTGTCGTGGTGCTGTCTCGCGATGCCGCCATTCCGAGGCTCCGTCGAGCGCTGGTCGCTCCCTGCACGACGAGCGTCAGAGGCTTGCCGAGCGAGGTAATCCTCGAATCTGGCGAAGACCCGGTCCCTAAGCGCTCAGCCGTAAACCTTGACTCAGTCGAAAGTGTCTCCCTAGGCACTTTGACCGATCGTCTTGGCCGGCTGAGTGATCAGCGGATGCAGCAGGTCTGTGCCGCGCTTGTCGTTGCGGTCGACTGCACTTTGCAAAATTCCTTGAACCGATAGGAGCCGTTGTTACGACAATGTGTCGATGACGGACGGGTCTATCTCTTCTGCTTGCTGAACGGCGTCTCGGGCCGTTGCTGGAGTTCACCGTCGATGAAAAGGTCGACCGCTTCGTTGTAGAAACAGACCAACCCGGCGACCTTGATGCTCTCCGGAAACGGAGCTCGATATGACCACGCCAGGTCAGGGATGAGGCTGTCACCGACTTGGACCGACCAGTACTGCGCCTGTCCCTTGTAGGGACAGTGACTCACCTTCTCGGTTGGAACGAGCAGGTCCATCCGGACGTCGACCTTGGGTATGTACCAGCGCGGAGGGAGGCTGGTCTCAAAGAGAATGTGCGCGGTCGAGGACTCGGCAAGGACGACTCCATCGACCTCGACTCGCACGTGACGAGATGTGGGCAGCACGTCGACCCGCTTGTAGGGGTCCCGGGGATGGGTGAAGACCTCCTCGTCTTCCTCAAACCAGCCGTCCATCGCGTTCCAATCGATGCGGATCAGGTTGCGCAGTTCCTCGATCGGGGAATCGACGTACCGCCACGCAGCGTCGGGGGCTTCTTTGCCACCGGCTTTGATCGTGTAGTGCCGGGCATCTCCTCGGCTGGGTGATTGGGTCACCTTCGAGGTTGGAACCAAGTCCACCTTGACGTCTTCTGATGGCACGTAATAGGCGGGGTAGTAGGGCACTTCCCACACGAGCCGCGCCTGAGTGGTGTCGGCTACCAGGTCGCCGCCGAGATAGGTTCGGACCCGCTTTGGGCTTGGCTCAACATGCAGACGCGCGGTGCTGTTCGTCTCAGTCTTCATCTCGCGACCGTACTCCTTTCGAGGAGCTAGGCATTGGCGGCGGTCGGCGGTAGCGGCGTGATCGACAGCGCCACGAGCGTGCCCGCAGCGAGGGTGATTGCGGAGAAGGCAAGGCCGGCGCGGAGGCCCGACCGGGAATCGCCGAAGAGCCCAGCGATCACAGGTCCGAGAATCTGACCAAAGCCGAATATAACGGTCAGGCGGCCGATCGCCGCGGCCCAGGCTGGGTTGCATGGGTCCCAGCGCTCGTCTGCACATCGGAAGTCGAAAAGTCCGTGCGGCATCGACACAATTCGAGCTGCACTGGGAGGATTCCGACGGAGGCACCTGCACGGCCTACTACAAGGTGTTGACTCCGCCTCGTGACTGTCCGGCCTGGTGGCCGGAGGCTATCCGATCTTCCCTGCGCGGGCTGCCCTGCTGGACGAGCGGTTGGCCGACCTCGGTCGCGACGAGCCTGTGCAAGCGGCTCGCGTTCTGGCGATTGATCCGGCGAAGTTTGTCATCGTCACCTTGGCGATTCCGGGTGCTCCTCTTAGCCAGCATTTGCGGTCGTTTTGGCGGCGTGGTCGGAGGCGGCCGACGCCCGCCAAGGGGCGTTGGAAGGCACACCGCTCCAGAGGTGCCGTTCGGGGTCATTGCTCCAACGAGCGCATACGGGCTCATATCGACTGCTCGTGGTTGTCACGAAGATCCCATGCCCGACTACTTACGGTGCCGTGCGTGCGACGTTTCGCCTGTTCGGCCGACCTCGTTGCCGAACAGCTGGGACCGTATCCCCATGCGGCTCGCAGGACCGACCGCGGAAAGCTACAGGTTTTCGCGGCAGCCGCGTTATCCGAGTGGGTCAGTTTGAATCCTCGCATGCTCGACCGAGAATGACTTGACATTGGACCATGGTCCATGGTTTACGCTGCTCCGATGGTCGCAACTATCTCCCAGGTAGCGTCGGAAGTCGGAGTCCGGCCCGACACGATCCGCTATTACGAACGGGTCGGTCTGCTGCCCTCACCCGACCGCAGCCCCAACGGGTACCGCGCTTACGGCGAGGAGGATGTCGAACGCCTCCGATTTATCCGCGGAGCGCAGCGCTTCGGGCTGAAACTTCGCGATATCCGGGAGCTTCTCGCTATCCGCGACAGAGGGGTATGTCCCTGCGGGCATACCGCCGAGTTGGTCAAGAAGCGCCTCGCCGATCTCGATGCCCAGCTCGCGAACCTGAAAAGGCTACGGGGAGAGATGGCGCGCCTCTCGGAAACGCTGCCCTCAGACAAGGTTGGCGAGGGTCAACCATGGCCGTGCGACGTTCAATTCATCCGTACCGGAGGAGGTGAAACTAATGACTAAAGAACCATGCCCGTGTTGCGGTTGCCCTTGTGGGGCTACGCCCTGCCCGACTTGCGGCTGCAAGTAAACCCTCTCGGTCGAGGAGGGCCGCGATATCCCAGACCTTCCAGGGATGCGCGGCCTTCCCCGCGGCCATCGCCGGGGTGACACCCTTCCCAAGCTCTTATGGGGTCGGGCGAAGTTGTAGTACATGTAGATAAGGCTGACAGCATGGGCCAGGTTCTCGACCCTTCTTGGAAAAACCGTTGGTCAATCGGGTGAACCGTCGCATGCCCCTCCGCATTGTGAGAGCGCCACGAGGATCAGTCGAACGTCCCGTTCCCCAGCTCCTCAACCCCGTTCCGATTTCGATACCGCGCCCCTTGCACCGAGCAGGGTCGGGCCCTCCGCGTTCTGGGTGAGTTCAGCCGCCGCGACGAACCCGACGCCCCAGGTAATGGCCGCGAGTGCCCAGACGGGGCCGAGACTTGAGTTGACGTCCGGGTACACCACCGAGGCGAGCCCGAGGAGGGCTGGGAGGAGGCCGGCGACCCATGCTGTGAGCCTCCAGCCGTCGGGCCGCAGGCTCGCCAAGAGGCCCACCCCGGCGACGGTGAAGCTGAAGGCGGCGAGGAATCCGTAGTGGCCGAGGGTGGCATGGTCGTCGGTGAGCGCCCTTTGCAGTTCGATGTTGTTGGAGGCGAATGCCACCAGCGGCACGGCGGCGATGATGACCAGCGCGAGCATCACCCGGTTCACTCGCGAGGCGCTGAAGGAACGGAAGAAGCGACGCCCGGCCGGGTGAAGAATTGTTGCAATGAGCGTTAAGGCGCCGAGAATCGGAGCAGGCGCGAATGTCCAGGTTTCTGTGAGGACAAAACCCAATATCAGCCCCACCCAGGGAACCAGCGCCATCACCTGACCGGCGACGTTTTTCGATGGGATCCGGAGCTGGGCAAGCATCCCCACTGCGGCCGTCCCGACGAGGAACCCGAACGTGAGGTCGTGGACGCGATGGTCGAGGGATCTGAAGTGGCCGCTGATGTGGCCGGCGGTTTCCTGCCCGAGTAGCCCAGCGATCAAATTGGGCTGGACAAGCACCACACCGATGAACCCAAATGCCCCAAGGGTGACCAGCACGGTGAGTGCGAACACGGGCGAAGCGGTGAACCCGAACTGGCGGAGGCGGGGTGTCATGGTCATGGTTGTTGCCCGCTCTGTTCTGTGACGCTCGCGGGCATGTGACGACTAGGGCCGTGCTCATTGCCGGTGAATTGCAAGACGGCAAACAGCAGGACCGCAACGAGGGCGATGATCCCAAAAACCTTCACCCAGCGTGGTGTGTTGGTATTCGATTCGTCGTCGGACCCCACGCCGGTGTCGTCGCCGGTGTCGGGGTAGGAAGTCGGGTCAGCCATGTTGCGTCTCCTCTGTGGCGTGTGGTTGTCCAGCTCTTGATGCCTTCAGCCAGGTTACGAGACAGTGTGTCGTTGTCAAGCTACAGTGTCTCGACATTTGTCGTCATGTATACTGGGAGTGGTGCCGAAGCTGTGGAACGAGACGATCGCGGCCCACCGCCACGCGGTGCGCGGCGCGACCATGGACGCCACTGCGGCGTTAGTGGCCGAGCAGGGGCTGCGGTCGGTGACGATGTCGCAGATCGCCGAGGAGACCGGCATCGGACGAGCGACCCTGTACAAGTACTTCCCAGACGTCGAAGCGATCCTGGACGCCTGGCACCAACGTCAGATCACCGGCCACCTCGAATATCTCGCTGACGTCCGAGATCAGGCCGGCGACGCTGGCGAGCGTCTCGAAGCTGTGCTCGAGGCCTACGCCCTCATCTCCCACGAGTCCCACGGGCACCACAACACCGAACTCGCGGCGTTCTTGCATCGAGACCAGCAGGTCGCCCGTGCCCAGCAGCAGCTTCGCCACATGATCCGCGACCTCCTGATCGAGGCCGCAGAGACAGGCGACCTTCGGGATGATGTCGCGCCCGACGAGCTTGCGAGCTACTGCCTCCACGCCCTCACAGCAGCCAGCAGCCTGCCGTCCAAAGCCGCGGTCCGCCGGCTCGTCACGGTCACTCTGGCTGGGTTGCGGCCCCCGCGCTAATTCGTTCTCGCGAGCTAATCGCTCGCCGAGAATCAGGATGACCCGGACTTGGGAATCGGTTAGCAAACAATGGCGTGAAGGCGCCCGATCCTCGAAACGTCACGCTGTCCCAACGCAACGAAGGCTGAGGTGGTAGGAAAGGTCATCTACCTCCGGCAGGTCTACCCCTTCGGACAGGACCCGATCGGGTGAACCAAAGGGATTCGGAGAGGTCTCATTCCCCGAGCCTCGCCTGCTGCTCGTTGATCTGTCGCTGATATTCCCGTTCTTCGGGTCCCCAGTTGGCTTTAAAGAACTCGAGGATGGCGCCGATGTCGTCGTCGCTGAGCCTTTCTCCGAATGAGGGCATTCGTGATTGGGCGAAGTCGGATCCGTCGCGGATGATCTCGAGGAGAACCTGATCGGAATGGTGCCAGGTATGACCGGTTGAGTCGTGGGGGGGTGGCGGATAGGACCCGTCCTCTTTGGGTGTTTTCCAGTCCGGATCACCGGACAGGTCGGTCCGGTGGCACGAGGCGCAATACTGCTGGTACAACTCTTCGCCCCTTACCACCCGCAGTTGGTCGGGCGGCTCGTTTGGGTCCGAGCCGGCATTAGCCACACAGGCCGAGACCATGGCGATAGCTCCCATGATGGTTGTCAGGGCCCTGAGCGAACCCTTCGGCTTCACAGCCCGACCGTGATTTGTCCCTTCATCCCGGCGTCGTAGTGCCCGGGTTGGTGACAACCGATGAGCACTGTTCCCGGCTGGGTGAAGGTCCAGGTGAGTTCCTTGGTTGCTCCGGCGGCGACGGTCACGGCGTTGGAAGCCTCGTGTGCCATTCCGCCCATTTCCGCCATCTCCTCTTCGTGCTCATCCTGGGTGACCTCATCTCCGAGGGTGAAATCGTGGATGATGGTTCCTTCGTTGACGATACGAAATGTGACGGTCTCTCCGGTCGTGGCCGTCAGATCGGAAGGGTCAAAGACGAGGCCGTCGGTGGCAACGATCTCGACGATACGGTCAGTGTTAGACGAGTCAGCCGGCTCCCCGAAGGCGAATTCGCCTTGGTTGGCGTCGGAGCCGGCTGCTGTAGTGCTAGACGCCGAGCCACCGCAAGCTGTGATTAGGAATTCCGCGAAGGCGGACGTGAGCACCAGTCGACGCGTTGGTTTTCGGTACATGAGACTCCCAACAATTCAATCAAATATGCCTGTAGTGAACGACGCCGGGCTCAGACCCGAATCACGCACAGTTCAATCAATCGGTCGCGGCTGTTAGCCGGAGCACCGGAGAGGAGGTATCGGTGGAAGGAATGCATTACCGGCCAGGCGCGAGCACGGCCGTCTCCGTTTGATCTAGGCGACATCGTGCCCATTGATGCGATGGCGAGCATGCACCATCCAATCGCGGTGTGGGTTCCAACGCCGTCACTCGAATGCTCAGAGGTTCGGTGATGACCAATCCGGGCAATGTCAGGTGGCCAACGCGTCCAATCCATGCATGAAAACACTCCTGTGATGGCGACCGCGATCAGCCAGGTCGTGGTGAGGAATCGGACCCGGATTGGTGCCATCGGTATGGAAGTTAGATGCTCGCTGTGCTCGAGCAATCCGAACGTCCGGCGGCTGCCGGCTCCCCATAGGTTGACGGACCGTGATCGTCAAGATAGGATACCCCCCTAGTGTATCAAGGATAGAAATGCGTGGCTACGCGATGAGCAAGGACGACTACCGGAAGCGGCTGGCTCGGATCGAGGGTCAGGTGCGGGGATTGCAGCGGCTAATCAGTGAGGACACCTATTGCATCGACGTCCTCACTCAGATCAACTCGGTGTCGGCGGCCCTGCAGGGTGTTGCCGTTGGGCTCCTGGACGAACACCTCCGGCATTGTGTCCGTGAGGCCACCGAGGCCGGCGACGTCGAAAGGGCAGACCGGATGGTTACCGAGGCCACCGAGGCCATCGAACGGCTGGTCCGTTGATAGCCCTTCGAGGAGTTTGGGGATATGACACACCACGACCATCACGGCTCTGAGCACCACAAAAGCCATGCCATTGACACCGAGGCGTCGGCGGTGAGTCGCCACCTCAAGGGGAATGACGCCAGCGATCACGACGGTCATGGGGGCGGGCATGACAAGCACGCCGGGCACAGCGTGGCCATGTTCCGGGACCGTTTCTGGCTATCTCTGTTGCTGACTCTCCCCGTCGTCTTCTACAGCACGATGATCCAGGAATGGTTCGGGTACACGGCCCCGTCGTTTCCCGGATCGGAGTGGCTGGCACCGGTCCTAGGCACGGTCATCTTCATCTACGGCGGCTCACCTTTCCTCAAGGGAGCCGTCCAAGAGGTGAGGGATCGTCAGCCGGGAATGATGCTTCTCATCGGTATGGCGATAACGGTCGCCTTCTTCGCCTCACTCGCCACCACGCTGGGTTGGTTTGATCTTGAGTTCTGGTGGGAGCTGGCCGCGCTGATCACCATCATGTTGCTGGGCCACTGGATGGAGATGAGGGCTATCGGCCAGGCCCGGGGTGCTTTGGCCGCCCTCGCCGAGCTGTTACCTGACGATGCCGAGCGAATCTCCAACGGCGAGACGGTGACGGTGCCGATCTCAGAGCTCGAAGTTGGTGATCTCGTTTTGGTCCGGCCCGGGGCGCGAGTGCCCGCCGACGGAGAGATCGTCGAGGGTGAGGCCGAGTTGGACGAGTCGATGGTCACGGGAGAATCGAAACCGGTGGCCAAGAGTCCGGGTGGTCGGGTGGTGGCCGGCACCGTGGCCACCGACTCGGCGCTGCGGGTGAGGGTCGAGGCCGTCGGTGACGACACAGCCTTGGCCGGAATCCAACGGCTGGTGGCCGAAGCCCAACAGTCGCGGTCCCGGGCCCAGGTGCTGGCAGACCGGGCCGCTGCCCTTCTTTTCTATGTGGCGATCGCGGCGGCCGTGATCACCGTGATCGCCTGGCTGGTCGCAGGGCAGCCCGAGGAGGCGGTGGTGCGGACCGTGGCGGTGCTGGTGATCGCCTGTCCCCACGCTCTCGGCCTCGCCATCCCCCTGGTCATCGCCATCTCAACCGACCTGGCCGCCCGGAACGGGATCCTCGTCAAGGACCGCCTGGCATTGGAGCGGATGCGCACCGTAGACATTGTCCTCTTCGACAAGACCGGGACCCTGACCAAAGGCAGCCATGTGGTGCGGGACATCGCGGCAGTCGATGGCGATACCGACCGAGTTGTTGCCATCGCCGCCGCGGTGGAAGCCGACTCCGAACATCCGTTGGCTCGGGCCATCGTCAGCGCCGGGAAGGCGCTGGGATCTGTCCCCACCGCCACCGGGTTCAAGTCAATGAGCGGCCGAGGCGTGGAGGCGGATGTTGAAGGCACGACCGTCGCCGTCGGTGGCCCGGCCTTGCTGCGTGAGCGGAAGCTGGACGTTCCCGGAGAGTTGGGCGAGAAGGTGGATCTCTGGAAGCGGCGTGGCGCCGCGGTTCTTTTTGTGGTCGGCAATGGAAGGATCCTCGGCGCCGTATCCCTCGAGGACGAGATCCGGCCCGAGTCCAAGGAGGCGGTGGATCATCTCCACAGACTCGGGGTACGGGTTGCGATGATCACCGGTGATGCCCGTCAAGTGGCCGAGGCCGTCGGCTCCGCGCTCGACATCGACGAGATCCTGGGTGAGGTCCTACCAGAGGACAAACACTCCAAGGTGGCCGAGCTCCAAGCGCGTGGGCTGCGGGTGGCGATGGTCGGAGATGGGGTCAACGACGCCCCAGCCCTGGCCCGGGCCGACGTTGGCATCGCCATCGGCGCCGGGACCGACGTGGCAGTGGAATCGGCCGGGATCGTGCTCGCCTCCGACGACCCGAGGGGCGTCGTCGCGATACGGCGCCTCTCCCAGGCCGGGTATCGCAAGATGATTCAGAACCTGGTCTGGGCCACCGGCTACAACATTGTCGCCATCCCTTTGGCGGCCGGTTCGCTGGCCTGGGCCGGAATCGTCCTCGCCCCGGCCGCCGCCGCGGTCCTGATGAGCGCCTCCACCGTGGTCGTCGCCATCAACGCCCAGTTCCTCCGCCGGCTCGAACTGAGGCCGTCGGGATGAAACGAGCGTCGTTCGTCGCCGTGGGGCTGTTGCTCCTGGTGGCCGGATGTGTCGTCGGCTCCGAAGTCGCAATCGAGCCACAAGACCCTGAACTGGTCGAGGCGGGCGCCGAACTCTACGCAGCCCACTGCGCCGAATGCCACGGATCAGACCTGCAAGGCACCGACCAGGGACCGTCACACCTGTCGATCATCTACGAACCGAACCATCACGCCGACGGTGCCTTCCTCTTTGCCGTCCAGAATGGAGTACGCGCCCACCACTGGGACTTCGGTGACATGCCCCCAATCGAAGGCCTCAACCCAGAAGAAGTTGAAGCCATCATCGCCTTCGTCCGCGAACGCCAACGTGTCGAAGGATTCGAATAAACGGGCGACGCCGACCAGGTGGTATGGCCGGTGGGCGCCGACTTAGCTCCGGCGGCAGCGGTGTTGTTGATGAGCGCCTCGACGGTGGTGGTCGCCACTGTGCCCAATTCCTCCGGCGTCTAGGTGCGATCATGAGCCTGACCCAGTTTTGCTGAAGGCAGGCGCCTTCGTCATTCGCGGCATTTGTCGCTACGTTGGGTAGTAGCTGGATGCTGGCTAGGAGGAACGCGATAACACGAACCGATACGACAGTCCGTGTCCCTGGGAGCCGGTGGATGGTGGCTACCGCTTTAGCCGCGATTACTGCGGCTTGCGGCGGCAGCACAGCTGCGGGGATTCCGGAGGAAGCTTTCCCAGTGGTGGCCAACGCTGATCTGGCGGTCGGTTCCCAACGCCTGCTGGTGGCTCTCGTCACTGCTGAGGGCGATTCGCTGGCCGCGTCCGAGTTTCCGGTCGAATTCGACCTCTATTCGCCGGAGGAGACACAGCCTTCCTTCACCGTGACGGGGAACTTTATGTGGACTGTCCCCGAGGTTCGTGGTCTGTATAGAGCGGAAGTGACCTTTGACCGGGCAGGGCGATGGCAGATAACCGCCCACAGCCCGGGCGGTCCTCCCGGCTTGCTTATCCCGTTTGACGTGGCCGAAGAGGGGCGAACCCCAGAGGTGGGCGAACCGGCTCCGTCGGTTGGGACCAGGACCGCCCAAGAGGTCGCCACCCTGTCGGAGATCTCAACCGACCCCGACCCCGATCCCCGCTTCTATGAGTTGTCGCTCGATGCCGCCGTAAGCTCCGGCCGGCCGACGGTGGTGGTGTTCTCCACTCCCGGGTTCTGCGTGAGCGCAACGTGCGGTCCGATGCTCGACAATGTCAAGCTGGTCGCGGCCGACTTCCCGCGGGTCAACTTCGTTCACGTCGAGATCTACGAAAATCTCGATGCAGCCACCCGGCAAGAGCTGAACGTGGTGGAGGCAGTGGAGGCATGGCGCCTCGTATCCGAGCCGTGGGTGTTCGTTGTCGACTCCACCGGAAGCATCGCCGCCCGTTTCGAGGGTGCAGTCGATCCCGACGAGCTGAAGGCTGCCCTGGACGAGCTTTCTTGAGGTGGCCCTTGTCTGAACTGCGGCCGCCGATAGCAATGGACCGTCAAGTATCCCTCGTTGCACGGGGACGAAAGTTGGCGTGCTTAACGATCGGCTGGAACGCGATCGAGGGTGTCATCGCGGTTGGGGCCGGTATCGCTGACGGCTCGCTGGCGCTAGTGGGGTTCGGCCTCGATTCGTTCATCGAAGTGTTTGCCGGCGTCGTGGTGCTGTGGCAGCTTCGTGGGGTGGCCGAGAAGAGAGAGGCGAGCGCGTTGCGCCTTATCGCCTTGACATTCTTCGTCCTTGCCGGGTACGTCGTCGCCGAAGGGGTCCGCGACCTTCTAACTGGCAACGAGGCGGGCGAGTCAACTGTGGGCATCGTTCTTGCCGGGGTGTCGTTGGTGGTGATGCCTTTGCTGGCGTGGGCGAAACTCCGCACCGGGCGGGAGTTCGGCAACCCTGTGATCATGGCCGACTCGACCGAGACCGCGCTCTGTGCGTATCTGTCTGCGATTCTTCTCGGAGGGCTGGTGCTCAATGCCACTTATGGATGGTGGTGGGCCGACACCCTGGCTGCGTTCGGCATTGCGGCCCTGGCTGTGCGGGAGGGGCTGGAGGCGTGGCGCGGCGAGACCTCTGTGACGGAAAATGTTCGCTCGGGAGATGAGGTCTGTGCTCGATTTGGGGCGGTGGGGAGCTCTCGGGCATAACTCCGACGAGCTCATGCCTTAGCCTCCCGGTCCGGACTGAACGGTGCCGGCGGTATGTTCACCGGGCCGTTCTCCTCGAAGGATCTGGTCGAGGGTGGCACCTAGAAGCACGGCGCTGGACTGGCCGACGATCTTCCCGATGATGACCCCCTCGGGATTTACGAAAAACGTCTCGGGGACCCCAAAGACACCGAAGGCGATGGCTGCTCGGGAGCCGGGGTCGATGACGTAGTCGTAGTTGTCGCCCCAGCCGAGTTCATCGAGGAAGTCGATGGCCGGTTCCGGGTCGTCCTGATACAGCACTCCAACGAAGCGAACGCCCGTGTTCGCGAAGGCGTCTGCGGTGGCGACCAAATCGGCGTGTTCGGCCCGGCAGGGGACACACCACGACGCCCAGAAGTTGATGACGGCTACCTTCCCGCGCAGCTCGCGAAGCGTGAAATCGCCGGTGTCGGCAAGGTATGGAAGGGTGAGGTCGGGGGCTGGCTTTCCGATCAATGGGCTGGCGATCAGGGTGGGGTCTTGTCCGAAGCGGGATCCGAGGATGACGGCCAGCGCCAGCGAGCCGGCGACGATCGTCAGGGCTGCCAGCCGGACGAGCAAACCCGAGCTGCGTCTCAGTCCGGTTCGGACGGGACGAGCGGTATCGTCCATGGGCGGGGCCATCTATCAACGATGTTACGTCGTAGATGCAGCTCGGTCGGCGGGCCCGGGCTGGGACTAGGGTGCTTGGCCTGGTGCCTTCTAAACGACGCTCCGTTGGAGCGGTCACGCCTCCATCGAGGGATCCCTCACGCTTGCCCCGCCTGGGGGAGTTGGAGGCCCGGGTGATGGAGGCCGTTTGGGATCGGGGCGGCTGGTTGACTCCCCGCGAGGTGCTCGACGTTCTTACGACTGAACGGGAATTGGCCTACACGACGGTGATGACCATCTTGGTCCGGCTGTGGCGCAAGGGCCTGTTGGAGCGCCGCAAGGATGGACGCGCCTTCGCTTATCACGCCGTCCAGAGCCGGGAGGAGTGGACCGCTCACCGTATGGGGGAGCTCCTGGCGTTATCGAACGACCGGGCGGAGGCGCTCAGCCACTTCGTGGAGGCGATGGGCCAGGCTGACCGTGTCCAGCTTCGTCGCCTGCTACGGATCGATCGATGATCCCGCTTCTTTTGGTGGGTGGTCTCCTGCTCCTTGGAGGTCCGGGAGGGGTGAGGGGCCGGGGACGGCGGAGCCATCCTGCTAATTGGGCCCGCAACGCGTGGTCACTCCAACTGATGGGTTTTGCTCTGGTGGAGTCGGGGTTGTTCCTGTCGGCGACCCCCACGTTGCTTGATCTGGTTGGAGCCACCGACATGGCTCTCATCTGCCAACGTATGTTCGGTGGCCTGGCATCCGGCGGTTGGGCCGGTGCTGTCTCCGGTGGGCTGGCTTTGGTCCTCGCCGGGGCGGCGGGGCGCGGCGCCTTTCGGGTCCGCGCAGCACAGCGACGTCTCCGAATCGAGAGGTGGCTGGGCTGCCATTGCCGGCGGGCCGACCACACCCTGGTCGTGCTGCCCGCCGGCGATCTGATCGCCTATGCGGTGGGCGGCCGGCCACCGCAGGTGGTGGTGTCTAGGGGGATGTTCGACGCGGTCGGCTTCCAAGGTATTGAAGCGGTCATCGCCCATGAAGCCGTCCACGCCAGGCGTCGACACCACCGGTTCCTGCTGGCGATCGGCGCGATCGAAGGGGCTTTCGGCTGGTATCCGCTGGCGGCCCGCGGTGCCCGGATGGTCAGGCTGGCTCTTGAGCGGTGGGCGGATGAGGAGTCCGCCGAAGCGATCGGGGATGGCCGTGACGGCCTGCGGCGCACCCTATTGGCTGTAACGGTGGCAATGGTTGGGCCGGAGGTGGCCGGCTTTGGCGCCGCTGACACGATCAGCGAACGAGTCCGGGCCCTGTCGATGCCGGCACCCCACTCCCGATGGCCCTGGGTGGCAGCCGGCAGCGTTTCGGTCGGGTTGGGAGCCCTCTTGTCTCTGGGGTCGCTGGCATGGGCGACCTGGATGTCGATCCTGGCAGTGGTCAATCCAGGTTTGTGTGCGCTGTGAGCCGGACGGTAGGTCTTTGGTGGGAGGATCACGACCGTCATCTGGCGATGACACGGCTAGCCGGGGTGGGGTTGATAGCGGCGTTGCTGATGGCGGTGTTCGGCCAGCCTCCGTACGGATTTCATGGACCCCTTCATTACCTGGGCGTCATGAGTCCCACCTGTGGGATGAGTAGAGGGGTGATGTGGCTTATGCGGGGGAACCTGGCTCTGGCCTGGGAGTACAACCCGGCGAGTCTGCTGGTGGTCCCCGTCGGTGCGGTCGTTGTCATCCGGGCGGTGTTCGGGCGGTTCACTAGGCGGTGGCCCAACTTCACGGTCCGGTGGAATTGGTGGATGCTCGGTCTGGTGATCGTGGCGGTGGCGACGTTAACCGTACGCCAGCAGCTCCAGGCCGAGCTTTTGATGTGAGTTACCGACTGGGTTCGGCTCGGTTCTGTTCCGATGACGGTGAGGCCAGCCGGGCAAGATCTTTTCTGACCTGTTCTTGCTGGGCGGTGAGCTCGGCCAATTGAGCCTGAAGAGAGTTGATGTCCTCCGGGGCGGGCGCACGCGTTGACGGCCGTCTCATCGTGGCCATCATCACGAGCATCGTGATTGGACAGGCGGCGACGAGGAGTATCGGCAGGGAACGACCGAACAGCCCGGGTGCGAGCAGCCCGATTCCAAGGCCGACGGCGGCGACGCCGCTGAGGACCT
>JACCTH010000107.1 GCA_013812505.1 Acidimicrobiia bacterium | reverse complement strand
GAAAAGGTTTTTTCGCGAGGTTTTTCCCTGCGCTATCTTCACACTGCCCGATGAGTGTGGCGGCATATCTCTTTGATCTCGATGGGGTCCTGACTCCGACCGCACTGGTCCATCAAGCGGCCTGGGCCGAGACCTTCAACCAGATGCTCGCCCTCGTGGATCAATCCGACCGGCCGTTCCAGGAGTCCGACTACCTCGCTTACGTCGATGGAAAGCCGCGCTACGACGGGGTGCGCAGCTTTCTGCAGTCGCGCAAGATCGAACTGCCTGAGGGGGCTACGTCCGACCCGCCCGGGTTCGGAACAGTTCAGGCCCTGGGCAATCTCAAGAACGAAGCCTTCCGTAAGGTTTTGCAGCGAGATGGCATCGCGCCGTATCCAGATGCTCTTGGTTTGCTAAACGAGCTCGACTTGCGCCAGATTCGCTGGGCCGTTGTCTCGTCGAGTGCCAATGCCGAAGACGTATTGGCCGCTGCCGGCCTGGCGGGCCGAGCTGCGCTGGTTGTCGACGCATTTGTCGCCACTGCCGAAGGACTCGCCGGAAAGCCCAGTCCCGACACTTTCCTGTACGCGGCCCGTCTCCTCGGCCTCGAGCCATCTCGGTGTGCTGTGGTGGAGGACGCGATCTCCGGGGTGCAAGCGGGTAAATCAGGGGGGTTTGGAGAGGTGATCGGCGTCGCTCGCCACGACGATTCCGGTTTCCTTCTGGCCGGCGCCGACCGGGTGGTGGGAAATTTGGCCGAGCTCATTGGTGATCTGGTGTAGAAACCTCCCGTGCAAGAGCCCGCCATCAAAGTCGACGAGCTCACCAAGCATTTTCGAGTTCATCAACGTGAAGCGGGTTTGGCTTCGGGAGTGCGGGGCTTCTTTCGGCGCAAGTATGCGGACGTCAAGGCCGTCGACGGCGTCAGCTTCTCGATCCAACCCGGAGAGATGGTCGGGTTTCTCGGCCCCAACGGAGCTGGAAAGACGACCACGCTCAAGTGCCTCTCGGGACTCCTCCATCCAACTTCGGGCGCGGCTTCGGTACTTGGTTTCACGCCCCATCTTCGCCGGCAGGAATTTCTCCGCTCCTTCACCCTTGTCATGGGCCAGCGGAATCAGCTCTTCTGGGATCTGCCAGCGATGGAGACGTTCCTGGTCAACCAGGCGATCTATCGGATCCCGGAGAAGGACTTTCGCATCGGTCTCGACGAATTGGTCGCGCTGTTGGAGCTTTCGCCCTATCTCGACAAGCCAGTTCGAAACCTGAGCCTGGGAGAACGAATGCGGGCAGAGCTCGCCGCAGCCCTACTGCATCGTCCCCGGGTCCTCTTCCTTGACGAGCCGACGCTCGGGCTCGACGTCACGGCCGCGGCGGCGGTTCGTCGGTTTCTTACTGATTACAACGAGCGTCATCAAGCCACCGTGCTGTTGACGAGCCACTACATGACCGATGTCGCCGAGCTGACTCGACGAGTGATCGTGATCGACCATGGACGCCTTCGCTTCGACGGAAACCTGACTGAGTTGATCGATGCCACTACTCCCCACCGAATTATCCGCATCACGATGTCGGAGCCAGTTGATCCGGCACGTTTGGGCGAGTTCGGGGATGTGGTCAAGACAGATGGGGTGACCGCGGTACTGCAAGTCCGGCGCAATGCAACCAAAGAAACCGCTGCTCGCATGCTGTCGGAACTCCCGATCGAAGATATCGCCATCGAAGAGCCCGAGATCGAAGAAGTGATTCGCCGGGTCTTCGCCGAGAGATGATTGCGGCCTACAAGGCCCTGCTCCGTGCCCACATCGGTATCGGACTCGCCTACCGCACCCGGTTGACGGTGTGGGTTTTGACTTCCCTCTTTCCGCTCTTGCTCATGTCGGTGTGGCTGGCAGTCGTCGACGAAGTGGGGCCCGCGAATGGGTGGGATCGAAGTGATTTCATCTCTTACTACGCCGCCGCCGCGCTGCTTTGGCACACCACCACGAGCTTCTTGATCTGGACCTGGGACTCCGACTTTCGTAGCGGCGACTTCTCCTTCAAGCTGTTGAAACCACTCGACCCGTTTCACCAGTACCTGACCCAGGAGTTCGGCTTTCGGGCGATCGTCATTGTCATCCTCGTCCCACTTCTCGTCGGAATCACCCTGCTCGTGCCGGCGCTTCATTATGAGCTCGACCTCCTGGGATGGGCGCTCACTGTGTTTGCAGGTTTGACCGGCTTTCTGCTGAACGTGGTTATGGCGATGGCATTTGCCACGATTGCGTTCTGGACCACGCAGGCCGGCAACATCTATTCCCTTTGGTGGGGTATGGGCGCCTTCCTCTCCGGCTGGGTTGCCCCATTGCCTTTGATGCCCCCGATCGTGGAGGCGACCGGCCGCTGGATGCCCTTCCGTTCCTCGATGGGATTTCCGCTCGAGTTGTTGCTAGGGCGGTTGGACGGAGCTGAGATTGCCCGCAGCTTTGCCGTCACTGCGGGTTGGATCGGTATTTTCTTGTTGCTTTACCGCCTCTCCTGGCGTAGAGGAATCCACCGTTACCAGGCGGTGGGCGGTTGAGCCGCTATATCCGCCTGCTCCGGATCTTCTGGGGCAATACCCTCGCGACCGAACTCGAATACCGCGCCGCTTTCTGGGCCAACGCCGGTCTCAGTCTCTTCTGGTTGGTCTGGGCTGCGCTCGGAGCCGGAGCGTACTTTCGCTTCGCCCCATCTATTCGAGGCTGGACCTATGACGAACTCTTGGTCGTGCTCGGAATTTTTTTCGCCATCAACGGATTCCGCCAGGCCGTCATCGGCCCCAACCTCGCCCGTATGACCGAGTACGTCCGGATGGGCACTCTTGACTTTCTCCTCACCAAGCCCGTCTCGAGCCAGTTCATGGTGAGCCTGCGTCACGTTGGTGTCTACAACTGGCTCGATCCGCTACTCGGCTGGGGCCTCGTCCTCTTCGGGCTGATCCGGCGAGACGAACCGGTTTCGTGGACGTCGGTGTTTGCTTTTGCATTGCTGACCGTCGCCGGTGGCCTCGTCCTGTATTCACTCGCCCTGGCGATCCAATGCCTGGCCGTGTGGACGATCGGTGGCGAAGGGCTTGACGACGTCGTCGAAGGAATCGTGGAGGCCGGACGCTTCCCTGTGCAGATGTATCGCGGGATATTTCGAACAGTGCTCACGTTTTTCATCCCTGTCGCCTTGCTCACAACCGTCCCCGCTGAGGCCATCCTTGGACGAGGCTCCACTGGAGTCCTGGTTGTCAGTTGTTCAATAGCAGCTCTTCTCCTATTCGCGACCTCGCGTTTGTGGGTCTGGTCGTTGCGCCACTACACCGGAGCGTCGGCCTAGGCATCTTGTTACAAGTCAAATGCCGTCGGGTGCTTCGGCTCGTACAGCATGACTGGGTCGGTGCCGGGAACCTCGAGCATCGTTGTGAGGCCGTAGCCTTCGTCAACGATTGGAGACGTGAAGGTGGCACCCTTCCGCTCCAACTCAGCGCGGGTCGCCGCAAGGTCGTCACACATCAGCGAAATCTCGTGGTGCCGCTGACTCTCGTGGACCTTTCCCTCCCATTCACTCCGGGTTGGGTGAATCCCCATCTCGCTCGGACCACTTCTAAAGATCAACCACCCTGAGGAGCCTGGCTCCTCGACCCACGACCACTCCAGCACGTCGCGCAGAAATGCCCGTGTCGCAGCGGGATCGTCTGAGTAGATCAAGGTATGGATCGAAGTGATCACATTTCGACTGTAGACACCCTTGGCTTCGCGAACCCAGGGTTCACAGCGCTCTCCAACAACGACCCCAGCCCAGAGAACGTCCGAACCTCTTACGGCGACGTGCGGACGGTCCAGAGACGCCACACACCGTCGACTTCGATCAGCTCTAGGTCCCACTGGAAATGTTGTTCGACTTCGCCGGGGCGGGTCAACATGACCGTTCCTCTCACCAGACCCGGCTCCACGACTCGAGCGTCGGAGAGTACGAAATGGTAGGGATCACCAGGAACGATCGTCGGATCCTCGCTGCGAATCTGCGCGAGCTGCGGGCCGTCGGCAAAGGTGCCTTCAAGATGAGCCAAGTCGCCGTCGCCTGCCCAAAGGCCCCACGCCGCCAGCGCAGCTTCGGCGCCGGCCAACTCGGCGGATTGAGATGGGGGTGACGGCGGCTCGCCATCTCGCAGCCAGAACCAGCCACCAGCCAGGGTCGCCACCAGCGCCAACGCCACCGCCAGCCGAAGACGTTCGCTCACGGCGAATGTGGATAGGCCACCGCGACTCCGGTGACATCGAAGCCGTCCTCGGCGATCGGCAGAAAGCGGATCAATCCGAACGGGACGTGTCGTTCCAATTCGATCGTTACCGACAATCGATCCTCTGCGACCTCGACGAGCGGCGCCGCGGAAAGGTCGACGCCGCCGCTCGAGCTGGCCACAACCGCCAGCGCCAGACTTTCCGCTTGCTCGGGATCGAGCAAGGCTGCGCCAGTGGCGCGGTAATGATCGAGATCGATGGCGCTGGCCGCCGCAATGGCCGCCCCGTCAGCCATGGCCACTAGCTCTTGACGGTCGCCGATGATGCGCCACAGCTCGGCGGACATCGCCCCCAACATCAGCAGGCAGAACGCGAGGCCGAGAAACCAGATCGGGACCGATCCCCGCTCCAAGCTCACGGAAGGCTCCGATAGAGATCGATCTGCTCGCCGTGGCGGGCAGAGACGGTCATGGATCCGGTCGGCAACAAGTCAGAGACCTGGTCGACCTGGACCGAGACGTCGACCACAAAGGTGGCGCCTCTCGCCCACGAGCAAGTGGCGCCTTCGCAGAACTCGACGGTGACCGACTCGGGCGGAACACCGAGCCCTGTAGCCAGGCGGGTGATCGCGCTCGAGGCGGCATCCAGCGGGTTCTCGATCGCCACCACCCCGGCGCGCGCACCTTCGGCCGCCGCCCGGCGCGCGAAATTGCGTGCTTCGAAAATTGGGGCGACCAGCAAGATGACGATCGCCACCGGCACGACAATCATCATCAGGCCCAGAGCGAGCTCGATCGGCGTCGAACCCCGTTCGCTATTCATCGCTCTCTTTGATCCCGACCACTTCAGCCGAGATGACGAGATCAGGGACACCGGGAAACCAACCCGAGAAGACTCCGTCGGCCCGCGCAACCACGAGACCGGCTTCCTCCGTGCACACCGCATTGATCTCGCCGCCGAGCGGACCGCTGAGCAAGTCGCTTAGAACCCGATCGATCGCTGCCTGGCAGTCTGCCGTGGTAGCCGGAGCCGGCGAGCCGACCCGGACGCCCTCGTCGAGCGCACCGCGGACCACCCCATGCGCGTATTGCAGCGCGATCAAATACATGAAGAGCGCCAAAAATGCCATCGAGAAAGCCGCCACCACCATGAACTGAGCGGTGACGAACCCGGCTTCTCGATCGCCCGCGCCGGCTATCCGGCTCCCAGGATTTGGCTGCTGATCCATTCCACGACCTCGACTCCTAGCGCCTCGAGCACGCCCCATATCACGACCAGAGCGGCAATCGCCAAAGCGGCGTTGCCAAGCAGCTCTGCGGTCGAGAGTCCGCGCTCGTCGCCATCCAGACGCCGAAGCGTGGTCTGGACCCAGACTGTCAATCGCTTCATTCTTCTCCTCCTCTGTTTTCGTTCATTGCCAGTTGAAAAGGATCTGGGGCAGCGGGGCCCCGACGAAGAGGAGCATCACTGGCGCCAGGATTCCGATGATCGGAACCAGCATTGCTGCCCTTCGTTTGGTCGCTCCCCGGCGCATGGTCTCTCGCCTCGTCTCGCGCACGTCTTCGGAGAGCTCCAGCAAAGCTGTCGCTAGGTCGGCGCCGCGCTCGTCCGCGGCCGCCAGCAACGAATAGGTCCGGGCGCAACTCGGCTCCGGGGTGAGCGCGGCCAGGCGAGTAAATGATTCCACAGCCCGCATACCGGCGCGATGCAAACGCAGCGCTTCGCCGAGCTCGGAGACGACTTCGCCCTGGCCCCGATCGACAATCTGCTGAACGGCATGCACTACTCCTCCACCGGCCCGCACCCTCATCGCCAGCAGTTGGTTGACGGTGTAGATCTCGACTCTCATGATCTCCTGTCGGCGCCGTATGGCTTGGTCCACCTGGGCCCGATTGCGCGTGATCCCGCCCACGATCGCCAGCCCCACTAAGCCGAGAGCCCTCGGGGTCGGGAGATTGAAAACAGTCGCGATCCCTACCCCGAGAGCAACCGCAATGCCGAGCGCACCGATTTGACGCACGCGGTAAGCCTCCACCATTTGTTCGTCATCGAGACCCCTGAAGAGACCGGTTTGGCGTAGTCGGAGGTGGGTGGCGGCGCCACCGTCTCGGTCGAGCATTCGCGAGAGGCGAGCGACCAGGGGCTTGGTCAGGACCCTACCCAACTGTCGCCAGCCGGACCCGACGGGAATCGGCGTCAACTTGTAGGCCGCCCGAGTGGAGGCGCTATAGGGCCTTACCCGTGGCGCCAGGCGGACCGGAGGAGGCGCGAGCCACCTGATCAGACCCGCCGCGACAAAGGCGCTCATAAGGCCGGCGAAAACCACTGCGCCGCTCATCGGTTTG
>JACCTH010000074.1 GCA_013812505.1 Acidimicrobiia bacterium | reverse complement strand
CCCATGAGCCCGTCCTTGTAATCGAGAGTAGAGCCCCGGAGTCGGTCGGCCGAGTCAGAGTCGACCACGACCTTGACACCGCCATGCTCAACCACGTTGTCGGTGGCCTCGATCTCGCTATCGAAGAACATCTCATATGAGAAGCCCGAGCAACCTCCGGCCTTCACCGCCATCCGCAGGGCCAAGCCCGGTTCGCCTTCTGCGGCGATGAGTTCGGCGACCTTGGCCGCGGCGGTATCGGTGACCGTAACTACTGGATTGGGTCGGGCTGACTTGATGGAAAGAGTTGTCATCGTCACCAATCTTAAACGAGTCTGCGCCTTGGTTCTATTCCCCTCGCCGGACGCCGGAGGTGACAAAAGAACGAGGGCCTGTGGGGGGACAGGCCCTCGTGTTCAATCGGGCTCCGCTTTGGGGGAAACCGGATCCCGAAGCCTTGCCCCCCTCCCAGCGTACCGCTGCTGCTACCCAAGCACGTTCGCTCCTAGTTTCGGTCACAAACCCTTGCGAGTCCCGACCCGTATTAGGTCTCTCCCCAGTGACTAGTCACCGGGACTGAGCCACCGGTTGGGACACTGCTAACTGTTCGAGCAGCTTTGCTATCCGTCCCGCGCAATGCTCGTCAGTGACTGGAGGGAGTGCATCGACCAGTCGGACGGCGGCTTGCTGGAAGGCCTGGGAGGCCGGCGAGCCCGATTGCGTGCTGGTAATCGGCGCCCCGGCGTCACCGCCGGCAAGGACTGCGGGCTCCAGGGGAATCTGCGCAAGCAGAGGGACGCTCAACGAGCTCGCCAGCTCTGCTCCGCCCCCAGATCCAAACAATCGGTAGGAGGTGCCGTGCTCACAGACGAACTCCGACATGTTCTCGATGACGCCGATGATCGGCATGTGTGAACGGCGCGCCATGTCGGCAACGCGGATCGCAACCTTTTGCGCCGCCATCTGGGGCGTGGTGACCACCACCATCTCCGCCTGGGGAAGAAGCCGGGCAAGCGCCATCTGAATATCGCCGGTCCCGGGCGGCATGTCGATGACCAGGTAGTCGAGCTCGCCCCACTCGACCTGGTTGAGAAACTGTTCGAGTGCCTTCGACAGCATCAGGCCCCGCCACATAAGTGCGGTTTCCTCGCTTTCGATGATGAGACCGGTCGAAACAACTTTGATCCCGTAGAACTCGGCGGGCTCAATGAGGCGGGTCTCCTGGTCAGCCGACAACTTGTCAAGACCGGCACCCATCATTCGCGGGACGGAGAATCCCCAGATGTCGGCATCCAACAAGCCGACCTGGTGGCCGAGCTGGGAGAGGGCGACCGCAAGGTTCACCGAAACCGTGGATTTGCCGACACCGCCTTTGCCCGAGCTCACCGCAACTACGCGTGTTGTTGGATGGATCCTCGTCGGCTGCGCGTTCTCGCGGGCGCGGAGGCGGGCGCCCGACATCAAGTTGGCGCGTTGCGCCTTTGTCATGGCAGTCGTACGCACCTCGACCGAGCTCACCCCAGGCAGAGCAGCGATTTTGCGGGTGGTCTCGCCTTCCAGAAAGCCCCGCATAGGGCACTGGGCGATGGTGAGTGCGAGACCGACGTCCACCAATCCGTCGGTGCTGATGTCGACCGAGGTGATCATTCCCAGGTCGACGACATTGCTGCCCAGCTCAGGGTCGACCACCGCCCGCAAAGCGGCATAGACGTCGTCGACCGAAACCATGTTTACGAGGCTACCCACGTAGATACAACGCTTACTCGGGCCCTGCCTCTTCCAACTTTCGCAGGTGGGCAGCGACCGAAACCGCGGCCAGGGGATGGAGGGAGGAATCAACCTCGGCATAGACGACCTCGACGATCTCAGCAACGGAGCTTGCCCCTGCGGCCATTGCCGCCAGGATCTCCGTTTCGCGCCGGAGCCGGTGGGCGATGTACCAATCGATGGTTTTCTTTGGCTCTGCGATCTCCTCCCCGTGCCCCGGATAGATCCTTTCTAGGTCGAGCGGCGCCAGCTTGCGGAGCGAATCGAGATAGCTACCCAGGTCCTCGACCATGACCGACGAGCCTCCGATGATGTGATCTCCGCTGAAGAGCACCCGGTCGAGGCGGAAGCACAGATGGTCATCGGAATGTCCCGGGGTCGAAAGGACTTGGAGGGCCTTGCCACCCACTTTGATCTCGCTTCCCTCGACCAGACGGACATCCGGGTCAAAGTCAGGAGCCGGCCCGTAACCGTAGGTAGGCACGGAGAGTCCGGCGGCGAGCGAGTTGGCCAGGGGAGCATGGTCCTCGTGACCGTGGGTGACGACGACCGCGACCGTTCTCTGCCCCGTCAACATCTCCGTGATCGCTCGCTCGTGGCTGGAGATGCGAGGGCCAGGGTCGATCACAATTGCCTCACCCTCAACACTCACCACCCAGGTATTGGTCCCCGGTCCGGTGAAGGGACCCGGATTGGGCGCCAGGACCCGCTCGATCCTCACCACGGCAGGTCGAGAGCCACAATCGAACCATCAGGCGCGAGGAGCGGCTCGACGGGGGTTCGCGACTCCGGTGCGGCCTTGAGGGCGGCGGCCGCGCTCGGATAGCGGGCTAGCCACCGCAGGTGGGCCAAGGTTGGGAGGATCAACTTCCACTGTTGTGCCTCGTGGGCAGCCAATGCAGTGGCGGGGCTGACAAAACATGCCTCCGTGATCTCGTTGGTCACCGGCGCCACCTCGACTGCTTCGTCGATCGACGCAAGGAAGAACCACGTGTCGTAGCGGCGGGGAACAACCTCGGGGGTGATCCAACGAGATAGGTAAACCAACTCCTTCGGATCGAGCACAACCGCTACCTCTTCCGCGAGTTCGCGCACGGCCGCCCACCGATAGGACGTCTCGCCTTGACCGTCGGACTTGTCGACTAGCCCGCCCGGGAAGACCCAGGCTTCGCCAAAGAACCCGCCCGGAGGACGCTTGACCATCAGGACCGAGAAAGGTGCGGACTCCGCGAGGAGGACGACGGTGGCCGCAGGTCGCGGAGGGACCGGTCCCAAACCCTAGGAGACGAAAAGCTCGCGGCGCTCGAGCTCGGTGAGGCCGCCCCAAATCCCAAACGGCTCGCGAATATCGAGCGCATAGTCGGAACAAGGCCCGCACACCGGACAGACCTGGCAAATCGCTTTGGCGCGTTCCTCCCGGCGTTCCCGCTCATCTTTGCGCTCGAAGGTCGAGGGGGGGAAAAACAAATGGGCATGGTTGCCCCGGCACAGCGCCTTCAACTGCCAATCGTCCGTATGGGACACAAGCCCTCCCTGTTCTCTCCGCGCGGCGGCGAAACTTAACGCCACCTGGGAGGATCCGCCAGGGAAATCCTTCCATCGGGAGGCGCAATTTTCGCGATCTACGTTGGAGCTTTTTCGACCTCGACCTCCCGACCAGCCACGCTGCGAACGATCACCGGGTCTCCCGATTTGATAGCCGCCGCGCGATGGGCTGTCGCAGGCCACCGAGCACCGTTGATCGAGACCACCCCGTCGGGGTCGAAATCGACATCGGCGAGGCCGGTTTGGCCAACCAGCGCCTCTCGGCCGATGGTCTTGGTCGAAAAGCGCGCCCGTCCCACAGCCGGTAGAGCGAGCAGAAAAAAGAACAACACCGCGAGGATTGCGAAGATGACCCCGAGAACCCCCGGCCTCACCGCCGGGTTGCTCGAGAAGCTGAAACCCGACCAGGCCAGGAGCGCCGTACCGAGAAGGTTGACGATCAAGACGCCACCTTTTTGATACGAGGCCGCCAAAAGCCAAGTCGCCGCTACGGCGGCCGCGACCGCCCACGGGTTGGTGGGGAGGACCGAAATCCCGTAAGCACCCAAAAACAAGGAGATCGCCGCCACCGCGGCGGCGAGCCCCGGTCCGAGGGCAAAGAACTCGAAGGCCGCGATGGTGAGCCCGATCACCAGAAAAAAGAAGGCGCCTTCCGGGGTGGCACCGAGATGGGTGAAGCGGTGCCAAAGGCCGGGTTGGGTGAAGGTGACGGGAAAGGTTGTCACCCCTTCCTGGTTATCGGGTAAATCATCGGTGATGGTCTGGACTGGGGGGTAACGGCCGATGGCCATCCCATCGAGCTCTTGGACTAGCTGGCGAATCGAAGGGATCTCGACCTCGGAGGTCACGTCGGTTTCGGTGTTCGGAGCGATGGCGACCAACGGTGCCGCCGCCAAGATCTCCTCGACGCCCCCATCGGCCTCGGCCGGTGCGGGCCCGAGCCAGGTCACCAGCGGCAGCGGAGGATCGGCAACCAGCGCCACCGTCTCCTCGAGCTCGCTCGCCGCACCGACGACGGCTTCCGAGTTGATCTGGAGAATCAGCAGTTGTCGCCCCTCCGCGGCGGCCTCGGTAATCGAATCGCGGATATAGGCAAGGCTGGCATCATCGAGGTATCCCCCAACCTCCACGACCTCAATCTGCGCCTGCGTCACCGCGCCCCCACACGCGACCAGCCCGAGTACCAGCGCAATCCGCGAACCCAGGGTTCGCAGGGACACTGTGTATCCCTGCCAGCCCACAGAACCAATAGATCTGGTCAATCTTGTAGCGCGTGGGCTTGGAGGTCGGATAGCGACACGAACTCCAGAGCCGAAGCGTGGGTCGCCTCGAGAACCACCAGGGGCGCGAAGCCCGCTTCGAACGCCTCCTGCCAGCGGGCCGCCACGACGCACCAGCGATCGCCCGCTTGCAGGCCCGGGAACATCCACTGCGGTTGCGGGGTGCTGAGGTCGTTGCCGTGTGCGCGGCTGAAGTCGAGAAACTCATCGGTCATCACCGCACAGACAACGTGGACGCCGTAGTCGCCCGAACCAGTTCGACAAGTGCCGTCTCGGTGCCAACCGGTCAGGGGCTCGAATGAGCAAGGCTCAAGATCGCCGCCGAGCACGTTCACGAGGGCACGATACCCGCCCACCGGGAACCGAAACTTGGTTGGGTAGGGTCGTATTGGTGATGCGTCGAGCTCTCGCTGTCATGTTCTTATTGGCCGGCCTATTTGCGATCTCGAGCCCGGCACAGGCTTGCAGTTGCCTTGCTGCACCCCCGGAGCAGATGCTGAAGTTCGGTCCGACTGCGTTTGTTGGGACCGTGACCGACGTGAGCGCTGCAGCCGGAAGCAAATTAATGACGTTCCAAGTCGACACTGTCTTGGCAGGTGAGTTGCCAGCCGTGGCCGAGGTGTGGACGGCTTCTGACGGAGCCGCCTGTGGCATCGAGGCGGGGGTTGGTGCTCGGATCGCCGTCTTCGCCACTGAGGAGGCAGGCAGGCTGACCTCCAACCTCTGCTCGACGGCCGATCCTGACACCGCCATCCAGGCACTCGGACCAGGCACTGCGCCCTTGGAACCTGCTGATCTCGCAGCGCCGTTCGACTGGCCAGCGGTTTGGCTCGGAGTTGGAGCACTAACTCTGATCGGCGGTGCCTGGCTGGCAATCCGCCGCCTTTCGTAATCCCGGACAAAGCAGCCCGGCTCCTGCCATCGTGAAGGCGAGTTGGAGCTGCGACCCACGATCGACATCGACTTGGTTAGAAACCTGATCGCGGCCCAGTTTCCGCTTTGGGCGAACCTACCAATCACGCCGGTGGAGCCCGGGGGAGTTGACAATCGGACGTTCCGACTTGGGCGGGAGCTGACGGTGAGGCTTCCCAGCGCCGCGGGGTACGCACCTCAGGTCGACAAGGAGCACCGGTGGCTGCCGGTCCTCGCGCTCCAGCTCCCGCTGGCGATCCCGATGCCAGTGGCGAAGGGCCTGCCCGACATGGGCTATCCGTTCAATTGGTCCGTCTATCAATGGCTGGAGGGTGAGACCGCCAGGCCGGGGCGCATTAGCAACTTCTCCGGTTTCGCGGCGACGCTCGCCGACTTCCTCCACGCATTGCAAACGATCGATAGCACAGGCGGTCCGCTCGCAGGTGCTCACAGCTTCTATCGCGGCGCTTCTTTGGCCATCTACGACGTTGAAACGCTGACTGCAATCGAGACGTTGGCAGGTCAGATCGACGTAGACCAAGCGCGCGCAGTTTGGGAAGCGGCCCGCGCCGCCACCTGGCACGGGCCCCCGGTCTGGTTCCACGGCGATGTGGCCGCCGACAACTTGCTGATTAGGGACGGCACCTTAGCGTCAGTTATCGACTTCGGCTGTTCGGGAGTCGGCGACCCGGCCTGCGACCTCACCATCGCCTGGACACTCTTTTCCGGGGAGAGTCGAGAGGCTTTCCGTTCCACCCTCTTAGCCGACGCGGCGACATGGAGACGGGCCCGCGGCTGGGCGCTTTGGAAAGCCCTAATAACCCTCGCCGATCACGTCGATACCAAGCCGGTGGAAGCGGCGGCGGCGTGCCGCGTCATTGAAGCGGTGTTGGCTGACCACGAGGCCGCCTAGGTGCGCGCCGGCTGGTACCGCAGAAGCACTAGCCCGCCATCGTGCGGTTGAGCCCCGATGAGATTGAGGTCTGTCCCCACGCCGCCTTCGAAGAGCTGGCGGCCACTGCCAAGCGCGGTCGGAACCACCCGCAGCTGGATCTCGTCGATCAGCCCATCGTTGAGCAGGGAGCTCGCCAGGATGATGCTGCCCCAAATGACGATGTCCTTCCCGGGCGCACGTTTGAGGGCCCGGACCTCCTCAGCGATGTTCCCGTCGATCACCTTGGCCGGCTCCCACTGGCCCCACGGGGCCTCGGTGAGAGTCGAAGAGACCACGAACTTGTCGAGAGAGTTCAACCTGTGGGCAAACTCGACGTCTTCTCCTTGGGCCTCGGGCCAGCACTGCGCGAACATTTCGTAGGTTTTTCGGCCGAGAAGCATCGTGTCCACAGAACCCAGGAACTCCATGGCACCTTGCTCAAAGCCTGCGTCGTGCTTGGTTGAGTACTCCGTGATGAAGTTCGTCGCATCATCGGGGCCGGCAACGAGGCCGTCGATCGTCGTGAACTGTTGCAGGATCAGTCGCTTCATTTTTAGCTCCTCGAGATCGGACCGGGGAAAAGGCAGAACGGGTGCCCATCTGGGTCAAACATCACCCGCACATCCTCTTGGGGTTGAAATTCTGCCTGGGTAGCTCCACATTCGATGGCGAACGCCACGGCCGCCTCGAGATCGTCGGTGGCGATGTCGAGGTGGAGCATGATCAGCTGCTTCCCGGATCGCGACGGCCAGATCGGCGGCACATACTCGACGTCCTCGTGGAACGAGAGCCCGTGGCTGGGGGCGGCCGGATCAAAAAGCTTGACCCAATCGGGTTCGTCAGCAGTTCGCGTGAAGCCAAGTAGGCGCTCGTAGAAGCTCGCCAGCGCCGCGGCGTCACGGGTGCTGAGGACAGTCCCGGAGATTTGCAAACGAGGTTCTGCCATCACGGTGCACGGTAATCAAGCTCCCAGTCTCTTTCCTCCCCCCACTGGCTAGGTTTGCTCGCAGGTCCAAGCTTTGATCCGCCAACTCGTTCTAGCTCTGATCCTCATCTTGGGAGTGCCTGCGACCGCGCTCGCCCAAGGTTCGGAAGCAGCTCCAACCGAGCTCGAGATCGACATTGGACTCGACGGGTGGTTCGATCGGAGCCAACCGGTGCCGATCTCGGCGACGGTCCGGTCGGAGCTGCTCTTTGCCGGAACGCTCGTCCTCGAGAACGGGCGGTCGGTCGTCGAGATCGAGGTGGAAGTCCCGGCCGGTGGGGAGAAGTCCTACGAGGTCCTCGTCTCGCCGACGATGGCTGACGGCCCCGTCACCGCCCGCCTTTTGGCCATTGGCGTCGAACAGCCCGCAGTCGTGACGCGAGTACGACCGCGGGAAGCGACCGACTCGATCCTGGTCGGCACCTTTGACGCCGCCTTGGTGCAATTGCCGGCGACAACCGCGGTAGGGGAGGTGCCGGTGATCGACGTTCCAGTTGACGATTTGTCCGTCGGTCTCGATCCGCTCGACTACCTCGTCGCTGGCCCCAGCTTCACAGCCACCGCTGAGCTTGTCGCCTGGGTTTCTGCCGGCGGCCAGTTGGTGACCACGGCACGGGGCGTCGACAGTCTCGAACTCGGGCTCGAGGAACCCCTCGCCGATGATGTGAGCCGGTTCCGTATGGGCAACGGAGCGGTGCTGGTCGTGGACAATCTGGCCTCGGAATGGACCCGCCTGCTGGCGCCAACGACAAGAGGCCTGCAGAGCTCGGAACCGTGGTCCCAGCCTGATGCATTGCTGGCCCGGGCCGCCTCGAGCAGCGTCCCCAACGCCTTGACGAGCTCCAACATCCTCTATTGGCTAGCGCTCTACGCGATCGTCGCTGGCCCCGTCAACATGATCGTGCTCCGCCGACTCAAAAGGCGCGAACTCGCCTGGTTCACCGTCCCGGCTCTCGGGATCTTCACGTTGATCCTCCTCGCAGGGTTTGGCGGGTTAAAGCCGCAATCGTCGCAGTTCGCTTCTGCGACCTTGATCTGGGCCGATCCCAACGGTTCCCAAATGCACTCGGTCGTGGTTGGCGCGTCCGAAGCCGGCACGACCCACGAGTTGCGGGTCGGGCCCGGATCGATCATCTATCCAGGCGCCGCGGGAGATTCGGTGGGAGGCATGACCGCCTCTGCCGATCGGCGGGTGGTGTCCGCCGCCGAACTTGTCTTCGACTTCGAGCTCGCCGGTTACGGGACCGCGGTTGTGCTGAGCCCGATCCCGCGGCTTCCGAAACTGTCCATAGACAACTCGGGCGAGCTCCCCGAGCTCCTGATCGAGAATGACTCGCCTCTGACGCTGACCGGGTATGGAGTCGTCTCCGGACAGGTGGTGTCGGTCGGGAACGGAGAATTGCCGGCGGGGAGCAGCGCCACAGTCTCGTTGAGGAACGACTATTTCGGAACTGCCGACCAGGTTGTCGCCGAAGCCACCCAAGCATGGGACGACTCCCGTTGGTTCGAAGTCCATCGCCCGCTGGCCGCGGCCACGTATCAGCGGGCGGGCGAGCACTACTTCTTCGGATTCGTCGAGGACTTCGTAGTGCCCGTCACCATCGATGGCCGCCTGCAGGAGGC
Source organism: Acidimicrobiia bacterium (assembly GCA_013812505.1). GTDB lineage: Bacteria > Actinomycetota > Acidimicrobiia > Spongiisociales > ZC4RG35 > JACCTH01. The sequence continues at coordinate 4,631 of JACCTH010000074.1, read as the reverse complement.
ACGAGGTCCTGCCATGGTCGTGGTGCCGTTGACCGCGATCGACATCGGACGCGCCGATGGGCGGGTGATCGCGGTGAGCCCGGGTGGCAGAGTCCAGGGAGAGCATCCCTGGCAGTGGGTGGAAGGTGAATGGGCCATGTTACGGTTTGAAGTCGCAGGCGATCGGGCCATCGAATTAGTTCCAAGCCAAAATATTGCACCTGGGCTTGCAGGGATCGACGCCTGGGACTGGGGAAAGTCGGAGTATGTCGAGATCGCCCCCGGTGACCTCGACCGAACGCGCTTCGTCGACGACGACGGCCAAGTCTTGTTGAGAATTTTTCAGCCAGGAGATGAAGAGTTCTTTGGTTCACAGATCTATCCCAACTCGTATTTCCTAACTTGGAATCGACAGGCGTGACCAACCCCGTCTTTGCCCGGGAGGCTCTCAACCGGTTTCGAGGCCGGCGGGCATGGCCGTTTCTCCTGATCTGGATTCTCGGCAACGGCGTTGTTGTCTATCTGCTTCTGATTCTGGCGACGAGCTTCGACGCGGGATTTGGCGCCCTCATCGGTCGCCGGATCGTCGGACCTTTCATGTTTCAGGGGGTCTGCGTCCTCATGATCCTGGCCATTGTCATGATGATTCCGGGGACAGCCGCGGTCGCCGTCGTCGGTGAGCGTGAACGACAGACCCTGCAGCTGGTGCAGGTCACTCCGTTGAGCCCTCTCGAGATCGTCCTTGGAAAGTTATGGTCGGTCCTCGGCTATGTCGGTTGGCTGCTGGCCGCGGTCCTCCCGGTGATCGCGGCGCCGTTGCTGCTGGGCGGGGTCAGGCTCTGGGACGTCTTGAGCGCCCTGCTCATGCTCGGCCTGGTCGCCTTCACCATCGCCAGCCTCTCGATGTGGGTTTCAGCGCGGGCGAAAAGCTCGCGAGCGGCGGTGACCGGCGCCTACCTGATCGCCTTCGCCTTGCTCTTCGGCACACCGCTCCTCGCGGTCGGAGAGCTTTACGTCCAAACTCGCTTTCGGGAGGAGCCGTCGGGGGAGCTCTGGACCATGATACCCAATCCTTATATCGCGGTCGTCGCCGCCGTCGCCCATCCGTTGGAACTCGAGCCGATCGGTGATGGGGCTTTCTTCCCCGGGTATGAGTACCTATTGAACCGTGATGCTGCCAGCGCCGTCTTCGGGCAGGCAGTTCCGGCAGACCGAATCGTCGAACAGGATGGGCATCGCTTAGTGCGACCGTCCCGCCCGCCGCTTTGGATCTTGAGCGGCTTCGTGTACCTAGCTCTCTCCGCTTTTGGTATCTATCGAGCGTGCCGCCGGGTTCGGACCCCTGCACCCTCCGAGTTCCGGGTACGACGAATCCGAACCTAGGAAGGGAGAGACAAGGGTGGTCTCGCCGCGAGGACCACCCTTGCTCGCTTTTCAACTGCCGACGTAGGTGATCTTCCAAATGCGTCCGCCGACGTCGTCGGACACGTAGAGCGATCCATCCGGACCAACCGCAAGACCCACTGGCCGGTGCTCGGCGTCCTCGGGCAAGTTGGTCGATGGTCCAGCGAAACCATCAGCAAAGTCCGTCCACGCGTCGGTCACGACGGCGTCGCGGGCGAAAGGCACAAAGGCCACGTTGTAGCCAGGGCCCTGCGGCTGCAGCTCGGGTTCAAACCGCGAGCCGTGGAACGCGATGAACGCGCCTCTCTGATAACTCGCCGGGAACCTGAGATCTTGCCCAAAGACCATCGAGAGCGGCGCCCAATGGGCAGGGAATACCTCGTTCGGATCTAGCGCCTCGGTGCAGCGACCTTGGATCTCCCCATCGCCTCCATATTCGGGAGCTAAGACCTTCAGCGCCAAGAACGGGTCGTAGTAGCAGTAGGGCCAGCCGTAGTCGCCACCGCGGACGATGTTGAACAGCTCCTCTGCTGGCAGGACCAGATCGTCCTCAAACGTATAGAGGTTCGGCCAGTTCTCGAAGAGCTGATCACGCCCGTTCTGTGCACCCCAGAGGTTCCCTGACACGGGATGCAACGCCAGGGCCACCATATTCCGCAGGCCGGTGGCGTGCCGGACGCAGTCGCTTTGCGTCTGGCCAAGCCTCCCTGCCGGGAACGCCCAGACGCCGGCCCTGACCGGAAGCTCCGGACACGGGTCGATGCCGGGTGACATCAGCACTCGGTTCTCGACCTGACAGGAGTTGGAAGCCGATCCGATGTTGACGTACATACGGTTGTTGGAGGTGATGACGATCGTCTATGAAAATGTGATCCCCATCTGCGGGCAAACCGGCGACAATCGACTGCGCCGCCCCCGCCGGTCCCAGCCCACCGACGCTTAGCGGATACCGAACGATTTCGGCGTCCATCGCGAAGTAGAGGTAGCGACCATGAATGGCCACTCCATTGCCACCGTTGTCGCCGAAGCGGATCTCTTCGTCGGCATGGCCGTCGTTGTCAAGGTCACGGAGCCCACGACGCCTCCCACCGCCGAGCCGTCGCGGGCATTGTTGATGGCGACGTAGACGGCGCCGTCTTGGGTAATGGCGATGTGGCGAGCTCTCGTCAGACCATCAGCAAAAACTGTGGCGCAGAACCCGTCGGGTAACACGATGCCACCGTTGTCCGGATCGCAATTAGCGCCTTGGTTGGTGGCGCCGGCGACCGGGATGATCGCCAGAAGCAAGAAGAATGCCATGGCGGCAATAAGGCCACGGCGATTCGTGAATCGATTTCCCATGTTCCTCCCATCTCTGGATGAGCGGGCCTACCCACTCCCAAGTAGATACGAAACCCCGGCCGAAAATGGTTCTGGCCGATGGTGGAGCGGAACCACGACGGGGCCGCAACCGTCCTATTCGAATGAGACGAAGTGCAACCTGGGTGCTGCTCATCGTGGCTGTGGCTTGCGGGCTGGTCGAGAATGTCACCGGTGATTCGAGCGGGGTAAGGGCTGCGTTGTCGGAGCTTGAAGTTGGTGGCCTGGGACACGCGCCGGTGCTCACGATCACCCCGGTGTGCTATGCAACGTGTCCGTCGACCTGGGCCGTGCCTGAGTTTGCGATTTATCGAGATGGCACGCTGGTGACAATCGATCGCGAGCGCGAGGACGTAGCCGATTTACCGCATCGGATGCGGGCTCACGACTTGTCTGACGAGGATCTCGACCGGTTCGCCTATCTCATGGAGGCCGGAGGTTTGACTGCCGGCGACGTCCACGCCGAAGGTACTCGCGAGGGCGTAGCCGACGGTGGCGGGACGATCTTCGAGACCGTCATCGGTTCCACCCAAACCTATGTCCATGCCCCGCTCTTGGGTGGGTTCGACGAGAAAGTGCCGGCGCGGCAGGCGCTCAACGCCCTGGTCGCCGAGCTCCGGGTGTTCCTTGAGGACTCCGACTTTCGCGAGCTGCCGGTGTCTTGGGTGATGCTCGGCGAGGAAAACCTATCGGACTTTCCCGTGTTGACCTGGCCGGGACGGGAAGCCCCGATGGGTGACCCGCCATGCCTTGCGTTCGATCCGGCGGCGCTTCCTGCCGGGTTCGCCGAGCTCATGAGCCAGGCCCATTACGAATCCACCTGGATCTCGTTTGACAACGTCGTTTACCGGACGACCGGAAGGCCGCTGTTACCTCACGAGGACGGTTGTTCGGATGTCCAGGCGACCTTCAATCGAATGCTCGCCAACGACGCAACCTTCGACCTCGGAGGAGCGGGCTAGCTCCGCACTAAATCCACCGTTTCGCGCATCAAACGCAACCCATGACTTGCGTTTGATGCGCGAAAACGGAGAGCGCGGCAGCGTAGGTCAGGCGACGTCGAGGAACCTGCGTATGGCCTCGCGGATGATCTCGCTTGTGGTCGTGTGCCGTCCCGGCTTTTGGGTGTGACCGTCGCCTGCCCGGATAGGGCGGCTCGAGCAGCCGCCACCGCATCAACCGGATCGGACTTGCCCTGACGGTGCCGGACCTGGCGGTTGGGTCGATCCACTTCCACCACATCGATGCCGGTCGTTCGCAGGTATCGGGACAGGCCGGCCCCGTACGAGCCGGTGCCCTCCACCCCGACCAGGACGAGCTCACCGAAGCTGCGCAGCCACGACACCAGCTGCCGGTAACCGACCCGGGTTGTGGCGAAAGCTTCCACGCCGAGCACACCACCGACATGATCGACGACGGCAGCCACGTGGACGTCGGCGTGGGTATCGACACCACCGATCACAACGTCAGGGTTTCCTACGATGGTCATAGCCATCCCTCCTCGCATAGACGGACAGGGGTGGCACGCACTTGCCGGGAGGGTGGACCAAGAGACCCCGGACCTGGTGCTAACAGGACCGGTGACGGTCTCCCGCCCGACCGGTGAGTGCCGTCCCCAAGGTCCGCCGGCGAGTCATTCGAAGCACAACCCGAAGGTGTGAGCCGGTTCGCGAGCCAAGCCGAACCCCAGGGACTGACCAACCGTAGAACCCGGCCGAGGGTGACAGCCATCGCCCACGATCAGCGCACCCCCCATCCTCCCTGCCGGTTCCAGGACAGGTCTTTCTTGCATGGAAGAACTCTCGCGTTGCTGATCTGTGCGGGTCGTGTCTGCCGGTAGAGCCTGTCGCTCCCAACGGCGGGACGTATGGATGAGCGGACCAAGAGCC
>JACCTH010000071.1 GCA_013812505.1 Acidimicrobiia bacterium | reverse complement strand
TAGCACATTGCCCGTGGTCGCGGTGTCGGACTCGTTAACGTCGCGACGCTATCTGCACGAGGAGAGAACTGTGACTGACCCTGGATCCCCGCCTCCACGAGATCCCGCGATGCCCGGGCCGGAGCCGGTGATGCCGCCGCCGGATGTCGCGATGCCACCGCAGCCGATGACGTCTCCGCCTCCGCCGCTGCCGGCGCCGGCGGCTGGCGCCGGGGCACCGGGAGATTTGACGACCCGATTCATCGCCCGCCTGATCGACGGAATCCTCGTCGGTGTCGCCAACGGGATAATTTCAATCTTTATCTTCGGCGGTTTCGTAAACCCGATGGCAATGGGAATCGTTGGCTTCACAGGGAGGTTCCTCCTGTACTCCGTGATAGCGGCCGCCATCACGATCGCGTACTTCGCCTTGATGGAATCCAACTCGGGCCAAACGCTCGGCAAGATGTTGATGAGCCTGCGGACCGAGGGAGCTGGAGGCGGCAAGCCCACCATGGAACAAGCGCTCAAACGCAACGCCTTTTACGCCCTCAACATCATTCCGTTCTTGGGTTGGCTCGCTCTACTCGCTGTCTATATCTACATCGCGGTGACGATCAACAACTCGCCAACACGACAGGGCTGGCATGACAAGTTCGCCGGGGGAACTCAGGTCGTAAAGACCAAGTAAGGGTTCGAAAAACCCCTGGCTGCAAAGGGCCGCTGAGGTGAACGCGTCCTAGCATCGCCGCGGGCATGGCTGGCTGGAGCGACGGTATCAAATGGTGAGTCCGGCGGAAACTACCGCCGTTCCCTTAATGACCTATCCGGTGCTGCACCACGAAGCGGATGCCACTTCGCTTTGGGGTCAGCGGGCCCATCTGCGAAACATCCGGATGGAGTTGATCTTTCTCATCGCTGGGGCGATCGCGGGCGCCGTCTCCTTGGGCACCGTAGGGGCAGTCGACCTGGCAGGTCTGCTAGCGGGCCTTTTCTTCCTCGCCGCCTTGACGATGCGTCACGTTGCCTCGACCCAGCGGCCGGAAGCTCGTTGGTATCAAGGACGGGCGGCGGCTGAGTCCGTCAAGACCCTGGCCTGGCGATATGCCGTCGGTGGGGATCCATTTGGGCTCGTCCTCTCGAAGTCGGAGGTCGACCGGCTGTTCATCGCCCGGCTCTCGGACATCCTCGGCGATCTCGGCGACGTGATGCTGACGATGGTCAAGGGCTCTGGCAGTGCCCAAATCACCGCCGAGATGCGAACGATGCGCGAACTGGGGCTCGAGGCGAGAAAGCACGCCTACGCGAGCCAACGCATAGAGGATCAACGCCGTTGGTATGCCGCCAAAGCGGCCCACAACACGAGGCGTCTGCGGATTTGGCTCACCGTCACACTGGCTTTGGAGGTGGCCGGGGTAGGAACCGGCCTCCTCAAAGCGGTTCGTCTATTTGAAACCCAAGGCGACCTGCTCGGGATCTTTGCCACGATGGTGGCTGCAGCTACCGCCTGGATCCAGACCAAGCAGTACGGCACCCTGGCCACGTCCTACTCGGTGGCTGCCCAGGAACTCGCTTCGGTGGCCGCCCTGATCGAACATCAAGCGACCGACGAAGAGTGGGAACGATTCGTTGGGTCCTCAGAAGCCGCGATCTCTAGAGAGCACACGCTGTGGCGAGCATCGAAAGCGAAATGACGAGCTCAACCGAGGACACAAAGATTCCGCCGGCGAGCGAACCGCTGGTCAAGGGCAACGGCGACCAGCCCCAGCCGATGCTTTTCCTCTCCTATGGCACCCCCAACGCGGTCGAAGCGCGCGAGCTCCGTCGGATCCTCTCCGAGTCTGGCTACCGGGTATGGATGGCTCCAGACGACATTCGCGGTCCCGAGTCGTGGCCGGATCAGGTCCTCAACGCCATCAACAAGTCGTCGATGATGGTGGTGCTCGTCTCATCGGATGCCCTGGCCTCGCGCCATGTCGGTCGCGAGGTGAACCTGGCGATCGAGCAGGGCAAGCCATTGCTTCCGGTGAGAGTTGCCGACGTCAAGGTGTCGGGGACTTTGGCCTACCTGCTGGCGTTGGTGCAATGGGTAGACGTTTTCCCGCCGCCGCTGGCGCACCATCAACAGCTCCTCGTGGACCGAATCAAGGACCTGCTTTCCGACATCGACGTCTCCGCGACGACGACCGCCCCACCTCCGCCCCCGCTCCCTGAACCGGTTCTGCCGCCCTCACCTCTGGTTGTGCAAACGAAAGAGAAGAACGGTCCCCGCTGGCTGTGGCCGGTGGCGGCGGTGGCTTTGGGTCTGGTTGCCCTGGTCGCTTTTCTGTTGTGGCCCCGTACGGAGGCTGGGGCCACCCCCGGCCAGCCGACGGCTTTCCAAATCGAAGCGCTCACGGCAACCCAAGCCCGGCTGGAATGGCGCGCTCCCTCAGAGGGCGCCGACGACCTCGACGGCTACACGATCTTCCGAGATGGCGCCGAGCTGACCACGGTCTCCCCAGGAGTGACCGAATACATCGACGGTTCGCTCGAAGCGGGTATCACTTATGAGTACCAGCTCGATGCGTTCAATCAGGCCGGCGCTCACTCAACGAGGACGGCGGCGCGACTCGTGTCGATGCCTGACACGACGACGGCCAGCACCACTCAACCCACGCCGTCGACAACCTCGCAGTCGTCCTCGACCACATCGGGAACGACCGCGGAGCTCGACCCCGAACTGCTCGCTTTCTTCGACTGGGCAGATCCCTCGATATGCGAGGCCGTCGCCCCGGCTGAGTTCGTCGGCGACGGCATCGAGCATGAGATCGTTTGCGACTCCGAGGGGGTCACCGTCTACTACACCGTTTGGAATTCGGTCAAATCGCTCGATGGCAGAACCGAGTTCCACGCCGAGTCCGACCCCTCATTTCCTTGGTTCACCTTTGAAGGGATTCAGCGCGGTTTGGCATCCGAGTACATCCTCGATGACGGACGGGCCGTCAAATATTGGACCTATGACGACAACCCGTCGTTCCCGGTTTCGGGCGAGGCTCTTCGCACCGACGGCGATCTCGATGCGCTCAATGATTGGTGGGCAAACGAGGGTTCCCAAGTGTCGACAAGCCTGACCCGGACGCCCGAAGAAGACCGGCTTCTAACCTATTTGCAGTTTGCCAATACGACGGACTGTCGAGTTCGCCGCGCATCAGCCAGCGTCGGATCTTTGGCCGAGCTCAGCTGCGACCTGCTGGTAGATGGTCTCGAGATCACCGCCTATGTCGATCTCTGGCCTTCGCTAACCGAGCTCAACAGCTACCACGACGGCCTTGTCCTGGATTACCAAGGCGTATCCGACACCTGGAGCTTTACCGCCGCCGACGACGTCATCATCGGCCGTACCGTTGATTATGCCGACGGCGAAGACGCCTGGTTCTTCTGGAGCTACGCCTGATCACGGTCGACGCCATCCTGCTCTCCGAGGGAACCACGGCGGACCTGCGGTTGTGGTGGGAGAACGGCGCCGCCAGTCTGAACTGACGCGACTCAGGCGCCGGCTAGCCGATCGGCTTCGTCTTTGGTCGCCATGGCCGAAACCAGCTCGTCGAGATCGCCCTCGAGCACTTGGTCGAGCCGCCGGATCGTGAGCGAGAGCCGGTGGTCGGTGACCCGCGATTCCTTGTAGTTGTACGTGCGGATCTTCTCTGAGCGCTCGCCGGTGCCTACTTGGGCCCGGCGGGCCCCCGACAGCTCGGCGTCACGCGCCTCGGCTTGAGCTTGGTAAAGACGGGCGCGCAAGATTCGAAATGCCTTCTCTTTGTTCTGGAGCTGGCTCTTCTCGTCCTGGCAGGTCACCACGAGACCGGTCGGGACGTGGGTGAGCCTCACCGCGGAATCGGTGGTGTTGACTGATTGGCCGCCGGGGCCCTGCGATCGGTAGACGTCCACCCGCACGTCGTTGAGGTCGAGCTCGACATCGACTGCGTCGACCTCGGGCAGCACGGCCACAGTGGCGGTTGAGGTGTGAACGCGTCCCTGAGCCTCGGTCCGCGGGACTCGCTGCACCCGGTGAACGCCACCTTCGTACTTGAACCGCGAGAAGGCTCCCCTGCCTTTAACCGCGACTGTCACCTTCGAGAAGCCTCCCGCCTCTGATTCCGAGCTGTCCATCGACTCCAACTTGAAGCCGTGTCGTTCGGCGTACCGTTCGTACATGCGGAGCAGGTCGCCGGCCCAGATCGCCGCCTCGTCTCCCCCCGCCGCCGCCCGCACTTCCAGGATCACATCTTTTTGATCGTTGGGGTCGGCCGGGTTGAGTTCGGTCCGCAGGGCGCTGGTGAGCTCGGCCACCTCCTCGGCCTTCTCCCGAGCCAGATCGGCGAAGTCCGGTTCAGTGTCTGCCAAAGACGCCGCGTCGGCCCGATCGGTTGCGGCCGCTTGCAGCCGCCGGTAGAGATCGACCACCGGTGCCAGATCGGAGTGGCGTTTGCCGAGTTCGGCGTATCGGGACGGATCGTCTCCCCCCGCGGCCATCTCTTCCTCCACCTGGGCCAACGCCGCCACCATCATTTCGAGACGCGCGATAAGTGCCTGGTCGAGGAAATCGGTCACGGTGTTAAAGGGCGCGGGCGGCGAGGGCGGCTTCGGGGACCGGGCCCCGGGAGAGGACCTCGTCGACCTGCGGCGGTTCGAGGGAGGAGAGCAGGCTGGCCACCGCCACTTCGATCTGGTCTTCCTCGGGCACCCGGGTGGTGAGCTTCTGCAGCCAAAGCCCCGGCGCCGCTAGAAATCTGCCCCACCAAGTGTTCTGATGCCCGCCCGAAACCTTGAGCAGCTCGTAGGAGATGCCAGCGATCACTGGGATGCCCACAAGACGGCTGAGGATAAGGAGCGGCCAAGGGAGGCGCCCTAACAGTCCGAAGAGGATGATGGCGATCAGCATGACGAGGAGCAGGAACGAGGTGCCGCAGCGGGGGTGCTCAGGGCGGTAGCGGCTGACGCGATCGATCGACAGCTGCTCCCCGGCCTCGTAGGCATGGATCGACATGTGCTCTGCCCCGTGATAGGCAAAGATGCGTCGCAGCTCCGAAGAGCGGCCCAGCGCCCACAGGTAGCCGAGGAAGATCCCCAACTGGACCAGTCCTTCGAGCGCAGCGTACAAGAACGAACGGTCATCTGTGAGGAAGCGAGCGGCGGCGGCAGGGGCAACGATGAAAAGCCCGGCGAAGAACAGCAGGGCGACGATCATCGAAACGGCGATCTGACCTTTGCTTAGCTCCTCTTCCGCGTCGCCGGCAGCTTTCTGCGCCGACCACGAGAGGGCCCGGAATCCAAGCGTCAGGGACTCCCCCAGGACGAGAACCCCGCGGACCAACGGGACGCGAGCCCACTTCGATCGAGCCGAAAGACGGGGAAGATCGTTTCGAATCGCCTCGATGACACCGTCGGGCCGCCGCACTGCCACCGCCCAGGCGTTGGGGGCTCGCATCATTACCCCCTCCATCACGGCCTGCCCACCGACTGTCATCGCCGCGGGCGGGGAGGGCTCGGTGCTCATGAAGGGGCTGACCGCCAGATGAGGGGTCGGACCCCTCTATTCGGTGGGAGCTGTTTCGCCCTTCTGCCTTTTCTTTGAGCCGTAGCTCGAAGCCGCGTACCGCCTCTGGAATTTCTCGACCCGGCCGCCGGAGTCGACCAGTTTTTGCTTGCCGGTGAAAAACGGATGGCAGTCGTTGCAAAGCTCAACGTGGAGCTCGCCCGGCTTGGTCGAGCGGGTGGTGAAGCGATTGCCGCAGGAGCAAAGCACCGTGGTCTCGTCGTATTTGGGGTGGATTTCGGCTCTCATGGCTCCTCTTACAAACTCAACTGCTTGATTTGGCGACTTCCGACAAGAACTCTTCGTTCGACTTCGAGCTCTTCAGTCGATCAATCAACAACTCGAGGGCGGCTCCTGATTCCAGGGCGAGCAAAACCCGGCGCAATTTCCAAACCTGAGCGAGCTCAATACGGTCGAAAAGAAGCTCTTCTTTACGGGTGCCGGACGGTTCGAGGTCGATCGCCGGGTAGATCCGCTTGTCGGCCAGCTTGCGATCGAGCCGCAGTTCCATGTTGCCGGTGCCTTTGAACTCTTCGAAGATCACCTCGTCCATCTTCGAACCAGTCTCGACCAGAGCGGTGCCAAGGATCGTGAGCGAGCCGCCCTCCTCGATGTTGCGGGCCGCCCCGAAGAAGCGCTTCGGCGGATAGAGGGCCGTCGAGTCGACACCGCCGGAAAGAATCCTTCCCGAAGCGGGGGCCGCCAGGTTGTGAGCCCGGGCGAGCCGGGTGATCGAGTCGAGGAGAATGACCACATCGGAGCCTTGCTCGACGAGACGCTTGGCACGTTCGATCGCCAGCTCTGACACCTGGGTGTGCTCCTCGGCCGGCTGGTCGAAGGTCGAGTAGATGACCTCGCCTTTGACCGTTCGCTGCATGTCGGTCACCTCTTCCGGCCGTTCCCCGACCAGCACCACCATGAGGTAGCACTCGGGGTTGTTGACGGTGATCGATTGCGCGATCTCTTTGAGAACCGTCGTCTTGCCGGCTTTCGGCGGGGAAACGATGAGACCGCGCTGGCCTTTGCCGACTGGAGCGATGAGGTCGATGATCCGGGTCAGGACACCGTTGGGTTTCCCTTCGACTTCGAGCCGGAGACGCTCGTCGGGAAAGAGGGGCGTGAGCTGCTCGAAGCGGCGGCGGCGGGAGGCCTCCTCGCTCGAGACACCGTTGACCGTGTCGATGCGGATGAGGGCGGGGAATTTCTCCTGCGCACGTGCCGGACGAATAGGACCGGCCACCAGGTCGGCCTTTCGAAGCCCGAACTTGCGGACTTGACCCGCCGAAACATAAACGTCGTTGTCGCCCGGCAGGTAGCCGTTAACCCGCAAAAAGCCGTAGCCCTCAGGAAGGATGTCGAGATAACCCTCACGCACCTCGAGGTCACCTTCGGGTACCTGCTCATAATTGGACTGGTATTCGCGGGGCTCTCGCTGGCTCCCTGATCCCGGCTGGCCGCCCTGACTGCCCCGGCGACGGCGGCGACGTCGATTGCCGCGGAAATCGTCCCGATCGAACGGATCGGACGATTCCCCATCACTATCAAGCTCAATCCCGGTGGCCTCGATCACCGCATCGGCGACGTCGTCGGACTCGTCGTCGCCCGAACGAGATACATCACCGTTGCCATTCGATGGTTGATCAACGCGGACGCGGGACGTAGGTAGCTCGATAGACGGAGTATCACCTTCGTCGTCGGTGATGCCTCCGGCAGCCATCAGGGCGCTGATCAGCTTCGATTTCTGCAGTCCGTCGGTTTCGACGCCGACTGCCTCGGCGATCTCGCGCAATTCGTTGATCGACTTGCTTTGCAGTTGCGCTCGTGTGCTCATTTCTCGCTCGTGTCGAGGGGGAAAGTCCGGACTCCCTTACTACACAGTTGATGACCAGCGGGGATCAAGGGAATCGGGACCAATAGCAACCCGCACTTGAAAGGCGGGCGGTGAACTGAATAGTAGCAGGCCGCGGTGCTTTACAAGTCACCTGCTCAACAAGGACGCCAGAGCCTCGTAGTCGTTGGGGATTCGCTGATCGCGTTCGGCCGCCGTCAGCACCCCTTCGAACCCGGGTGGCAATGGCGGAGTCGCTCCGGTGGCGGCCGTCACCGCAGGACTGAATTTGACCGGGTCGGCCGTGGCGAGGGTGATCATCGGGATGCCGTCGCGTTTCTGCCGGACACCTGCTTGCCAGCCGACGGCGGTGTGAGGATCGACCAAAACTCCGAACTCCTCGTAGACCTGCTTGATGGTCTCCGTTGTCTCGGAGTCGTCAGACCAGTCGGAGTTGAAATCCGATTGGAACTTCGAAAGCAACTCGGGAGGGAGCCGGATTTCTCCCTTGGTGCGCAACTCCATCTGCCACGTCGTGACCCGAAGGGAGTCGCCGCCGGCCAGCAAGAACAGGTAACGCTCGAGGTTGGATGGGATCCCCACGTCCATGGACGGGGAGAGAGTTTGATCCACGTCACCGAGGCGGAGGATGCCCCGCCCGGCCAGATCGAACAGGCCGTGGTTCGAGTTGTTGGCGACAATCAACCGGCCAATGCGGGCCCCGCCCTTGCGTGCCACGAGACCCGAGAAGACATTGCCAAAGTTGCCGGTCGGCACGGCGAAATCGACCTCCGGCGCAGCCACCTGGGATGAGCCCCAAAGGTAATAGGCCGCTTGCGCGGCGATCCGGGCGAAGTTGATCGAATTTACCGCCACCAGGTCCTGGCCCAAGGACGGGTCAGCAAACGCCTGCTTGACCAAGTCCTGACAATCGTCGAACGTCCCCGCCACTGCCACGGCCTTGACGTTCTGATCCTTCACTGTGGTCATCTGGCGGCGCTGGAACTCGCTGACCCGGCCCTCAGGAAAGAGGATCACGACATTGATGTTGCTTCGACCTGAGCAGGCAGCGATCGCTGCCGAGCCCGTGTCCCCCGAAGTCGCTCCCAACACAGTGACTTGGCGTCCTTGTCGCGCCAGCACCTGGTCGAAAAGCCGCCCCAACATCTGGAGAGCGTGGTCCTTGAAAGCGAGAGTGGGCCCCCAATGGAGCTCCAGGAGAAAGCGGCCCTCGCCCATGTCCCGGAGAGGGGCCACCTCGGGATCACGGAACTTCGCAAAAGCGGCCTCGGCCAAACCACCAAGGTCCCTGGCCAGCGGATCGGGCGCAACGAAAGGAGTGAGAGTGGCGGCAACGGTCAGTGGATAGGTGGCGGCCACGGTCAAGGGGGGCCAGCTTTCCGGAACATAAAGCCCCCCGTCGGGGGCCGGCCCTTCCAACAGGACGGTGGCGAAAGGCGGGCGGTCGGGATCGCCGCGGGTAGAGAGGTAACGCATCAGTTGAGCACCCGAATCGTGGCCGCTACCTGCCTGACAACTTCCAGCTGGCGCAAACGATCGAAGGCGGCGCGATGGGAACGCTCCGCGGCGGAGTGAGTGACGATTATCAGGCTGGCATCCTCGCCGCGTCCATCCTGGCGCACCGAGGCGATCGAGACTCCGTTGTCGCCAAAGACCGAAGCGATGGCCGCGAGCACCCCGTAGCTGTCGGCGACGACCATGCGCACGTAATAAGAGGTGTCCACCTCGGCAAGATCGACGGTGGCTCCGGAGCCGATGATCAGACGGGGAGTGACTTCCACCCCGGCGAGCAGGTCGCGGGCGGCGTCGATGACATCACCCAACACTGCGGTTGCGGTGGGCTCGCCGCCGGCACCGGGACCAGAAAACAGCAACTGGCCGACGGCGGGACCTTCGATGAAGACCGCGTTGGTTGCTCCCCGAATCGCGGCCAGAGGATGGGCAACCGGCACGAGCGAAGGATGGACCCGCACCGAGATTCCGCCTGTTCGTTGTTCGGCGGTAGCAAGCAGCTTGACCACATAGCCGAGTTGGCGGGCCTCTTCGAGGTCAGCCGATTCGAGAGTGTCAATGCCCTCGCGGTAGACGGACTCGGCTTGCACCCAGGTGCCGAATGCCAGGCCCGCGAGGATGGCGGCCTTGGCTGCGGCGTCGTGCCCACCGACATCGGCGGTGGGGTCGGCCTCGGCGAAACCGAGTTTTTGGGCCGCCGCCAACGCCTCCCCAAACGACTGGCCTTCGCTCTCCATCGCCGAGAGGATGTAGTTCGTGGTGCCGTTGACAATCCCGAGGACCCGTGAAAGCTTCTCCCCCGCCAGGGATTCGGTGAGAGGTCGAATCAAGGGAATGCCACCACCAACGGCGGCTTCGAAGAGCAGCGAAACTCCTTTGGCGGCGGCGACATCGAAAAGCTCGGGTCCGCGTGCCGCGAGCAGCTCCTTATTGGCGGTCACCACCGGCTTGCCGAGCTCGAGGGCGCGTCTGACGAGACTCCCGGCCGGCTCCAACCCACCCATCAGCTCCACTACCAACGAGACGTCGGGGTGATCGATCACTGCTTCGGGATTGGACGTGGCATAGGACGTTGGGAAGCTGCGAGCTCGGTTCTGATCGCGCACAGCCACTTGGATCAGCTCGAGGTCGAGCCCGGTTCGGGCGGCGATCGCCGATCGATCGTCGAGCAGCCGCCGGGCGAGCGACCCCCCGACTATGCCACCACCAAGAATTCCAATTCCAACAGCCATTCGTGCCGGAATGGTATTCCGGACCCACGTACCAGATGCCAGATGCCAGATGCCAGATCTGGTATCTGGTGTCTGGTATCTACAGCCGTGCCCGGGAGCGAGCGCGCAGGTAGGCACCGACGCAGGCCGAGGAAAGCAGCCGGAGCGGGGCTTCGACCACTTCCACTCCGGTACCGCGCAGTTGGCGCGCCACCTCCGCTCGCTCTTCGAGGACGGTCAGTGCCGCCACCGTCCGATAGGCCTCGGCCAAATTGGCGGCCGGAGTCTCGACTTGCTGTTGGAGGTCGTCGTCAAGAATCGAGGCGACGACAACGGCGTGCCTCCGAGAGAGAATCCGGGTCGCCTCGAGGAGCGGGCGAGCCGCGGCCGAATCCAAGAGATCGGTCTGCACGATGATCAAGGATCGCTTCGCCGAGGCAACGGTTTGGAAAGCGAGGGCGTAGTCGGATTCGTCGAGAGTGGGTTCGAGGTCGAAGATGGCGGCCACCACCGCAACGCCGCCCGCCCGCCGGGGGGAAAGCTGCCGGCGAATGGTGCGATCGAAGGCGACGACTCCGACCCGGTCGCCGATCTCGTCGGCGACCGCGGAGATTGCTGCGACCGCATCGACAGCGGCATCGAGCCTGGTCCGGTCGCCGATCGGAGCTGACATCAAGCGACCGGAATCGATGAGGCAGATGATCTCGCGATCCTGCTCGACCCGCCATTGGTTGCTCATCGGCGATCCTCGACGGGCAGTGGCGCGCCAGTTCACCTGTCTGATGTCGTCGTCCGGTTGGTAGTCGCGAATTCGTTCGAGATCGGTGCCGAGACCCAACGGACCGCGGCTGCGCCGCCCTTCCTCGGCAAAACGGCCCTGGCGCACGGCCACCGCCAACCGGCGCGCCGCCGGGAGATCGGGATAGACGATCAACTCGTCACCGGTCCCGGCCCGGTGATACCAGGCGCCAAGCCCGAGCGGGCCTTGGTTTTTGGTCGCGGCCGGTTCGAGCCGGTGGCGCCCGCGCCGCATAACTGTGATCGTCGCCCGCAACGGATTTGGATTCTCTTGCGGCTCGATCCGCACGTCGGGCGGGGCCGGCTGGCGCACCGACAGCCGACTAGCCGCACCGCCGTCTGCTGTCACCGACATCTCCGCCGGCACGCCCCGCGCGAGGCTGCGTGGCACTCGTCTTTCCAAATCGGGCAGGTGGCGGGCCGGCCAGGCATCGGCGACTACTGCCGCCACGATCGCTAGGCACAACCCGGCCGCTAACCAAGGCGGGATGACGAGCGCGGAAAGTGCGGCGATGACGAGCAGACCAGCCGCCCGCGGGGTCGGGCTCACCGCGGCACGGGAACCGAAGCGATCGCCGCCTTGATCGCGTCCTCGGCGGAGTATCGCTCGAGTTCTGCCTCCGGGCGGATCAGGATTCGGTGTCGAAGCACAGCGGGCGCAATACGGCTGACGTCGTCAGGAGTCACGAACTCGCGACCGGCCAGCCAGGCGATCGATCGCGACGCCGCCAGCAGGTGGACTCCGGCTCGTGGACTCGCTCCCAACTCGACCGAAGGAAGCTGACGGGTCCGCCTGATCACAGAAGAGAGGTAATTCAAAACGTCCTCATGAATCGTCGTAGCGGCCACGCTTTGACGATTGGCAAGAAGATCTTCGGCCGAGGTGACCGCACCTACGTCGCCCAAAGTTGCCGGCATCAGGCCGTCGCGATCGAGACGGAGCAAAGCGAGTTCGTCCTCGGCGCTCGGATAGCCCATCTCGATCTTCATCAGAAAGCGGTCGAGCTGCGCCTCCGGCAATGGGTAGGTGCCTTCGTACTCGATGGGATTCTGGGTAGCGGCAACGATGAACGGTTGAGGAAGCAGATGAGAGACCCCGTCAACCGTCACCTGCCCCTCGGCCATCGACTCCAACAGCGCGGCCTGAGTTTTGGGAGGAGTGCGGTTGATCTCATCGGCCAACAACAGGTTGGCGAACACCGGGCCAGGTCGGAAGACGAGGTCGCCACCGCGCAACGTCACCGTTCCAGTGAGGTCGGACGGCAGCATGTCAGGAGTGAACTGAGCCCGGGAGAACGACAGCCCCAGAGCGCGGGCCGCCGCTCGGGCCAGGAGGGTTTTGGCCGTGCCCGGCACTCCCTCGAGCAGGATGTGGCCCCCGACGAGCGCGGCGGCCAAGAGGGCGTCGATCGCCGCGGTCTGGCCAATGACGACTTTGGCAATCTCCTGGTGAAAGCGATCTCGCAGCTCTCTCACTTTTGCCCTCCTGAGATTCGGGCGAGGATGCGATCGGTCGCGATGAGGTCCTCCTCGCTCCGACGCCTGGCCTCATGTCGTTCCTCAGCGATGATCAGATCGACATCATTTGGTTCGAGCCCTCTCGAAACGGCCGCCTCGATGAGCGCCTCTCGCGAGCGGTCCACCACCGACCGACCCATCAACTCTCGCCAGGTGGCCCTTTGCACGATCGCTCGTGCCGCCTCGGGCTGCTTCGCTCGGGCCATGAGCCCCCCCAGGGAATCGACATAGGTTCGCCGTTCCGGTGGCAAGTCGCGCCGTACCCTTTCGGGCGGACCGAATCGGCGGCCGACGGCAACCATCCAAACCAACAGCGCCAGACCCAGCAGCCAGATCATTACCTGCCACCTGCCCGGCACGTTCTGCCAAAAGCCCTCGCCTCCGAAGCCATGGACGTACTCGTCGAACACGACTCTCCGTCCTCCGGCGAGGTTCACTGCCAACAATGCGTTGTCGGATTCGCCTATGAACCGATTGGAAAAGACTGCGGCATCGGCGACATAGAAGATGTTGCCCTGTCCGAGGCTCTGCGCCAGAAGCAAAACCTGAGATGCATTGCCCATGAGACCAATCCCGCTTCCGGGATCGTCGAACACCCCGAACCCCGGGCCGGTGATCGATCGAACTCCCTCCGTCACCTCGCTTCCGACCAGAACTGTCGACGTAGTCGGGCCATCGAAGTCGTAGGTTGGTGGTACTTCAAAAAGACCGTCGATGAGCTCATCCGGCATCTGCCCACCGAGCACCAATCGTCCTCCCCCTTCGAGAAACTCCTGAAGCCGATCAATGTCGGCGGGCTCCGGCTGCCAAAACCCTGGCTCCATGATCACCAAGGTGTCGTCGGTCCCGAGCCGGCCGGACCCGAGCTGGACGGTAGAGAGCGGCTGCTCGAGGCGGGTGGTGCGAAATCCGAGCGCGTCGAGGAGCTCATCCCAGGCAAGGGACGCATCGGCATTCGTCCCATAGCTCGAGCCTGGCGGAGCGAAGACTTCCTCGGTCGGTCGAAGCGCGCGGAGGGCGAGGTTCACAAGATTGAAGAGGATGATCGCAATCGCGGCCCCGACCAGCCAACGGCGGAGCATGCGGCCCTCGGCGGTGAGCGTGGTGCTTCTCACACGGATTCCAAGAGCTCTCGCCAACCCTCAACCGCGGCTCTTTCATCCGGTGGACCGGCGAGCTCATCCCCGTAAACGATGGCATCGAAGGTCAGGGCGAGCTCGTCGTACCCGGGGCGGCGGAGCGTAGCCGCCACTTCGGCGCTGGTCACGCCCGGCGTGAAGTCGATCACTTGCTTGGCATCGAGTCGCAGCAATCCGGCGATGAAGCGGAGCCGGACCGATTCGCGAAAGTCCCCTCTGGCCGCGGCGGCCGCGGCTGAAGCCTCGAGCTCTTCGGGATCAAGCCCCCGCTCAGCTGAGATACGGGCAAGGTCGAAGGCTTCGATTTGCCGATTTCGTCGCTCACCGAGACGCAGAGTTGCCCAAACCGCCGCCGCGATCACCAACAACGCCAGAATGCCAAAGAACACTCGCGGCCCGCCGGGCACCGCTGAGATGAGACGGTCGAGCCAATCGATAACTCGAAACCAGAAACGCGTCAACCAGTCGCCGATCGGATTCGGCCTCGCTCCCTGATACTTGGCTGCCGAAAGGATGCGATCGATCTCCTGACGGACGCGTTCGGGGTCGATCGTCATGGACCGCCGGGACGACCGAGCCCAAACGGGTCATTGTCGTCCGGAGGTGGTGGGAAAACGGGCGCTTCGGGTGCAGGCGGCACCGGGCTGTCAGTGGTGCTTTGGGCCATGAGCTCGAGGTCGAAACCCTCGAGTCGAACCCGCAGATCGAAGTAGGCCACCGTGAGGATCGCTGCCGTAAACGGTGTGGTGAAGATGCTGATCGCGGTGCTGAGCAGTGTTTGCACCTCGAGTTGGATTGTGGGAGTGGCGATGGTCGCTGCGCCGATGACCAACCCGATGACCAACCCGATCACGACAGTGATCAGGATCGAGAGGATGAGAACGCCGAGCATCGGCCAAAAACGCTTCTTGACCAAATCGAAGGAACGGGAAAGCCCCGCACCGGGCCCCCTGCCTTCGGCCGCAATCGCCACTCCGGTCAATGACCAAAGGGTGGCCAGGGCGACACCAGGCAAGACATACAGCAGGAAGCCCACCAATAAGGGAATGAACGCGATGACGGAGGCGCCGATCGCGGCGGGAAGCCGGCGGAGGCCGTACCTGAGCGACTCTTTCCACTCCGGAGGGCGGTCCAGATAGATGTCGACGATGGCCTTGGTCAGGGCCAACAACACCAGCAGTTGCGCCAACCAACCTATGGCGCCGGTGGTCAGGTTGACGACGAGCAGGGGCCCTAGGCTCTCCATCATCTGCTCGAACACCTCGTTGGGGTCGGCGGAGGGGGAAATGGTTTGGAGTCCGGCGACGCCCGCCTGCAGCGACCGGCTGATGAAATACTGCACGATGGCGATCGGAACTAAGACGACAGCGGCGATCGTGACCAATGGGCGCGTACGCCGCCGGATGATGCGGATGGCAGCATCGATGATCTCGGGAATTCCAAGTGGCCGCAGGGTGAAGGACTCCATGAAGCCGAACGGTAACGCTTCGGAACTAGCCGCCCGCTTTTTGATGGAGGATGGTCGCCAGCAATTCCTCAGGGTTGGTCGCCGGTTCGGCAAGCGCCACCTTGACGGCAAGACGCTGAGCGATGGTGCTGGCCAATTGCTGTCGACGATCTGACGCCAGCGTGTCCCGTCTCGCGAAGTAGCGTCTGATCAGCGCCACGTCCTCTTGAGAGATTCTCGTGACGTCGTAGCGAACAGCTCCCGGCGGCAGGGGGGCAACAGTCACCGGGGTCGTTGCGGTCCTCTCGCGAATCACCACTGTGCCCGCGGCCATGTCGCCCAATCGCTGATTCCTCGAGTTGGCAACAATCGCAATCGCCCCCACTGCGTAGCCGCCGGGAAGGATGTCGACCAGTCGCAACACATTGCGTATCGCTGCTGCAGCGAAGCCGACTGCGCCGCCATCGAGTCTCACGACTCGGAGCCCTGCTGCCCTCTTGCCGATCGACCGGCCGCCGTCGAGAACCTCGAAAAGGATCGGGTAACCGAAGAAGAGAAGAAACACGAAGAGAGCAACCAAACCGAAACCCAGATCGCCCATCTCTCCCGGGAGTAGCGCGGCCGCGACGATGAAAATCAGAATCACCACGAACTGGATGACGGCGTCGAGCATGGTGGCAACGATCCGCGAACCGAGCCCGGCTAGCGTGAGGCTCAGCTCAACTCCTTCCGGAGTCCTGATCTTGAGCTGGTCGTCAAGCTGCACGTGATGAAGCTAAATAGTTTCGTAGAAGACCGCCAGGCTCGTTGGGACCGTTTGCAGTCACTCATCTCCGCCGCCGGCAAACGACCCGAAAAGCTCGCTCTCGCCGACATCCGAGCGCTCGCCTCCGGATATCGCGGCGTCGCCGCCGACCTTGCGATTGCCCGACGCCATTTCCCTGGCGACCCGCTGGTCGGGCGGCTGGAGAAGTTGGCCGTGTCGTCGCGCGCGCTCGTCTACGAGCGGCAATCTCGGCGCGAGTCGCTCGTCGCCTTCTTCGCCGACGGTTACTGGCAGCTGCTGTGGGCCCGCAGGCGCCTCCTCGCCGTGGCGGCGGTTGCGCTGCTTGGCCCTGGCCTGATCGGAATGCTGTGGGGCTTGGCCGACCCGAACGCGGTCACTTCGGTGGTGCCGCCCGAGTTCCTCTGGGTCACCGAGGAACAGTCGACCGACCAGGGCAGGGGTGTCGTCGGGCTGGCCGGGTTCTCGACGTTCGTGATGGTCAACAACATCCGCGTGACCTTGGCCGCTTTTGCGCTCGGCATCACGTTTGGCCTCGGCACGGGCTACTTGCTCTTGTTGAACGGGCTGATCCTCGGCGGAGTGAGCGGCCTCGCGCTAGGGGCCGGGAATGGTGAGGTGATGCTTGCCGCTATCGCCGCCCACGGCGTCCTCGAGCTGACCTGCATCGTCATCGGTGGGGCGGCGGGCCTCAGTCTTGGTTGGGCGATGCTGCGGCCGGGCAAGCAAACCCGGCGCGAAGCGCTCACCACTGAAGCCGCCAATGCCTTCCGCATCGCCGGTGGCACCGTTCCGTGGCTCGTTGTCGCCGGTCTCATCGAAGGCTTTGTCAGCCGCGTCGGCCTCGGATCGGTGCCGACCACGATCATCGGCCTTCTGGTCGGCGGCGTCTTCTGGGCGCTCCTCCTTTGGAGGGGAACCCTCCCGTTTTCGCGCATCAAACGCAACCGAATAGGTCGCGTTTGATGCGCGAGAATTGGAAGGCGTTACGCTCACCGTCTTATGGCTCCAGCACCGTTCGGAACTGCCTTCTCGCCGCAGATGGCGTCGGCTAGGTTCGAGCAGGGGAAGTACTCGGACTGGACGGTCCACAAGATCAAGGAGTACTCGCTCCACCCCGGCGCCCACATCTTTCACTACGCCTCGGGTTGTTTCGAAGGGCTCAAGGCGCATCGGGGCACCGACGATTCGGCTCGGATCTTCCGGCTTGATGCCCATGCCGATCGGCTCGTCGAGAGCGCAAAGATGCTGTGTCTGCCACCGCCGCCGGAGAGCCTCACCATCGAGATGGTCGAGGCTGTAGTCAAGGCCAATCGCGACGAGATTCCCGACCCTCCGGGCAGCCTTTACCTTCGCCCCACCCTCATTGGCACCGAGGTCAACATCGGGGCCGCCGCCCATCCACCGGTGTCCGGGGAATTCTTCGTCATTGCCTCACCGGTGGGTGACTACTTCGCCGGTGGGAAAAGGCCGCTGCGAATCCTCATCGAAGAAGAGACCCGACGGTCAACTGCCGCCTTCGGGATGGCCAAAGCCGGAGCGAACTATGTCAGTGCGTTACGCACGGTCGTAGCTGCGCACGAGGATCTCGGCGCCGACCAGGTCCTGTTTGCCCCCGACGGGCTGGTCGAGGAGACCGGTGCGACGAACTTTCTGCTCGTCGACGATGAATCGGTGGTGACCGCGCCCCTCACCGATGCCTACCTCCACGGGGTGACCCGCGACTCGACCCTCACCTTGGCCCGCGACCTCGGTTATCGCGTCGAGGAGCGGCCGCTCACCGTCGACGAGGTTCTTTCATGGGAGGGAGAGGCAGCTCTTTGCGGAACCGCCGCAGTCCTCACCGGGGTCGGCACCTTCATCCACAAGGGCGAGGAGATCACCGTTGGCAACGGCGAAGTGGGCACCAACACAATGCGTCTGCAAGAAGCCCTGACCGAGATCCACGTCGGCAAGGCAGAAGACCCTCACGGGTGGGTCAGGATCGTCTAGCAGCGCCCTCGACAGGATTCGAACCTGCGCACCTGGCTCCGGAGGCCAGTGCTCTATCCCCTGAGCTACGAGGGCCAGGACCAGAAATTGTACCGAGCGACTGACGACACCCCTCGTGCGGTCCTGCGCGAGGTTTTCGGTTATGAAGCTTTTCGGGGCGAGCAGGCCGAGATCATCGACCACGTCACCGGCGGAGGCAGCGCCTTCGTTCTCATGCCGACCGGGGGCGGTAAGAGCCTCTGCTATCAGGTTCCGGCGATCGTCCGCCATCGAGCCGGGCTCGGGGTGACGATCGTGGTAAGTCCACTTATCGCCCTGATGCAGGATCAGGTCAACGCCCTCGAGACGGCTGGAGTCCACGCCGCCTTTTTGAACTCAAGCCTCTCTCGGACCGGGTCCCAACAGGTGGAAACTCGGCTCCGAGCCGGCGAGCTCTCCATTCTTTATGCCGCCCCCGAACGCGTGACCCAGGAGGGGTTTCTCTACCAGCTTGATCGCCTAGTTGACACCAGCGGTCTCAGCCTCTTCGCCATCGATGAAGCCCACTGTGTGAGCCATTGGGGTCACGACTTTCGCGCCGAATACCTGAAGCTGGCGCTCCTCGCCGATCGCTACCCCACTGTTCCCCGGGTCGCCCTCACAGCTACCGCCGACGAGCAAACCCGGGAGGACATCGTCGAGCGGCTCCGGCTCGAGTCCGCCCGTCGGTTCATCGCCAGCTTCGATCGCCCCAACATTCGATACACGGTGGTCGAACGAACCAAAGCGCAACCCCAGCTGGTCGACTTTATGAAGTCGCATCGCGGCGAGGCTGGCATCGTCTATTGCTCGACCCGTAAGAAGGTGGAGACGGTCACCGGGTGGCTGCTCGCCGCCGGGGTGCCGGCCCTCCCCTATCACGCCGGGCTCGACCAGCACACCCGCAGCGTCAACCAAGACGTCTTCGCGCTCAACGACGGCATCGTGATCGTGGCAACCATCGCCTTCGGGATGGGGATCGACAAGGCTGAGGTCCGCTTCATCGCCCATCTCGACTTGCCCAAGAACATCGAGAGCTACTACCAGGAAACCGGGCGGGCCGGACGCGATGGGCTCCCAGCGGAGACCTGGATGGTCTACGGACTCGGCGACGTCGTCCAGCAACGGCGGCTTATCGCCGAGAACACGGCCCAGGCGGAGTGGAAGCGAATCCAGCGCCACAAGCTCGATGCCCTGCTCGCCCTGGTCGAGACCCATACCTGCCGGCGGGTCGAGCTGCTCTCCTACTTCGGCGAGGAATCAAAACCCTGCGGCAATTGTGACAACTGTCTCGACCCGCCGACTACTTGGGACGCCACCGAGGCGGCCCGCAAAGCCCTTTCCTCGGTAATCAGGGTTCGACACGGCGGGGGCCGTGCGGTCGCTTACGGGTTTGCGTATCACATCGAGCTCTTGGTCGGGAAGCGCTCGGAAAGGGTGATCGCCAACCGCCACGACGAGCTTTCGACTTTCGGAATCGGAACCGACCTCAGCGAAGAACAGTGGCGAGCGGTGTTCCGGAGACTCATCGCTCTCGGCGTGCTCGAAGCTCAGGGCGAGTACGGGACTCTGGCTTTGACCGACGAGGCGGGGCCGGTATTGCGCGGGGAGCAACCGATTCTGCTCAGGGAGGTCACCCCTTCCCGGAAACGTTCGCGGCGCCGTCGCTAGGCGAAGAAGCCCCGTCCGGGATTACAATTCGCTGATGCCAAGAGCAATGTGGAAAGGGGCCGTTTCCTTCGGTCTGGTCACGATCCCGGTGGCCATGTACACCGCTACCGAGTCGAAAACTCCCAAGTTCAAGATGCTGCGGGAGAAGGACAGCTCGCCCATCCGCTACAAGCGAGTGGCCGAAGTCGACGGCGAGGAAGTCGCCTGGGAGGAGATCGTCAAGGGCTACGAAGTAGAGAAGGGGCAGTACGTCATCTTCACCGAGGAGGAGCTCGAAGCGGCGACCGCCGGCGACAAGAACCGTTTGGTCGACGTGGTGCAGTTCGTCGACGAGGACGAGATCGACCCGATCTATTACAAGTCGTCCTACTACCTCGCCCCGGAGAAGACCGGGATCAAGGCGTATCGCATCCTGCTCGACGCGTTGAACTCAAAGGGCCGGGTCGGCATCTGCAAGGTGGCGATTCGCGACAAGCAAACCCTCGCCACCCTCCGGACTAAAGACGGAGTGCTGGTGATGGAGACGATGTACTGGCCGGACGAGATCCGTGAGGCCGAGTTCGAGGAGCTCGACCTCAAGGCCGACGTCCGCCCCGAAGAGGTGAAGATGGCAGAGATGCTCATCGACGGCCTCACCTATCCCTTCGAGGCGGCGGATTACAAGGACCTCACGCGGGAAGCGATCGAAGAGGCGGCGCAGAAGAAGATCGAAGGCCAGGAGATCGTGGCCCCGGAAAGCCCTGAGCCCACGAAGGTCGTCGACCTGCTCGAAGCGTTGAAGGCGAGCGTCGAAGCCACCAAGAAGCGCAAAGCCGGCTAGAGATCCGGCGCTTCGTTCGCCCAAGTGACGTCGGCCGGGTCGAGGTCATGGACAATTCCTTTGAAGACCGGAGCCCGCAGTCGTCGCACCGGGGTCCATTCGCGGTATTCGATCCTGGCCACCAACCGGGGCTCCACCCAGACCGGCTCCCCCATGAAATCGGCGTGCTCGGCAAACGGGGAGGTCGGCCGCTCGAGTGACTGCAGCACCGGCCACAGCTCGGCGATGGAGCGGTTGTCGAGGCCCGAGCCGGCGGAGCCGGCGACGAGGAGTCGATCGCCCTCGTAAAGCCCGAGGAGCAATGACCCGAAACTTCCCCGGGTGCCGCGCAGATACCCACCGACAACTGCGTTCAGCTGCGAACGGGCAACGATCTTGCGCCAATCGGGTGACCGCCTTCCCGGTAGATACTTAGAGCCCGAGCGCTTGGCCACTACTCCTTCGAGCCCACTCGCTTTGACCACCTCGAAGAGCGCTTCTCCCTCCGTTGAGGTTGGCTGGGAGCGGGTGATCGGACCGAACAGTTCGACCGCGTTGAGCTGATCCCAGCGCTCCTCGAGCGGAATGCTGACAAGCGAGCGGTCACGATGCAGCAGGTCAAAGACCACGAGTTGGGGCGGTTGGTAGCCGAGGAGAAAGAACGAAGGCTTGCCGTCCTCGCCCATCGCGACAATCTCGCCGTCGAGCACCACTGGCTCCGAGGCGCGAATCGAGCGCAGCTCCGGAAAACGGTGAGCGAGGTCGTTGCCGTTGCGGGAGCGAAGCTGGACGCGCTCGCCGTCGATGTAGGTCAGGCAGCGAAATCCGTCCCATTTCAGGTCGAACCACCATTCCTCCGAGGTGAACGGCTGCGGATGCGGCGTTGCCAGCATCGGCTGATAGACCGGGGTCATACTGGCGCCATGTTGGTCGACGAACTGGGCCGGCGATTTCGCCTCGGGGTTTACGGCCTCGCCATCGACGACGGCGCGGTTTTGTTGACTCGGCTGAGCGTGGTCGCGCTGGACGCGGGCTACTGGACGCTCCCCGGCGGGGGACTCGATTGGGGCGAGGAGCCGGTCGCTGGTCTCGAGCGCGAGTTCTTCGAAGAGACTGGCCTGCGCCCCCAGGTCGGCGAGGCCCTCGGCCTCCACTCCTTCGTCGGAACCTGGCAAACAGATATCCATGTGATCCAGGTCGTTTATCGCGTGACCGCCGGGGGCACTTTGATCCAAGAGGATCAGGCGCAGTGAGTGGCCGCTGGCCGACATCGACAAGTTGCCAACCGTCGAGGTGAGTGAACGTCGCCCTAGGTTGGGCTGGCGGCTAGCTCCTCGGCGACCAATCGATTGACCAGGCCGCCGTCGACTTGGTCCTTATGGCTCTTCATGACAGAGCCGATCACTCGGCCAGAGGCCTTGAGATCGCCGGCCACGCCCAAATCGGCGATAGCGGCTTTGACGAGATCGCGGGTGGCGGCTTCGCCGAGTTTCGTGGGCAGCCAGCGACTCAGAAACTCGACCTCCCAGGCCAGCTTCTCTGCCATCTCGCGCCCGCGCTCGCCGGCTTCCTCGAACTCGATCCGGGCCTTGTCCATCTTTTTGGAATACGAGGCAATGATCTTGCGGTAAAGCTCGTCGTCGACCTCACCCTCGAAGCCAGCTGCCGTCCGGGCCAAGGCGACCTCAGAGTCGATCATTCGAATGACGTCGCGTCGACGGGGATCGCGCGCCTTCATGGCGTCCTTGAGCTCGGCCTTGAGTTCTTCCTCGATCGTCACATCGGTCCTTCCAGCGCTGCGGTCATGGTGCCGGGGTCGTCGGTAATGATGGCGCTCACCCCGAGGCTGGCCAACTCTGGGACCTGA
Source organism: Acidimicrobiia bacterium (assembly GCA_013812505.1). Taxonomy (GTDB): domain Bacteria; phylum Actinomycetota; class Acidimicrobiia; order Spongiisociales; family ZC4RG35; genus JACCTH01. The sequence continues at coordinate 21,321 of JACCTH010000071.1, read as the reverse complement.
CCAGGGTCGTTTAGGGTCCAGACGACGACTTCGAGCCCTTGGCCGACCGCTTGCTTGGTGGTTTCGGCGTGGGCGAGCGCCAGCGACCAGTGGGGGACGAGAAAGCGATGGCCAAGGACAAGGGCATGGGTTGCGGCGAGCTCCAGGTCCCAATCGCGGTCAACCACGACGCCTGTCGAGACGTCGGGATAGTTGCGATGGATCTCGTCGACGGTCGGCCAGAAGAAACAGGTCAGGAGGTCGAAGGGGCGAGCTTGGGCGGCAGTTGCCAACCCGGTTTCGTGATGGGGCTCGAAGCCCGGCTCGCCGGGAAAGTTCTTGATCTCGATGTTGAGCGGAAAGTCGCCGATCTCGACCAGCAATTCACCGAGACGGACCAGGTGTTGGTCGTCGTCAACGGGATCATGGGAGAGGACCAGCTCGCCTGTCGACGTCCGGCGGACATCGACTTCGACCATCGACGACACCGCCCGGGCTGCCAAGATCCCCTCGAGACGGTTGTCCGGATATCGCGCCGCCCATCCCCTATGCCCCACCACCCGCACTGACTAGTCCCCCGTTCTCTGGGCCGGTATCCGGGTTGTACACGGATACGAACCCAGGGTTCGCGGAAATTGACTATCGAAATTCGTTGCGGGGGACAAGGGGGGTTGTTACCGTACTTGTCGTTCAAATCACAATCACCGTTTCGCTCGATATGGCCTATCTTGTGAAACGATTCACAAAGTGAGGACCCGTCGAATGACTACCACGATGGTGACGATCACCACCACTGAATGGAGGGAACTGGCTGCCTGCCGCGACTCCGAGCCAAGCCTGTTCTTTCCCATTGGGTCCACCGGACCCGCTATCGACCAAATCGCCGCCGCCAAAGAGATTTGCCTCGGCTGCAGCGTGGCCGAAGATTGCCTCCAATACGCCCTCGAGTCCAACCAGGAATCCGGGGTTTGGGGTGGCTATGCCGAAGACGAGCGTCGTCGGCTTCGCAAGCGGTGGCTGGCCGAACGTCGCCGCCGAGCCGGTTAAGCCCGCTCAGCTAGTCGCCCGTCCAAATCCAATCTGGCGGACTCCACCGTCCTGTTCGATCTCGACGTACGCCAGCCGCGGGACGGGGACTCCGACCAAGCGGCGCTTAGTGTCCTCGAACCACATGACACTTCGAGCCTGGCTAAAGGCTTCTTCGATGATGGCGCGGAAAGCCTCGGGGTCCTCGGTTTCGATCTCAATGACCCGGTTGCTCTCCGCGATTCCGACTTTGACTAGCAAACTGACTCCTTAACGAATCAAGAGGGAGGGGCGTTTCATCGTAGACCCCTTTCCCAGCAGCCCTGAGATCTATAGATTCCCACTGATGAGAAGGCGGTTGCCGCTCGGGGTCGTGATCGTTGCCCTAATTGCGGCAGTGGTTTTCCTGCACCGGCTCGCCGACTACTACCCGCTCGCCTCCCTTCAAACCGGGCCGTTGGAGCTGGCCCTGGGAACCTTGGCCCGCCTGGTCGGGTTGACCATCGCCTACTGGCTATTGGGATCGGGGGTGCTGCTTATCCTCGTCTATCTCACTGCAGTCCCGGCGGCGATTCGCGCGATCTCGTGGGTCACCTGGCGGCCACTGCGAAGGTTGATCGAGCGCAGTGTCGCCTCGAGCCTGGTGATCGCGTTGTCCACCTCGAGCGCCAGCGCCTCGGTTGCGCCCGGCTACGTTCCGGTCCCAGCGGGCGATCCCAGAATAACAACGACGACCACCACCGCCACCACCACCACCCAGCCGCTTTCAATCACGGTGCTGCGACCGGTCGACACCCTCTACCTCCCGATCGAGAATCCGCGCCAGACCGCCGTTGCCACGACTGTGGGGGAGATCGAGGTGACGGTGCAACGTGGCGACAGCATGTGGCTCCTGGCCGAGCGCCGCTTGCGAGAACTTCGGGACAACAAAGTCACCGACGCCGACATTGCTCCCTACTGGCTGGCGGTCATCGCCGCCAACCAGAGCCGAATCCGTTCAGGTGACCCGGACCTGATTTTTCCCGGCGAGTTGCTGCTCCTCCCCGAATGGGGGTCGTAGCGGGCGCAATCGGAACGAGCCGCTAACGGCTAGGTGTTGTCGCCGAGGAAGATCTCGGAAACCGAGCTTTCGGTGAAGATGGCATGGAGCGCCTCAGAAACGATCGAGGCCACCGAGAGGACCTTGATCTTGTCGAGACGCAACGCGTCCTCGGGCACCGGCAGGGTGTTGGTGACGATGACTTCTTCTACCGGTGAGTTCTTGATCCGATCGATGGCAGGGTCCGACAAGATGGCATGGGTGGCGGCGATTCGCACCGAGAGAGCGCCGCGTTCGCGCACCAGCTCGGCGGCGTTCGTGACGGTGCCGGCCGTGTCGATCATATCGTCAACGATGATGGCGTGTCTCCCGTCCACCTCGCCCGAAACCTCATGGGCGTTGGAGACGTTGTGGTGGTCGGGGTCGCGCCGCTTGTAGACAAAGGCGACGGTCCCGTCGAGACGGCGGGCATACTTCTCGGCCCGTTTCACACCGCCGGCGTCCGGGGAGATGATCGTCGTTGGGCCGGAGAGGCGCTCCCGCAGATAGTCGGTGATGATCGGCAGCGCCGTGAGGTGATCGAAGTGGGGAACATATCCCTGCAACTGGCCGGAGTGGAGATCGACAGAGACGAGGCGATCCGCGCCCGCAGTCATGAATAGATCGCCCATGAGACGGGCAGTGATCGGTTCGCGCGGGAGCACTTTCTTGTCCTGCCGCGAATAGCCATAGAACGGCATGACGGCGGTGATACGCCGAGCAGAGGCGCGCCGCAAGGCATCGATCGTGATCAGTTGCTCCATGATGTTGTCGTTGATGGGAGACGAATGGCTTTGCATCACGAAGCAGTCGGCTCCCCGCACGCTGTCGATAGGCCGGACGTAAATCTCGCCGTTGGCAAAGGTGCCGCGATGAAGGTTCCCCAAGCGCACCGCCAGTTGCTCAGCCACCTCTTCAGCGAGGGGAATGTTCGCCCCCCCAGTAAAAAGCATCATCCGGTTGCGGCTGACAACATCCATCAGTGTTTCTTGCCTGGGTAGCGATCTTTCAGCTTCTGAGCGTAGCCGGGGATCGCTTTCTGCTCCGCACGTTCAACCGCCAACGCTCCCGGCTCGACGTCGTGGGTGATCACCGAGCCCGCACCGGTGACAGCCCCATCCCCGATGTTGACGGGGGCAACGAGCATGGTGTCCGAACCGATGAAGGCGTCGGCGCCAATCGTGGTGGGGAACTTCTCGTAACCGTTGTAATTGCAGGTGATGGTGCCGGCGCCGACGTTGGTGCGGGCACCGACCGTGGCGTCTCCCATGTACGCCAGATGCGGGACTTTGGCCCCTTCACCCACGCGGGTGTTTTTCATCTCGACAAAGGTTCCGGCCTTGGACCCTTTCTCGAGGACGGTGCCGGGTCGAAGCGAAGCATACGGCCCCACCTCAACCTCATCTCCTACGACAGCCGACCGCAGCACGGAATACCAAACCCGGCTTCCCGAGCCGATCGCGCTGTCGACCGCAAAGACGTCGGGACCGATGACTGCCCCTTCCGCCACCGCCGTGGCGCCTTCGAGATGGACTCCCGGATAGAGGCGAACTCCGGCGGCGAGCCTGACAGTGGGTTCGATATAAACCCGGCTTGGGTCTTGCATCCAAACGCCTTGGCGCTGCCAATCAGCGTTGATGCGACCCCTGATCTCTGCTTCCGCCTCGGCTAGCTGGTCGTGCGAATTGACCCCGGCCACCTCGGCCGCGTCGGCGCTCACGATCGAAACACCTCCATCGTTCGTCATTATCGGCAACACGTCGGGCAAGTAGTACTCGTTTTGGGCGTTTTTGCTTTCCAAGGAGGACAACGCCCGACGAAGCTTGGCAGCCGCAAACGCGTAGACCCCGGCATTGACCTCGGTCACCTTGCGCTCTTCCTGGCTCGCGTCTTTCTCCTCGACAATTCGCTCGAGCTGGCCGGTGCGAGCGCGGAGAACCCGGCCGTATCCACTGGGATTTGCAGCCTCGAAGGCAACCAGGCTCGCCGCATGGCCGTCGCGGGCGGCGACCGCGGTCGCGAGCAACTGGGAGGTGAGCAGCGGCATGTCGCCGTACACGATGAGGACGGTGTCGTCGTCGGTGAGAGCGTCGAGACGGGACAGGGCGAGGTCGGCGGCGTGGCCGGTGCCGAGCTGTTCGGGTTGATGAACGGCTTCGACCTTGTCCGGAAGGCCGGCCGTGACGAGCTCGGCGCCGTGGCCGACCACGACCAGAATCCGCTCGGGCTTCGTTTCCTCCACCGCCGCCAGCACCCAATCAAGCAGCGTCCGGCCGCCGATGCGGTGGAGGACCTTGGGCAGGCTGGACTTCATTCGAACCCCCTGGCCCGCGGCCAGGACTACCGCGGTGAGGCTCAACGAAAGGCTTTCGTGTTCAAGCTGGGGGGCAGGGACTCGAACCCCGACTAACGGATTCAAAGTCCGTTGTGCTACCGGTTACACCACCCCCCAAGGGGAAGCTGAGTGCTATTTAACCGGGAGCCATCAAGCGCCGGGCGAATGGCAGGTTCACGGCGGCCTCAGGATACCCAAGCCTCGAGTCGATCGGCGCGTTCGGCACTCTGGCGGAGGCCTGCCCGGCGCCTGAAAACGACGCCTAACAAAGCAAAGACTCGGCGACCCGGAGCCTCGCGTTCTGTCAAACTGGGCGACGCTCCAGTGAGTGGAGGCGGAAGCAATCGAAGGGAAGGAGCAGATGTGAAATCCAGACCCATATTTCGGGTGGTGAGCGCGCTGTTCGGCGCGTTACTGGTCTTGTCAACCACCGCGGCGGCTGCCCCGGACCAACAAGGTCAGGCCGGATTCAAAACCGAAAGGCCGTCGATGCTCGACGCGGTCATGCCGCGGGTGCAGATCACGCCACTATTGACAGTGGGAGACGTCCTCTCGAGCGGGTATCGCTTCGAGGCGATTCCTGATGGAATCGCATTTCGGTTACGTTCTCAGGGTGGGGTCGAGGTGTATGTCAACCATGAAACGAGCAAGGTGCCGTTTCCATATGTTCCGGCCGCTCCGACTGAGAGCAACGGCGAGAACGACTTCGACAACGCCCAGGTCAGCCGTTTGATTCTCAACCAGCAAACGGCCGGGGTATTGCAGGGAACGTTCGTGATCGATAGCAGCGCTGGCTTCCAGCGCTTTTGCTCGAGCTATCTGGCTACCGCAGCCGAGGGCTTTACTCGCGATGTCTTGTTTACAAATGAGGAGAGCCCCGATTACGTCTACCGCCAAGAGGACTCTTGGCCACCGGTTCCGGGTGATCCGGCCGAAGAGGAAGCCGGACTGGTAGTCGCCCTCGATATCCGAAGTGGGGAATACCACTCGATCTACGGGATGGGTCGACATAACCACGAGAACAGCCTTCCGGTGCCGGGCTATGGATATCCGGTCGTGCTGTCTGGGGACGACACCTTCACGAGTGGTGCCCTCACCATTCCCGCCGGCGGACCCTTGACCGTCACCTCGGTACCTGCTCAATCTCAGCTCTATTCGTACATCGCCGCGAACACAGATGCTCTCCTCGCCGACGAGGGAGATTTGTGGGCATTCGTGTCCGATTCGCCGAGGGTCACCGACTACTACGATTTCGTGCCTGGCTCGACCATGTCGATAACCGGACACTTCATCAAGGTTCCCAAGACTGTCGCCACCGGTCTCAACCCCGACGGTTCCGAAGTGAAAGCGGCCGACTTGGGATATCCCCCGCCGCCCAACGACGGGAGCTGGCAACGAGACCCCCGCTTCGCCACCCCATTGGGGGTCGATGGACCGCAGTGGGTGCTCGAGTACTGGAGCGATTTGAACAACGTATTCCAATTTGTCCGTGTTGAAGATATGGCCTACGACAAGCGCCCCGGTATGGGCAACGTCGTCTACATCGCCGATTCGGGACGAGGAACGGTCGGCGACCCCGTGCCTGGGCTCTCGACCAACGGTCGGGTCTGGAAGATGGTCTTCGATCCCCGCGACCCGACCAAAGTGTCCTCCCTCTCCATTTTTGTGGAAGGAGACGACAACCCGGTCAAGACCGTGGGCGAGGTCCACCAGCCCGACAACCTCGAGACCATCCCAAGCGGACTGCTAATCACGGAGGACCCGGGATCAAATCAGCAGTTCCCCGCGGGCTCGACGGATCCGGCCGCCACCACGGCTCGGCTTTGGCTGATTCCTTTTGCCGGTGCTCCCCAAGTGGTGGCCAAGGTCAACCAGTCGGCCGACGGCGGCCCAACCGACGTCGATGGCCGGGCCCCAGGAAACTGGGGAGCCTGGGAATCGAGCGGCATCATTGATGCCTCGGCTGCCTTTGGGCCCGGGAGCTTTCTGATTGACGTCCAGGCCCACACCCTATGGATCGAGAGAGCACCTGGCGACGACAACAACGGAGACGGCCAGCCCGACTTCACGTACAAGCGCGAAGGCGGGCAACTGCTGCTGATAAGAATCCCACAGCGCTGACGGACCTTTCGGTTAACGCCGGCTCTCGGCCGGCGTTAACCGAAAACGGATTCAAAGTCCGATGTAAAATGCCGCATGACGGAAGGCGACGAGTTCCAGAAGGAGCCGGATCTAGCTCCAGAGACAAATCGTAAGAGATCCGACTCCGGATTCTCGTGGGGGTTGGCCGTTTTCCTTGTGGCCGCCATAGTTTTCGTTGTGTTTGTCGTGCAGAACCCGACGGACGTCCCGGTTCAATTGTTCGGCGCGGAGTACACCGTTCCACTTCCGATTCTGTTGTTGACCACTGCTCTGATCGCAGTCATCGCCGATGAGATCTTCGGTTGGGCGCGTAGGCGACGTCGGCGTCGGCGGCTGTCCGACAGGGAGGAACTTGGGCGGTACCGAGGCGAGGCAACCTAGTTTCACTCCACTCGGTCGACTCCCAGCGGGCGGAACCTCGCAGCGCGGACGGCCCGTGCTTCCTTCGGGGCAGCGGCCAGCGCCCCTTCAGCTTCTCCAGCATCAGCAAACCAACTGAACAAGGCCGGTCCCGATCCGCTCATCAAGACTTGCTGGCCCCACCGCTCGCGGAGGTCGTCGATGAAGTCACCCAGCTCGGGTTGCAGCTCGATCGCCGCCGGGGTGAGATCGTTGCGAAGCGGACCGAGGCCGCGTAGCGGCGGGGGAAGTTGCCGGCCGTCGAGGCTCTTGCCTTTTGGCTCCCCGGCCCGGTCCCAGGCCCGATAGACGTCGGCCGTTGCCAGCTCAAAGGGTGGGACCACGATCGCCATCGCCAGCTCGGGCTGTGCCTTCACCTTGGTGAGCCGCTCGCCATATCCCTCGAGCAACCGCAAACCGCCGGCGAGAAAAAAGGGCACATCCGCCCCGATCGCGGCTGCATCGTCGGTTGTTACCGCGGTTCCGTTGAGATCCGCCCACGCCATTAGCGCGGCGGCGGCATTGCTCGAACCGCCCCCGAGCCCGGCGGCGACGGCGATCGACTTCTCGAGCTCGATAGAGAGCTGCGGACGGCCTTCGGGCTTGCGTTTGCTCGAGATGGCTTTCCAGATCAGGTTCTCACCTCCGTCTGGCAGATCGGCACCTCGAATGACGAGCTGGTCCTCATCCGCTTCTTCGAAGCGGATGAGGTCGCACCAATCGAGACACATCGCCAACGAGCGCAACGGGTGGTACCCCGTCGCTTCTGGCGGCCCGACCTCGAGACTGAGGTTGACCTTGGCGGGCGACTCCCAGACGCTCACAGCGCCTCGGCCAAGCGAAGAAAGTCGGCCGGGCCGAGGTCCTCGGCCCGCTGCCGAGGGTCGATGCCGGTTTTCGAAATCGTCTCGCTCGGCTGGTCGAACATCCCAGCCAGGGAACCGCGGAGCATCTTGCGTCGCTGACCAAAGCCGGCCGTGGCGATCCTGATCGCCTCCTCTGTCTTGGATGAGGCGGGTTTACGCAGCAACCGCACGACTGCTGATTCGACCTTGGGCGCCGGATAGAAAACCTGGGGCGGGACCTTGAAAATCAACTCGGCAGTGGCGTGGAGGCCAACAACAACGCTCGGCAGCCCATAGGCCGGCGAGCCGGGGCCGGCGACCAGTCGCTCGGCAACCTCGCGCTGAACCATGACTGTGAACGCGTCGATCGCCGGCACCAGCCGGAGCCAATCGAGCAGCAGCGGGGTTCCGATTTGGTAAGGCAGGTTGGCGACGACCTTCCAGCCTGGCGGACGAATCAGGGCTTCGTAGTCGACGTCCATGGCGTCGGCCCAGACCAGGGTGACCCCCAAGCCGGCCAACTCTTGATCGAGGATCGGCTGCAGACGCAGATCGAGCTCGATCGCCGTCACCTCCGCTCCGGCCCTGACGAGAGCGCGCGTGAGGTTTCCAGTTCCAGGCCCAACCTCGAGAACGTGGTGGCCCGGCTCGACCCGTGCCGTTCGCACAACGCGGTCGACGACATTCGGATCGGCTAGGAAATGCTGGCCCAGCGTGGGTCGGGGGGTCACGCCGTGACGGGCGAGAAGCTCGCGGAGCTGGGTGCGGGTCATCGCTTGAAAACGGTGGCGGCGTTCGCAGACGTGATCCGCGCCACCTCGTTCACTGGCAGTGACCAAACGCCGGCCAGGGCTTCGCCAATTAGGCGCACCCGGCCAGGCTCGTTCGGTTGCTGACGGAAGGGAGGCGGCGACAGAAAGGGGGTGTCGGTTTCGACCAGGGCTCGTTTGGGGGGGACCAGCGCGGCCCCGAGCCGGATGGTCTCGCCGGTCTCGAACGCAACCGGGCCGGCAAAAGAGAACCAGCAACCAAGGTCGAGAAATCTCTTGGTCCACCTCGTGCCGCCGGTCCAACAGTGGAGCACGGCGAGGGTGCCGAGATCTTGCCGTTCGAGGATCGTATGAATCTGAGCGAACGCGTCCCGACAGTGGATCACCACGGGTTTTTGCAGCTGGGCGGCGAGGTCGAGCTGGGCGATAAAGGCCTTCTTCTGCGCATCCGGCGGGGCGAGGTTGCGGTAGAAGTCGAGCCCGGTCTCCCCTATCGCGGCGGCTTTCTTGGCGAGCTCAGTGATGGCGTCCTCTTCGTCGGGCCACCGTTTCGCCTCGTGGGGATGAAGCCCGGCCGTGGCGAGGATCCGATCCGGGAAACTGGTGGCGAGTTCGAGCGCGGCCCTACTGCTAGCCGCATCGACTCCGGGTACAACGACCCACGCGACATCGGTCGCTCGGTTGAGGAGCTCTGCGGCGGGACGAGAGTCGAGTTGGAGATGGCAATGCGTATCAACCCAACTCCATTCCATCTCGACCCGAGGCTACAGCGAAGGGTCGTGAAAGGTAATGTCGGTGACCAGCACACAGAGGAGCCCGTGGGGGTGGAAGCCGGAATCGTTCGCAAGATCGACGACCTGGGAAGAATCGTCATCCCGGCCGAAACCCGTCGTCTGTTCAACATCCGCGAGGGCGACCAGCTCCTGATCTCGATCGAAGGCACCGGCATCACGATCCGCAAAATGGAGAGCACCTGCGCTTTCTGCGGTCGCACCGAAGATGTCATGCCTTTCAAGGGCCGCGGCATCTGCAACGAGTGCCGCTCCCAACTCCACTGACTTCTTGACTCAAATTTGGCACGTGGGGAACTCCTTTTTGCTTATTCGGCGCGAGCGGAACGGAAAACGTCGCTGTGGCGCCAAAGAACGTTTTAGGCGTTCTTCACCTGCCAAATTTGGGGTGCGACAAGGGGATTGAATTAGTCGCCCGCTTCCGTCATAAACGAGAACTATGGAATCTTCTTACCTTGCCCTCACGGCCAAAGCGGCAGCCCAGCACGGAGCCTTCAGCAAAAAGCAAGCAACGGATCTCGGAGTAGCCAGCAGTGTTTTGTCTCGTCGAGTTCGAAATGGCAGCCTCGTTCGGCCATACGAGGGTGTCTATGTCGTCGCAGGCTCGGCGGCTACCTGGGAGCGTTCGGTCATCGTTGCGGTCTTCTCGACGTCGGCCGATGCAGTTGCGTCACACGGCACGGCCTGTCACCTATATGAACTGGCTCGACGACCTCGCCAAATCGAGGTGTCAGTGCCGGGTGGCAGTCGACCAGTGCGCAGCCACATCATCCATCGCTCCACGGACCTGATTCCTGCCGACGTCCAGCTCGTCAAAGGCATTCCCTGCACATCGCCGGCGCGCACATTGGTCGACTCGGGAATTCCGTGGGGTGTCAAGTTTGCCGCGCGATGCTTGGACGAAGGCGTGTGCCGGGGGCTTGTAACTGATATCGAGGTCGCTTCAGTTTTGCACCGCGTCGCTCGCAAAGGGCGAAACGGCGTCGGGCCGATTCGGCTGGTGCTCATAACCAGGTCGGGGTGGGCGGGCCTTACGGAGAGCCAGATTGAGGCCCAGCTATTTCGCTTGTTGAAGGAAGCGGGTATCGACCTCCCCGAAGCTCAGGTTCGAATCCACGGGCGAGGCGGCGGCGTAATCGTCCGGGTCGACTTCGTGTTTCACGATGTGATGCTCGTCATCGAGCTCGATAGCTTCAACTTTCACGCCGACCAGCAATCCTTTCGCAGGGATCGTCGGAGCCAGAACGCGCTTGTCCTCGAGGGATACCGCGTCCTTCGTTTCAGCGCCTGGGATGTCATGGCCGCGCCGGAATACGTCATCAGTCAGGTGGCGACAGCGCTCGCCGCGGCAACGCAAAGCATTTGACAAATGCCAGATTTCCGGAGCTGGCGGGCGACAGGTGGCGGTCGGGGCCGGTGCGGGAAGCAGCCGGGTTTCTTGACCGCTGGCGGGGGCTGCGGCCCAGTCCAAAGGACTGGGGCCTGTTGCTCAAGAGCAGCTCGGTGCACAGCTTCGGGATGAGGTGCGATCTTTGGGTCTGCGGGTTGCAAGGGATGCGGGTCGTCGAGGTCAGGAGGCTCAGGCCGCGCCGGATCGTTTGGCTGCGGGGCGCAGACGCGATCCTCGAGCTGCCAATCGACGTCGAGCCACCGCCGGTGGGGCTCGATTTATCGTGGCTCGATGCCCGGCCGACTAATCCTTTGCGCCACCCCGATCGGCAATCTGGGTGACGCTTCCGCCCGCTTGGCGGCGACGATCGCGTCCGTCGACCTGGTCTACGTCGAAGACACCCGCCGATCTCGAAAATTGCTGAGCGCTCTCGGCATCTCGAAGCCCCTTCGTTCCTATTTCGCCGGCAACGAAGCCGACAAGGCCCGAGAGCTCGGTGAGGCATTGCGGGCCGGCCACACCATCGCGCTTCTTACTGATGCGGGCACCCCGGCCATCGCCGATCCGGGACTTTCGGCCATCCGCGCCGCCCGCGCCGTCCAAGCTGAGATCTCGGTGGTTCCTGGACCATCGGCTCTCACTGCCGCTCTGGCGGTGAGCGGATTCCCGTCCGAGCGCTTCGTTTTCGAGGGGTTCCTTCCACGCCGCGGCACGGAACGGAACGAGCGCCTTGCGGCCATCAAGAACGAGTCGCGGACTTCGGTCATCTTCGTCGGCAGCGCCCATCTCCTCGCCGACCTCCGCGATCTCGCGGCGGTCGCTCCCAACCGAGAGCTGTGTATCGCAAGGGAGCTAACGAAAGTTTTCGAAGAGATCCAATGGCTGAGCTGCGAAGACGCTGTGGCAACCTGGCAACAGCGAACGATCAAGGGAGAGTTCACGCTGGTCCTGGCCGGAGCCAAACCGCGGGAGATCGACCTCTCCGCGGGAATCGACGAGGTATTGCGTCGTACTCAAAACAACCAATCAATGGCGAGCGCGGTGCGAATCGTCGCTAGCGAGGAAGGTCTGCCTCGCCGCCAGCTCTACGAGGCGGTGCTCGCTAGAACTCGGGATACAAAGAACGGGCGATAGCTCCCGCGCCAGGATCACCCGCGGCGACGAGGAGCACACGGTCGCCGACATTGGAGACAAACGCATAATCGGCGCCGGAGTAGACGGCGCCCCCGCCCGGCCCCGCATCTGCGACGGGCTCATTAACCCCGGTCACAATACGAAAGTAATCGTTCAACGACGATGCCATTTCCGCCGCGTCGCTCGCCTGGTCACCTTGATAGAGCAGCACGAGCACCGCGTCAGCCCCGTTGAAATAGACGTCGTAGCTGTCGCCTCCCCAGCCCTCGGCGGCGTTGTCGGCCCCGCCGAGTATCTGGTCAAAGATGAGGCGGAACCCTTGCTCACCCCACACCGACCCTTCAGAGTGTTCGTAGCCATCGATCTCATTGTTGGGTAGGTCGACCGCGGCCGGCACGTCGCTCGGATAGTCGGTAGGCGTAAGAATTTGCTCGGTCGAGATCGGCGGCGCCTCGTAAAGGGCGTCGATTGCGGCGAAACCCCCTTCGACCCATTTTGCCTGGGTAAAGGCAGTCCCCTCCTGGTAGGGAAAGATCAGGCTGTCCTGAATGAATTCCGGTGCGTCCTCGAATGCGGAGTTGTCGTCGGCGAAGGCCTCCTCTAGGAGTTCCTGCTGTTCCTCGGGATTGAGCTGCTGGACAAACAAGGACTCGACCAAAGTCGCGTCCCCTTCGAGGACCGACTGGAATGCAGACGCTTCATCAAAACGCTCGGTGTCGAAGAGCTCGTTGTACTCGTCGTTGAACGCGTGCACCTGATCGGTCAGGGCGTGGGTCAGCTCGTGCACCAGGGTGGCTTCTTCAAGGGGGCTGAACTCGTCGTTGCGGGCGCGGACGACGAGCTCTTGGGTGTCGAGGTCGTAAAAACCTGCTACTTGGGCTCCAAGAAGCGCAGTGATGTTCTCGACGAGGTCATATTCCGGACCGATGAGGCCGAGGAGTCGATAGAGAGCCTCGTCGGCCTCGGCATCCTCGTACTCCTCTTCCAGAACGTCGATCACGCGCTGAGAAAGCTCGTCCGACGTGAGGACGGTGATCGTTGGCGGGAAGGCGAACGTGAGCTCGCGCAACGCCTCGGTGCTGGGGATTAGACGAGCAATATCGGCGCGCAGTCCCTCGGGAAGCTCTTCGGTGCCCTCTGGCAGCGTTAGTAGGGTGGTGGTCTCGGCCGCGGTCGATGTGGTCGCTTCTGGCGCAGTAGTTGAAATCGAGGTGGTCGATGCCTGGTTGGAGGGAGTGCACGAAACCAGTACAAGGGCGGCGACGACCGCCAAACGAAGTTGAGATCTCACCCGGACAGGCTACCTAGGGCTGGTCTCTTGTCATCGGTCGGCCGGAATTGTGAAGCGAACCTGGCCGCCGCCGGCATCGAGTATCTCGATGCTGCCGCCATGTGCTTCCACGATTCCCTTGGCGATCGCCAGCCCAAGGCCGGCTCCGCCCGTATCGCGGTTGCGGGAGTCGTCGGCCCGGACAAACCGCTCGAACGCCCGAGCGCGGACCTCGAGGCTGAATCCCGTCCCCTCATCACTCACCAACGCCGACACTTTGGTTCCGGTTCGAGCGAGCTCGATGCGAACCCGCCCACCCTCGGGGCTATGGCGAACCGCGTTGGCGAGAAGGTTTCGAAACAGCCGTCCGATTGCCGCCGGGTCCGCAGAAATTCCAACCCTTCCCGGCGTCGCCACGTCGAGACGGATTCGACGCTTCGCGGCGGCGGGCGCGACGGCTTCCACTGCTTCATCAGCGAGCTCGGCCAGGTCAACTTCCGACATCTCTAGGTGATAGCTGCCCGCGTCGATTCGAGACATCAAAAAGAGGTCGTCGACCAGGCGACGGAGATAGTCGATGTCGTGTGACAGCCCTCGCAGATATCCGGGTGGGTCCGGGGCGAGACCGTCCTGGAGAGCTTCGACTGCGGCTTGCATCGACGCCAGCGGCGTTCGCAGGTCGTGGCTGATAGATGCCGTGAGCAGACGTCGCTCCTCGTCAGAAGTTTCGAGATGGGCCGCCATCTGATCGAATGAGCGAGCAACCTCACCGAGCTCATCGCTTCGGTCCACCCCGGTTCGTGCGCTGAGGTCGCCAGCCGCTACCCGGCTGGCAGCGCTCGACACCGCCGCCAGATGCTCGGTCAAGGGCTTGGCAACCGCCATCGCGACGACGCCGCCGAGACCCACCCCGAGAATGAGAGCGACCAAGAGCAGCGTGAGATCGTGAGGCTCGATGAACATGGTGAGCGCCGCCAATCCGACAACAACTCCCGTCACGGCGACCGCCGCCAACGCGACGACTTGGAGGCTGGTACGAAGTGACCGCAGATGACCTCCGATCCGGAGCGCAGCCGCCGCACCGGCGAAGCTAAGAAGGGTCGCTGCTCCGAAAACGACATATAGCTCCGGGCGATCGTTCGGGGTCAGATTCATCGCGAGCTCCGCGATCAACAAGCCCGAAACGAGAGCGATGACCAGACCCCAAGCGAGCGTCTTCACGGTTCAAACCTATAGCCGACGCCCCACACTGTCGTAAGCCAGCGCGGATGCTGCGGGTCAACTTCGATCTTTTGTCGCAGCCGGCGGACATGAACCGTGACCGTGGCCGGGTCTTGCCACTCAGTGGACGAGTTCCACACCTTTTGGAGCAGCTCAGCCCGAGTGAACACTTGGGGCGCGTTGGTTGCCAGAAAGGCAAGCAGATCGAACTCACGAGCGGTGACTTCGACCGGCGCGCCTTCAACGGCGACTGCTCGTCGCTGCAGGTCGATTGTGATGTCGTCGAACTGCAACGAAGAAGCATTCGGCTTCGGAGTCGAACGCCGCATCACCGATCGCACACGCGCCACCAATTCGCGAGGTGAGAATGGTTTCACGACATAGTCGTCGGCGCCGAGCTCGAGACCAGATATGCGGTCTGCCTCATCGGTGCGGGCTGTCAGGAGGATCACCGGTAGGTCGCCCCGGCGACGGATCTCCGCTAGCAGTTCGGTGCCCGAGACTCCGGGGAGCATGACGTCGAGCACCATCAGCTCGGGCGCGAACTCGTCCAACTGGCGGCGGGCGGTTTCGCCGTCCGCGGCGGTCGCGACCTCCCAACCTTCCCGTAGGAGGTAGGTCGCCACCACCTCGCGAACGCGGGGCTCATCATCGACGACGAGAATCCTCACCCAAACCATTCTTGCGTAAAAACCACCGTGATTAGGGCGCAGATTTACGCAAGAATGGGATTGATCCGAAGCGGGTCACCTGGCCTCAGAGGCGACCCGCCGCGGGGGACGAGGCCGCGTGCCTCGAGATCGGATTGTCGCCTTTGCCACTCGGGGTTGGACGAGCGAGCGAGCGGCGTATCAGGGGATCAGGGGCTGCGGAGTTGGGCCGCGGCCCGGGCGGCGTGATCGGCAGCAGCTGCCACGTTCCCGGCGTTCGAGGCGCCTCGCAGGGTCCGCAGTTCGGCGTCGAGGTCGGCAAGGCGGGTCGCGTTCAGCGAGCTTGCGAGCCGGTCGCGGATCCATTCGAGGACTGCAACCTCGCCAGTCACTCCGGCCAGGTCGTTGGCAGCGGCGTGGACACGTAGTTGCTGTGCGTGGAGATGGAAACGGTCGACCTCGACGTTGCCGCGGTAGAGCAGTTCGAGGTCGAGTGCCGACTGGGCAACGTCGACTGCGGCTTGTGACGAGGCATCCACGCTCGCTTCGGTCACCGCGCTCATCAGGGCTTCGAGTGCTCGGTTCATCGCGTCGACGACCCGCGGCGGATAGTTCTTGGCCACCAGCTCCTGCCAGAGGTTCTGCATGCGGCTTAGGGTCGGATTGGCCGCCTCCCAGTCCTCGAGGCGGGCGTTCTCGAGGATC
Source organism: Acidimicrobiia bacterium (assembly GCA_013812505.1). Taxonomy (GTDB): domain Bacteria; phylum Actinomycetota; class Acidimicrobiia; order Spongiisociales; family ZC4RG35; genus JACCTH01. The sequence goes on along the minus strand of JACCTH010000071.1, from coordinate 5,586 downwards.
CCCCATGCACTCGTCGACAGAAGCCGGAGCTCGGCGGGCACCACTTCGTCGATGGCGTCATTCGGGAGGGCGAGCGCAAGTGCCTCGACGTCGGCGCCGTGGCTGCTGTCGAACTCGCCATAGCCGGGGGCGAAGATCTTGTCGGAGACGGAGCCGTCGAGGTGTAGCTCTTGCATGATGACGACGCCGCTCACCGGGCCTCTGGGACCGTCGACCGTCTGGTCGATTGCTTTCACCACGATCTCCTCGAAGACGACGCCAATGACGTTCTCGGCCCGGAACACGTCGCCTGCCTGTGGGGCGGCGGGCATGATCATGGCCGGCGGCCCATCCCGGCCGGCCAGCCAGGTGCCCTCGGTGATGGCGACGGCGCCGTCGCGGTAGTCGAACACGTCCTCACCGAGATACCAGACAGATCCGTCGTCGGCCTGGGCGTAGCGGTCGATGGCGACCTCTTCGATCCGCCCGTCGAGGAAGGCCGTGTACTGCGACACGACCACCTCGATCGGCTCGCCATCCACCGTCACGATCTGCGTGCCCGGGATCAGCGTGGTTTCCGACCGGAACGGGAGCCCGTCCACTTCGCCGAGCAGCACCACCGAGTCGAGGGCGCTGATCGGGAACAGCGGGTTGGTGATCTGGGTTGGGTTGGAGAACTTGGGACGCTCGACATCGACGCGGTCGCTCGTAGGGGCGCAGCCCTCGCCGCTGTAGGTGCCGCACCTCGTGACCGGCCATTCGACCGTCGTGCCCGCCGCCGCATCCATAGCCGCGGGAGAGCCGCTCGCCGGCGCGCTGACCTCTGATGAGCCGGAAGAGTTCGGTCCACACGCAACGGCCGACCACACGATCGCCATGAGCGCAAACAGTTTGGTTACCTGCGAATTTCGCATCGTTCGTCCTTTCTGACGGATGCCGACGGTCTACAAACCGCCGATGAAATCAGGATGAGAGCAACGCTCAGCGGGGAAGCCGGATTTGGATCGTTGTCTGCTCGCCGAGAATGATCTTGGCGGAGCCGCCATGCGCCTCGGCCAGCGCCTTCACGATGGCAAGACCTAGGCCAGCTCCCCCACGGACTCGCGCCGCATCTCCCCGAGAGAACCTCTCGAAGGCCCGGTCGACAAAGGCCGAATCAAACCCTTCTCCTTCGTCGATTACTTCAAAAACGAAAGCCGACCCGTCGGCGATGGCCCGAATCGCGATGTCGCCTTTGCCATGTCGCAATGAGTTGTCGACCAGGTTGGCGAGCGCCTGGGTGATTCTCTGCGGATCGATTTCAATGGATTCTGACCCGGGGGAGATGGCTTCGATTCGGCGAGCCTGCGCAGCCGCTCTCATGGCGAAGCGCGCCTTGACCGAATCGATGATTGTTTGGGGGGACACAGCCTGTTTCACCAGCGGCAGGCCGGTCTCGGAGATGCGGGCGATGACAAGCAGGTCCTCAGCAAGCTGGGACAAGCGGTCAAGTTCGCTTAGGGCGGACTCGAGAGGCGCCGTGTCACCGCTGACAAGCTGGGCTGCCTCCAACTCGATCCTGGCAACGGCGATGGGCGTCCGCAGCTCATGGGCGGCATCGGCGACGAACTGCTGCTCGCGGGCAGCCGAATCGTCGAGCCGGTCCATCATTTGATTGAGAGTTTCCGCTAATCGCCGAACCTCGTCGCGCGCCACCGGGACCGGCAAACGTCGCCCGGTGCCGGCCCGAGAAATCTCGTTGGCAGCCGTACGAATTGATTCGACCGGCCCGAGTCCGGAGCGAGCGAGCGTGTAGCCAACGAGCGAAGCGATGACGACAGCTACCGGGATTCCGATCGCAAACGACAGCAAAACGTCGGTCAGTGCCTCGTCTCTGTTGACGAGCGTTTGTCCGGCGACCAGCACTCCATGCTCGAAGGGGCCAGCCAAGATCCGGGAAACGCCTTCGATTCCAGGCACGGAGCGCTCGATCGATAACATCTCTGCCCTCGCAATTTCCAGCTCCTCTGCCGTCAAGGGTGACCTTCCAGCCAACCCGACAACACTTAGGACCGCGCCGGAGGCGTCCAAAATCTGGATGAAGCCCTCGTTGACTTCCTCCAAGGGGAACGATCGCAGGTCGTTCTTACTGGTTGCGAGCCGGAGGGCAGCTCCCCACCGCGCTCGCAAGGCCAAGTCCACGGTTTCGTCGAGGTCGGCGAATAGCCGCCCATAGACGAACCAACCTGCCGCGATCAACACCACGATCATGGCCGTCGAAAAGGCGATCGTGAGTTTGATCCGTATCGGAACCGCGTTCACTCGTCACCGTTGTCGCGTAGGCGGTAGCCAAACCCTCTCACAGTTTCGAGTGTTGCCAGTCCAAATGGCCGATCGATTTTCTCGCGCAGATAGCGGACGTAGACCTCGACGACGTTGGAACGATGCTCATATCCCATGTCCCAACCGGCATCGAGAAGTGTCTGATAGCCCAGCACTGCTCCGGGACGGGACATGAAGGCTTCAAGGAGCGCAAACTCTTTTCCGGAGAGTTTGATCTCAACCTCGTTGCGCCACACTCGCCGAGTGGCAGGATCGAGCTTTAGCGAACCCACCTCCAGGAGGGCTCCCTTGTGCTGTGGGCCCCGACGGTGGAGGGCTCGAAGCCGCGCCAGGAGCTCGGCCAGCGAAAAAGGTTTGACCAAATAGTCGTCGGCACCAACATCAAGGCCGGCGATGCGGTCCTCGACTGCGTCCCGCGCGGTCACCATGATGATCGGCACATTGACTCCGGTGTTGCGAAGACGCCGGCAAAGCTCGAAGCCATCTATCTCGGGCAGCATGACATCGAGGACGATGGCCTGGTATTCGACGGCGTCGACCATCCAGGGGGCATCGGCGCCCGAGCTGGTCACGTCGACCACCAGCCCGGCCGCCTGCAGGCCTCGCCGCATCGCCGCGGCCATTTTGCGGTCATCCTCGACGACGAGCACTCTCACCTTCTCAGTATCGGCCCCAATGATGAAATGCGGATGAGAGCCTCAAGATATTTCCGCAAATCGTTCACATGGCCTTCATATCTGTCCAGCACAGTTGCCGGCATGTCCGAGAAAGGAGTAACAATGAATCGGACGGCAAAGGTGCTGGCGATCGTGCTGGCGGTGGTGCTGGTCGGCGGGGGTTTCTATCTCGCCTATCAGAACGGTTTTGACGCTGGGGCTGTGACTACGGCCGCTGCGGAAAACGGTGAAACGGTGGTCGTGGATCGAGGCCACTGGGGTCGAGGCGGTTTTGACTTCTTCCCCTTCGGGTTCTTGTTCCCGCTGCTGTTCCTCTTCCTGATCTTCGGAGCATTCCGACGATGGGGGCCACCGCGCGGGAACTACGGCCCTTCGTGGGGTGGACCACCTTGGGGCGGTCCCGGGGGCGGTCCGGAGCACATGGAGAAGCGGCTCGAGGAATGGCACAAGAAGGCTCACGAGCAAGCCTGACGGCTAGCTAGACGAGAATCAGAGCTGTGCGCACAGTCCTGGTCGTCGACGACGAGCTCAAAATCACCCGCCTGGTCCGGGATTACCTGGAACAGGCGGGTTTCGTCGTCGTCACCGCCTCGGATGGCAAAGGAGCCATCGCCGCTGCCCGCCAAACCAAGCCCGATCTGGTGGTGCTCGATCTCGGCTTGCCCGGCATGGATGGGCTCGACGTGATCCGTCATCTCCGGTCGGTCTCGAACGTACCCGTGGTTGTCATCACTGCTCGAGCCGAGGAGGCGGATCGAATCGTCGGCCTCGAGATGGGTGCCGATGACTACGTGGTCAAGCCTTTCAGTCCGAAGGAGCTGGTCGCCAGAGTGCGGGCGGTGTTGCGAAGGACAGACGGCCACATGACCGGCGCTGAGATCCTCCGTGTGTCGGACTTGGTAATCGATACCGGCCGCCGGCGAGTGCAAGTTGCCGGTGAGACAGTCGAGCTGACCCCTACCGAGTTCGACCTGCTGCATGCTCTCGCCTCCCAACCGGGGCGAGTTTTCACCCGCGGCCAACTGCTCGAGGTGATCCACGGCATGGCAGTGGTGTCCTATGAGCGAGCGATCGATGCGCACGTCAAGAACCTCCGCCGCAAGATCGAGCCCAACCCTGCCCATCCCATGTACCTCGTCACCGTCCACGGGATCGGGTACAGGATGAACGATGCCTGAGCGCCGTCCGCCCTGGTGGCCGGAAAACGAGGGTTGGTCGGCAAGAGCCGGCTGGCCCCGGTGGTGGTTCGTGCTGGCCCTCGTGCCGATCATCTTCTTCGTCTCCTTGGGTTTCCTGTTTGGCCGACGCGGGCACGGCCCTTGGTTCTTGTGGCCCCTCGGAATCCTCTTCGTGGTGCTCATGATCCGGCGTCGCCGTTCGCCCCGCTGGTTTCCGGTGAGCCGCCTGGTTGAAGCCGCAGGCAAGCTGGCTGACGGGGACTACACCGTCCGCGTCCCTGACGTCGAAAGGGGGCCGATGCGAGACGTCATCCAATCGTTCAACGGCATGGCGTCGCAACTGCAGCAGTCATCCGAGCAGCGACGGCGATGGCTGGCAGACCTCGGACACGAGCTGCGCAATCCCCTGACGGTGATTCAGGGGGAGCTTGAAGCAATGATCGATGGAGTCCACATTGCCGACCCCGATCAGTTGGCGATGCTTCTCGACGAGACCGCGTTGATGTCCCGCTTGCTGGACGACCTCCGCACGCTTTCACTGAGCGAGTCCGGTGAGCTCAAACTGGAGCGAGAGTCGGTCGAGCTGAGTGACGTCGTCGATGATGCGCTGGCGCCTTTCCGTGAGGAAGCTCGGCGCAGCCAACGCAATTTGGTGGCCGAGGTTCCCCCAGGTCGCATCCACGCCGACCCGATGCGGCTTCGAGAGGTCCTCACCAACCTCATTGCCAATGCTCTCCGACACGCTCGGCAAAGCGTCTCGCTCACCGCAACGAGGTCGGCGTCGACGTGGAGAATCGAAGTCGCCGATGATGGTCCCGGGATCCCACCCGAGCTGCGGACCAGAGCGTTCGAGCGTTTTGTCAAGGGCGGCGACTCCAAGGGGACGGGCTTGGGTCTGTCGATAGCCCGCGACCTCGTGAAAGCCCACGGTGGGGAAATCGACATCAGCGCCAACTCCGAGCACGGCACCACCTTTAGCGTCTCGCTCCCCGACACCGGGTTTGATTCCTCGACTCCGGGGTAGAGGCCAGGCGAAAGGAGGCACGATGCCACAGCGTGCATGGAGCAAGAAGCGAGAACGCCAATACGAGCACATAAAGGATGGCCTGCTCGAAAAGGGCAAGTCGGAGGACAAGGCCGAGGAAATCGCGGCCCGTACGGTCAACAAGACCCGTGCTCAGGCAGGCGAAGCCCGGACATCGTCACGTCTTTCGCGAGGAGACATGTCGCCGAGTCGAAGAGGTGGGCTGCGATCCCATACCGGTGAAGGCGGCCGCACCCGTGACCAGCTCTATCAGGAGGCTCAACGCAAGAACATCAAAGGTCGCTCGAAAATGACGAAGTCCCAGTTGCAGAAAGCCGTCGACGCTGACTGAAGCTGACGCTTGCCCCGATCCCGTTTTCGCGCATCAAACGCAACCGATAGGTTG
>JACCTH010000066.1 GCA_013812505.1 Acidimicrobiia bacterium | reverse complement strand
CGTCCCATGTCGTGGTTGCCAAAGAACTTCACCAGCATCGAAGCGTTGGAGTCGGCGTCGGTGAACCAATCGTCGTTGTCGAAGGCTTGGACCAACACGTCCGCTCCGGCACCGTTAGCGACGTATTGCGCCAGGCCGTCTTTGACGATGAAGTCGAGGAGTCCGGGAAGGCCGAGATTGGTGGTGTAGTGCGAGTTGAAAATTGGGTCGGAGCTGAACACCTCTCCAAAAATGAAGAAGTCCTCGGGAGCGGCATCGAGCACGGCCGGCGTCCATTCCACCCAAAACTCGTCGTTGACATGCTTGACCGTGTCCACTCGAAATCCAGCAATGTCGTAACGAGAGATGATGTCCGAGTAGAGATCGATCATGCCCTGCACCACTCGCGGGTCCTCTGTAAAGAGATCGTCCAAGCCGAAGAAGTCTCCGTAGAAGGCACTTTCACCATCGAACGTCGAATCACCCCGGTTGTGATAGACGGTCGGATCGTCGAGCCAATCGGGTGACTTGATCTCGGCCTCCTCTGGAATCGTGAAGGCCGGCGTATAGGGGAAGGAAGCGACGGCTTCCAGCGCGGGAAAAGCGGCCTCGTCGCCGGCGACGGCCGCATCGTCGAACTCATTTCCACTGGCGTCTAGGTAGGGCGCCGCGCCTTTCGATTGGTAGGAGAACGTGCCCTCTTCGTAGGTGATGACATCGCCCGTGTGGTTGATGACGATGTCGAAATAGACGTCGATTCCAAGGGCTTTGGCTTCGGCCAAGAAGGCCTGCATCTCCTCCTCGTTCCCGAGATGGGGGTCGATCTGCGACCAGTCGATTTGCCAGTAGCCGTGGTATCCCGCCGATGAACTCTCGACTGCGCCCTGACCCTGGACCGGGTTATTGGTGAACGGTGGGGTCATCCAAATTGCGGTCATTCCCATGTGGGCGATGTAAGGAAGGCGGGCGGTGAGCCCGGCGAGGTCGCCGCCCTGATAGAAGCCTTTGTCCTCGGGGAGGAAACCATGGTCGAGGGGACCGCCTTCGATCCCACCGGTGTCGTTGCCGGGGTCTCCATTCTCGAAGCGGTCGGTCATTACGAAATAGATCGACCCGTCGGTCGCTGGATGACGGATCGGCGCCGCCACCGGGCCGACGTCTTCCGGAAGGGCTGTCGCGGCCGTCGTGCTACTTGCGGGCATCGTGGCGCTGGTTGTGCTGGCATCGGGAAGCGTGTCGGTGCAGGCGCCGGCCGTAATCGCCAAAGCAACCAAAGTGGTGACTGTTCGGCGGATCCGCACATCGCCAAATTAGTGTTTGCTATTACTCCGGTCGTGAGCGAACATGTGTTCGATGTTGGGGGAGGCCACGATCCTGCACGCCGATTTGGACTCGTTCTATGCGTCGGTGGAGCAGCGGGACAATCCTCGCCTCATGGGTCGACCCGTCATCGTCGGCTCGGGCGTGGTCCTAGCCGCGAGTTATGAGGCGAAAGCGTTCGGGGTGCGAACGCCGATGGGCGGTCGTCAGGCTCGCCAGCTTTGCCCGCAAGCGATCGTCGTCGAGCCGCGGATGGAGGCTTACTCCGAGGCGAGCAAAGCGGTGTTTGAGGTCTTCAATGACACGACTCCACTGGTCGAGGGGATCTCGATCGACGAGGCGTTTCTCGATGTCGGGGGGCTGTGGCGGATTGCCGGGCTCCGGGCCGACGTGCGCAGCCGGGTCGGGTTGCCGATCACGGTCGGAGTGGCGCGGACCAAATTCCTGGCCAAAGTGGCGAGCCGGGTGGCCAAGCCCGACGGGCTCCTGGTGGTGCCCCCCGAAGGCGAACTCGACTTTCTCCATCCTTTGCCGGTCGAGCTCTTGTGGGGAGTAGGACCGGTCACTGCAGGCAAACTCCACGAAGCCGGGATCTCGCTCGTCGGCGATGTGGCCCGACTCTCGGAGCGGTCGCTCGTCTCGAGAGTCGGATTAGCCGCGGGGCACCATCTCTTTGCGTTGGCGCACAATCGCGATCCGCGCCCGATCGTCGTCGGCCGCAGGCGGCGTTCGATCGGGTCGCAACGAGCGATGGGAAGGAGGCCGAAAACCTGGGAGGACATCGAGTCGGCCCTGATCGGTCTCGTCGACCGCGTCACCCGCCGGATGCGCAAGGCAGGCCGGGTCGGCCGGACAATCACTCTGCGGCTGCGATTCGACGATTTTTCTCGCTCGACCCGCTCGGTGACATTGCCCCAAGCCACCGCCCACACCGAAACGATCCTCCGCAGGGCGCAAAGGCTCTTGTTGGGCGAGCTTTCGCGCATCGAGAGCGAAGGTTTGACTCTGGTAGGCGTGGCGGTTTCCAATCTCGCCGACGACGGCGCCTTGCAGCTCGCGCTTCCCTTCGATAGTCACACCGTGGTCTCGCTTGACGAAGCCGTCGATGGCGTCCGGGAACGTTTCGGTATCAACGCAGTCACGCGCGGAGTCCATCTCGGCAAGGACCTCGGCCTCTCTGTGCCCATCCTTCCCGACTAGCCCTTCGATAGGGTGCAGGAAGCGAAGCGAAGCGAAGGAGGAAGGCCGATGGAGACCAGCGGCTATGTGCCGGTGAACGGCCTGGAGATGTATTACGAGATCCATGGTGACGGTGAGCCCCTGGTTCTTCTCCACGGGGCTTTCTCAGCGGTCGGTACGTCCTTTGGCTAGGTTTTGCCCGGTTTGGCCAAGACCCGGCGGGTGATCGGGTTTGAACTGCAGGCTCACGGCCGCACCGCCGACATCGACCGTCCGTTGTCAATGGAAGCAATGGCCGATGATGTCGCTGCCGCGCTGCCCAAGCTCGGAGTCGAAAAAGCTGACGTCTACGGGTACAGCATGGGTGGAGGGGTCGCGCTCCAACTCGCTCTCCGACACCCGGAGTTGGTCCGCAAACTCGTTCTCATGTCGATGACCCACAAACTCGAAGGCGTTCATCCGGGGCTCATGGACGGTCTCGGGGAGATGACTCCGGAGATGATGCACAGGTCGCCGTGGCACGACGAGTACATGCGCATTGCGCCGCGACCTGAGGACTTCGCGACTTTCTTCGCGAAGAAAACCGAGATGGACAAAGGGCTGAAGGATGTGTCGGATGAGCAAATCAAAAGTATGAAAGCGCCGACTCTTCTGATCCTCGGCGACTCCGACTTGGTTCGGCCCGAGCATGCGGTCGAGTGGTTCCGCCTACTCGGAGGAGGCGTGTTTGGCGACATGCCCCCGGTATGCCGGATTCCCAGCTCGCGATCCTGCCGGGAACGTCGCATGTCTCCATCGTCGATCGCGCTGAGTTACTGGTGCCAATGATCTCGTATTTCTTGCCAAGGACGCCGGTTGAACGACGGGGCGATCACAAGGTGCTTAGATTTAGGTCGGACCCTGCAATCCAAGCCAAGCGCAGTAGGTCCAAAGGAGTTAGCAGCATGAGCACAACCGGTTGGATCATCCTCATCGTGGTCTTGATCCTCCTCTTCGGCGGTTTCGGATATTCGCGCCGACGGCGCTAGCAACGTCATCGACGGACCGCTTCTAGACCGCACCGATCCGAGTCTCGCCCGACCCCTGGCCACCGGCCTTGGTTCCGCGAGGTCGGACGTGGTCGCGGCATGCCAGGAACTGGCAACGGTGCCCGAGTCCGCGTTGGCCAACGAATGGGCCTGGACCGGCGAGGGGAGCGGGGCCGAAGTTCGTTACGGGGCCTACCGGGCGGCTGAGCTCCTCGAGGAAGCCGAGGTGACGGCGGCCGCTTTGGTCGCCACAGAGGGCAACGGCGACACGTTGGCTGCCAGGATCATCGGCAGGGCGACTGTTGCTCGCTGGGATCTCCATGGGCTGCTCCTCCCGCTCGACGATTCCTTGCTCGATGCCGATCCTGGCAGCGGTGAATGGAGTATCCGGTTGGTGTTGGGTCACGTGATTAACAGCCAGCGCGCTTATGGGTGGGGGACCGCCTGGTGGCTGACTGAGTCCTTCACTGCGGGAGATCCGGCATTGCCTTCGGCCGTGCCGGACAAGGTGTGGGAAACGCTCCCCGATGAAGCCACGGCGGAAGCAAAGGGCACAGTTGTGGACTTGAGAGCTCGCATGGATAACGTGCTTGATATGAGCGCCGAGCGTCTCGCCGGCCTGGCGGACGCAAAGCTTGACCTCGGGGCCCGTTGGATGGGTTTTCCAATCACGATTGGATTCCGGCTTGGTCGCATGGCTTCGCACATCCGTGAGCACACCATTCAGGTCGAAAAGACGCTGGCGATGCTCGGAATCGTCCCCGGAGAGCCCGAGCGACTGGTCCGTCATGTGCTGTCGGCCTACGGCAGGGCCGAAGCGACGGTGTTTGGTCGGCGATTGGCACCGGTGGTCGAGAAAGCCGCGGGTCGCGTCGCCGAAGCAGCGGCTGAGGCTCGGTCGATGATGTCATCAGCCGCCCGCGCTGCGGTCTGAGTCCACCTAGTCGAGCCACCGTTTCGCTTCGGTGGGATCATCCGGTTGGTCAATGAGAGTGGCGAGAGCGGCGCCGAGAAATCGAAAAGTCCACTCCTCGGCCAATGGTCGCGTCTCGCAGAAGACGATCGGCACACTCGGGTAGCGGACCTGAATGCGGGCAAGCAGGTCGGACAAGACGCCGCCGGGCATGTATTGGTTCTTGAACAAAGTGGAGTAGCGCTCTTCTACTACCACCGCGGCCCGAGGGAATGACAAGAGCTCGGCCATCTGGAAGGCCAGACTGCCGTCTGAGAGTCCCTTGACGAGATCGGGAAGGCTCTTTCGCTCCACGATCGCCACGAGCTGGTCTTCGAGAGACGCGCCATAGTCACCGACCGGCAGCGATCCTCGAACAGTGCTGGTCTTTTGATTCGTGAAGCGATAGGGATAGCGCTCTCGGGTGTCGACTTGGATTGTCATGTCCTTGAGGAATGAGGCGCGGCGACCCGGCAAGCGAACTCCGGGGCGAGACTTAGCGGCGGTTCGCGAGGTCTGCCAGAAGATCGCTTCTCGCCCGCCTTTCAAACGAGTGAAAACGAACTGACTCCGGTTCTCGCGTCTGCGGTCGAGCACCAGGTCGATAGCGACGCCACGGCGTTCGCAAAGCTTGACCGGCACGTCATCGACAAGATCTGGCACCTCCGGCCACGGATCGCCGGCTCGGAAGCAGAAGACTTTGGCGGTCCGCGGCCACGTCTCGCGAGCGCGTAGCACGAGCCCGGCGGAACCAATCGGGATTCGAATTAGAAAAGGGAGGGAGGACTCGCCCTCTGGATTTCGGGCGATGAGAAAGCGGGGCGGCACCATCGAAGACCTAACCAAGGAGCACGCGAACTGAATGGGTGGCGCCGTCGCTCACCAGGCCAACGTCGTCGGTGGGATCAAGTTCAATGCCATCGACGGTTAACGCTTTGACGCCCTGGCAGACACCGTCGGGATTCTCGACGGCGATCTGATAGGTAGCGGAGTGGTATCGGAACGTCACCTCAAAGCCTCGCCAGCCGCGAGGAATGCAAGGGTCAAGCCGCAGCCGCTCGCCCCGGAGGCGGAACCCGAGAATCCACTCGACTCCTGCCCGGTACATCCACCCGGCCGACCCCGTATACCACGTCCAACCTCCCCGCCCGGCGTGGGGGGCCTCGGAGTACACGTCGGCCGCCGCCACATACGGCTCGACCTTGTATCGATAGATACCGGCCCGGGTGCTGCCGTGGTTGATCGGGTTGAGAATGCTGAACAGCTCGCCAGCCCGATCGCCGTCGCGCAGGATCGCAAACGCGATGACGGCCCAGATGGCAGCGTGGGTGTATTGACCACCGTTCTCGCGCACGCCGGGGACGTAGCCTTTGATGTAACCCGGATCGACGTTCCAATTGTCAAAGGGCGGAGTGAAAAGCAACACCAGGCCGTCGCCTCGCCTGACGAGATATTGCTCGACCGCCTCCATCGCCCGCCGGGCCTTTTCCGGCTGACCGCCTCCATGCATTACCGACCACGATTGGGCGATCGAATCGATCCGACATTCAGGGCTGGCGGACGAACCGATCGGCGTTCCGTCGTCGAAGAATGCCCGGCGATACCAGTCTCCATCCCAAGCGTGCTCTTCGATGGCGTCGCGTAGTTTCGTGGCCGATCGCCGCCAGCGGGCGGCTACCGAGGATTTGCCAAGCGAGTCGGCAAGTTCAGCAAACCGAGCGAGGTTGGCCTCCAAGAACCAACCGAGCCAGACGCTTTCACCGGTTCCCTGTTCCCCAACCCGATTGAACCCATCGTTCCAATCCCCGGTGCCGATCAGCGGCAGGCCCTGTGGACCCAAGCGCGCGGTCGCCCGATCCAACGCCTTACGGCAATGTTCAAAGACTGTCGCCTCGCGGCGGGACTCCTCTGGCGTGAAGTAAGCCTCGTCCTGGCCGGGCTCGAGCTTGGGCCCATACAGGAACGGAACCACCTCGTCGAGAAGAGTGGCGTCTCCCGTTACCTGCTGGTAGTGAGCCACCGCATACGGCAGCCAGAGGTAGTCGTCGGAGATACGGGTCCGCACACCTTTGCCCGACGGCTCGTGCCACCAGTGCTGGACATCACCGTCCTCAAACTGCCGGCTCGCAGCCTTGAGCAGATGTTCTCGCGCCATGGATCGCATAGGAACCGTGAGCGCCATCACGTCTTGGATCTGATCCCGAAACCCGAACGCGCCTCCAGCTTGATAGAAGGCGGATCGGCCGTGGACTCGGCACGCCAGCACTTGGTAGAGCAGCCAACGGTTGATCATCAGGTCGAAGGATCGGTCCGGGGTCTTGACGGTGACGGCTCCGAGGACGTCCTTCCAGTGATCGGACACTTGCCGATTCGTCACCGTGAGGTCCATGGTTCTTCGGTAGGACTCAATGAGACGCCGAGTGTCTTCGAGATCGCGTCCCTGACCAAGCAGGATCGTGATCTCCCTCTGTTCACCCGGCGCCAGCACGATCCTCTGTTGGAGCACCGCACAGGGATCGAGCCCTGCTCCCGAGCTCTTCATCAAGGCAAATCCTCGCTGGAGCCCGGCGGGCTGATCAGCGCTTCCGTGCCTACCCAGGAACTCGGTGCGATCCGTGGTCCAGCCCACAACTGTGCCCCCCATATGAAGGAATGCCACCCGCTCCGGAAAGTCGGGGTTCCACGGGTTCCGGGCGAGCAGGGCGCCGGTCTCGGGATCGAGCTCGGTGACGAGGCGCAACGCCGAGTCGGATCGGCTCGTGCCCAACACCCATTCCGCATATGCAGTCACCGACAACGACCGCTTGCGGCTGGAACGGTTACGGAGGTACAAGCGGGTGAGCTTGATCGAGTCTTCCAAGGGAACGGTGTGGAGCAGCTCGGTCTCGATCCCCCGCGAGGTGTGCTCGAACCTGGTGTACCCGGGGCCGTGGTGGATCACATAGATGCCCACCGGGTCGCGAATCGGAAGGGCAGTGGGCGTCCATACCTCTCCGTTGTCATCGTCTCTGATGTAGACGACCTCTCCGGGAGGATCCGAGATCGGATCGTTGGACCAGGGAGTGAGCTGATTCTCTCGACTGTTCTCCGACCAGGTGTAGCCCGAGCCGGATTCCGAGACGAGAGAGCCGAAATTGGGATTGGCGATTACGTTGATCCACGGAGCGGGGGTGGATTGGGCCTCACCGAGGACGACGACATATTCCGAGCCGTCCGCGCTGAACCCTCCCAGCCCGTTCCAGAACCCGAGGTCGAGTCGGGGCGGAGGACCACCGGGTTGCGCGACGAGTGCGAGGCGGGGCCGTGGCCTGGCCAGTGGAGGATGCACCGAGGTCCGCGCCAACTGGTCGGCGATCGTGCCATGGTGGCTGAGGAGGATTGTCCGCGCCGCCGCGGCCAAAACGAGGCGCTCCTCGGGGCTGAGCTGATCATTCTGGAAGATGAACGCCCCCCCGTCGGGCTCTTCTCGGCCACGGCGCCCGCTCCCGCGCACCAAATCCTCAATGGCGTGTTGGAGGTCGTCGCTGTAGGAGCCCGGTTTCTGATTTATCACCACCAGGTCGGCGTAGAGGCCCTTCATCCGCCAGTACTCCTGAGCGCGGAGCAGGTCGCGGACGATCCCCCGATCCTCGGGTTGATCGATGCGGACCAGCACGATCGGGAGGTCGCCCGAGATCCCATGACGCCACAGCATTTCCTGACGACCGGGAGTGCGGGCCAGAACGGGTGGCGGCGCTCGGCGCGTGGGGTCGGCGTAGATGAGCGCCCCGGCCAGCTCTTGAAAGGTGTGTGCCTGATCCGGTTCGATCCCGAGGTGATGGAGACGCACCTGGGCCTGAGTCCACGCGAGGGTCTTGCTCCGATCGAAGACCGCCGAGTCGGAGAACTTGTCGACCAGGTCGGTGGCCGCTACCCGATCGTTGGCGACCACTGTTGCGAAGATGACGTGCGCGGTCCCTCCAGGTCGAATTCGTACTTTTTTGCGAAGGCTGAAAATGGGGTCGAGCACCGGACCGGTCGTGTTCGAGAGGGGTCGATCGAGCGCTGCTGGCTGATGGACGTTCCTTCCTCGACCCAAGAACCGGGAGCGGTCGGTCTCGTATTGGAATCCGCCCGTCACCTCGCCGATGACACTCACGACGTGACCCGCCCACAGTGGCTCTTCCGTGCCGGTCCGGGGTCGCCGAGTCGCCAGCAGGGCTTCGTGCCCGGGTACGGCCTCGGTTTGGACGAAGAGGTTGGAAAACGCCGGATGGGACGCATCAGCCTTTGGGGGGGCGAGGACGATCTCGGCGTAGGAGGTCACCTCCAGCTCGAGCTCAACCGCGCCGAGGTTGGTGAGGGTGAGGCGCCGCACCTCGGCGTCGTCTTCAGCTGAGACAACTATCTCGAGGGTTGTCTCTACCACCCCATCGCGGCGGGAAATCTCGGCGTGATCCTCGGAAAGGGTTACTGCGTACTGACTCGGTTCGACCCGCCGAGGTTGATATCCCGCCGACCATGAGCGGCCGCTGTTCTCGTCTTTGATGTAGATGTAGCTGCCGAATCCATCTGAGGTCGCGTCCTCCCGCCAGCGAGTGACCGACTGCCTACCGAGCTGGCTGTATCCAGAGCCGGCCCCCGTGATCATCACGGTGTAACGACCGTTGGAGAGCAAATGAGTAACGGGCACTCTGGTGTGCGGCGACGAGAACCGCCGCACAACGGTTTCGGATCGTTGCTGCAACCGGGTCGAGGCTGCCACCTCCTCTGCCCGCGGCCGAGCAACCTCCACGTCGCGGGGGATTTGCTCGTGCAGCAGCAACTCGGACGCCATCACCAAGGGCTCTGAGTGGAAAAGGTCTCGGATCAACCCGGCAAAGACCACGTTGGCCAGAGCCACCAGCGTCATCCCTTGGTGGTGCGCCATGAACGCCTTGATCAAGACCGGTTGACCATCATCGGGCACGCGGGTGGTGGTGAAGTCGATGGACTCGTAGAAACCAAAACGACTAAGCGCCCCCAAGCCGGCCAACTCCTCCAGATTGTCGAAGGCCGCTTTGGGTTCCACCATCGCCGCTAAGACCGTGGCATAGGGGGCGACCACCAAGTCCTCGCTCAAGCCCCGCTCGAAGCCCAGGCCCGGGACCCCGAATGCGGAGTATTGGTAAACGAGGCGCGTGTCACGGGCCGCAAAGGCCGACTCGGAGATACCCCAGGGAATGGATCGGGATCGGCCGTACTCGATCTGGCGCCGCACCACCGCTCGATAGGTGGCGTCGAGAAGGCTGCCGGGCGGCGTCCGCATGACCAGGTACGGCATCAGGTACTCGAACATCGAGCCGGACCAGGAGATCAGGGCTGCCTCAGCGCCGAGAGGAGTCATTGGGCGACCGAGATGAAACCAATGCGCAGGTGGAAGGTCACCTTTAGCGATCCCAATGAAACTGGCCAATCGAGCTTCGGAGGCGAGCAAGTCATAGTGACTCCCGTCGAGCCCCGATTCGGATACCGAGTGCCCAACCGCCAAGAGCTTGTTGGCCGGGTCGAGCAGAAAGGTGAAATCCATATTCGTCGCCAAGCTGGCCGCGGTGGTGGCCACCCGCGATAGCCGATCCTCGAGGTCCGAGGTTGGTCTAGATTCGGCGTCACGGAGATGGCTGCCGACAGTTCTCATCAGTGTGTCCGCGAGCTGCGAAAGCTCATCACCGAGTCCGCCCGCCGCCGCCGTCTGCGCGATGTCTTGCACCGTGAGGGCGACGTCTCTCATCGACCTGAGAACTGCAGTTTCGTTCCGCTCGCCTCTAGCAAGGGCATCGACCAGCTCTTCCATCTCTTCCACAGCCCGGTCGAGGTCGGCGGCTGACACCACCTCGATCATCGAGTGTGCTCCCAGACGGCCCCCCGCCGCTTCCTTGAACAGGAGAATCGTGTCGCGGATCCCCGCAGCCACCTCGGAGCCCGATTTTCGCCCGGACTCCCGCAAACAGCCCTGGGCGACGGTCAGAAGGTGCCCGGCCAGATTGCCGCTGTCGACCGAGGACACATAGCGAGGAACGAGTGGCTGGCTGGTGGTGGTGTCGTACCAGTTGAATAAGTGGCCCTCGTGGAGGTCGAGTCGATTGATCGTCGCCAATGTGTTCTCGAGTCGTTCCACCATCTCGACGCGACCGATCCAGCCGAACTCTCGTGCCACAAGGACCGACAGCAGATAGAGCCCGATGTTGGTGGGCGAGGTCCGGTGCGCTAGGTCTGAGGGATCTTCCTGAAAATTGTCGGGGGGGAGCCAGTTCTCCTCGGCGGTGACAAATGTCTCGAAGAACCGCCACGTTCGGCGGCCAATGATCCTCACGGATTGGATCTCGGCTTGATCCAGCGTCGGGAGCAAGATTGGCGCCCGCGGCAAACTTGCCCCATAGGCAATAAGGGGGGATAAGACCCAGAGACCTGCCCACGCCAGCGCCACGGGCCACGTCTCGGGTCGCAGCAGGGCCGCCCCCGCCGCCGCGATCAAGCCCACCACACTGGCGGTACCCATTCGATGGATAAACCCAAAGAGGCTCAGATCTGAACGTCGTTCCGCTTCCTCGGCTGAAAGCCAGGTCAGGAGACCGCGGCGTGAGACCACAAGTCGCCAAAGGGTGACGAAGATCGCGCTGGCGGCCATCTGAGCCTGATGAGCAAGGAATGCTGTTTGGAGAACGAGCCGCTCGCCGATGCGGAGGAGGTCACCGGAAAATCGGCTGAAGCGAACAGCTCCCGGGGTGGTCGTTCGACGGGGAATCATCCGTTCCAGCAGGGGCAGCAGCGCCGGGAAAGCCAGCGTGGCGATAACCAGGCCAATCCACGGCCAGACCGGGACCCCCGGTAAAACGAAGGCGGCGAGGAGCGTAAGCACGGCCCCCGGGGCCACCAGGCTGCGACGAAGGTTTTCGACCATTTTCAGACGACCGATGCCAGGGAGCCGGCCACGGAGACCGAGGATCCAAGGGAGGAGTTGCCAGTCGCCGCGGATCCACCGATGCTGGCGCGACGCCGCCACCTCGTAGTCGCTGGGAAACTCCTCAAACACTTCCACCGTGCTGGCCAGCCCGGCACGGGCGAAGGTCCCTTCGAACAGGTCGTGGCTCAGCAATGTATTTTCCGGGATCCGGCCCGCCAACGCGGCTTCAAACGCATCGATGTCATAGATGCCTTTGCCAGCGAATGACCCTTCTCCGAACAGGTCCTGAAAGACGTCGCTCACTGCGGCGGCGTACGGGTCGATGCCAGCTGGCGCCGAGAACACCCTTTGAAAAACCGATGTGCCCGCCGAGCTTAAGAACGCGGTGACTCGCGGCTGCAGAATTCCGTATCCCGCCACGACCCGGCCCGCCGCGGAGTCGAATATGGCCCGATTCAGGGGGTGGGCAATCGTGGCCACCAGTCGGGTCGCCGCACCGGGTGGAAGCCTGGAGTCGGCGTCGAGGGTGACCACAAAACGAACGCCGGTCGGAGGTTTGCTGCCAGTGGAGAGATAGCTTGTGTCCTCGCTGCCCCGCAACAGCCGGTTGAATTCGGTCAGCTTGCCGCGTTTTCGCTCCCATCCCATGTGGAGGCCTTCACCGGGGTTGAAGAGTCGGTTCCGGTGAAACAACAGGAAGCGTTCGCTGCCGTCACTGCAGGGACCGTGGCGCTCGTTCAGATGCGAGATCGCTTCAATTGCCATCTGCAGAACCCCGGCATCCGCGTCGGTTCGCGGCTTGTCGGCATCCGGCCAGTCGGTCAACAGGGCGAATCGAAACTCACCCTCGGGATGCGCCAGATAGTGGATCTCGAGTCGCTCGACGAGCCTTAACAGCTGAGCGGAGCTCGACAACAAGGCCGGTATCGCCACCACCGTCCGTTCGGCCTCGGTGGGGCCACGGGGTAGTTCCAACGAGGGAAGCGCATCTGGCTTGACCAGAGCGAAAACAACCCGGTTTACGACCGCGACGGCTAACTCTGAGGCGGGAATCAGAGCCAGAACTCCGATCAGAATGGCCCAGTAGCCGGCCGACGCCGCGCTGAGAGCGACCGGAATGGCGAGGACCAAAGCCACGGCCGCCGTGATCGAACCCACGTACACCAAGGCCGCGTGACGGCCGAGAGCGCGCCGCAGTTTGGCTACCCACGGCACCTGATACCGGACCAGTGCCTCGAGCTGGTCGCGGCCCGGTCCGATCAAGTAGTAACCCGGGTCCCTTTCCGGCTGACCCATTCCGTGATCCGATGCCAACGAGATGGCTGCGCGGGTGATCTCGATCTCGGCCGAAGGTGAAGCCCGAGCCATCGCTTCGATCGCATGTCGGTAGAGGTCGTGGGTGTCGAAGCTCATCTCGGCGTACGGTCCGTCTTCGGTGAGCAGCCGGTCGACCAAGCTCACGTCCTCGACAAAGCTCGACCAGTCGAAAGTCGATATGTGCCGGAAGCTGGTGATCACATTGCGGACGCTCACATTGGTGGCGGCTTGGCGCTGGTGCACCTCGTTGATCAGTTCGTCGGGGGTGATCCCTCGTGCTTCGAGACGGCTCAGGAGTTTGTCCAAAGGGACGGTCGTGTCCGGATCGTTGGCCCGGAGCCGCTGGAGAAGTTGCACGGCGAATGCGCCGGGCAGCTCCTCTGACCCATGCCTGAGGGACCGTTCCGCCGCTTCAGCGGAGTCCTTGGCCTCGAAGAGCGCATCGGCGACTCGGTCGGCCTCTCGCCGAAGGGCACGGCCCTTGACGATCAAATCGGCCAGCCGACGTAGATTCTCAACGAGAACCAACCGCAGCGTTATCGGCACCGCCCACAGCTCACCCATCGTGAGCGGCTGGACCTCTTGGTAGGCATTGATGAATCGGCTGAGAGCTTCAGAGTCGAA
>JACCTH010000063.1 GCA_013812505.1 Acidimicrobiia bacterium | reverse complement strand
GAATGAGTTTGCTTAGTTGAACGTGGCCGTAACCGACTTAGCGGCGTTCATGGTCACGGCGCAGGAGCCGGTGCCGGTGCAGGCGCCCGACCATCCGACGAAAGTCGAACCTCTCGCGGCTCGGGCGGTCAGGGTAACCACCATGCCGCTGGCATAAGACTGAGTGCAATCGGCTCCGCATTTGATACCGGCGGGACTGCTCGTGACCGTTCCCGTCCGAGCGCCGGCCTTGGTGACGGTGAGGGTGAAAGGACCACCCCCGCCCGAGAGGCTGAAGGTTGCCGTGACCGTCTTCGCGGCGTTCATCGTCACGACACAGGAGCTGGTGCCGGTGCAGGCGCCCGACCAGCCGGCGAAGGTGGAGCCAGCCGCGGAAGTAGCGGTAAGGGTTACCACCGTCCCATTGATGTAGCTCTGCGTGCAATTGCCTCCGCACTTGATCCCGCCAGGCGAGCTCTTCACCGTCCCGGTGCCAGTGCCGCCCTTGGTAACGCTGAGCGTAAAGGGTCCGCCGCCTGAGAGGTTGAACGTGGCAGTGACCGACCTCGCCGCGCTCATCGTGACCACGCACGAGCCGGTGCCGGTGCACGCCCCCGACCAGCCAGCGAACGTAGAGCCCGCCGCAGGAGACGAAGAGAGAGTCACCATCGTGCCGCTCGTGTAAGTCTCGGTGCAGTCGGTCCCACAGGAGATGCCCGCCGGCGAGCTGGTGACCGTGCCGGTGCCCGTTCCTGACTTGGTCACGGTCACGGCGAAGGACGAACCCCCGCCGCCGGTACCTTTCCAATCGGGGTCGACGGCAGTACCTGAGCCCGGGCTGTTGGTGATCTTGGTGGCGGGCGCCTCGGCTTCGGCGGACATGATCCCAACCGGAGCCGGAGCGGCGATCGACCAGATCTCGAACTTTCCACCCCGAGAGCTGGAGAAAGCAATCTCGGACCCGTCTGGCGACCACGATGGAGTGTCATCGATGGCGTCGTGGTCGGTGACCTGCACCTCACCGGAGCCATCGGCGTTGCGGACGAAGATCTCAGTGTTGAAATGAGGAAACGCCCAAAAACGGGTGTCGGTGAAAGCAAACCGGGTGTTGTCCGGCGACCACACCGGATCGCGCTGGTCCGAGCCCGGAGTGTCGGGGGTCAAGCTCACCGGGTTGGAACCATCGGGGTTCATGACATGGACGTCCTGCTGGCCCAAGTCCCACGTGTAGAGAATCTTCGTGCCATCCGGCGACCAGTCGGGCTGGAACTTATAAGCGAAGTCGGTAGTGCTGGTAAGAACGACCTCGCTGCCGCTGCCGTCTACGGGGATCTTGACGATCTGGGCGTAACTAGCCCCCGTCTGCGTGGTGCGCCACCCTTCAAAAGCGATCTCGGTACCTTCCGGACCCCAGGTGGGGGCATAGCTTTGGACCGTTTGTCCCGATCCCTGGGTGGTGAAAGTTTGCTGGACCGCGTTGGTTCCGTCGGCGTTCATGACGAAGATCTCGTAGTTCCGATCCATGTTGTTGACCGCGGGCTGGTTGCTCGAGAACGCGATCCGGGCGCCGTCGGGTGACCACACCGGATCGATATCTTGGGTGCCCATCGAGTTGGTGAGGTTCGTATATCCGGTGCCGTCCGCATTGATGACACAGATGTCGCCGACGCACTCGTAAACGATTTTCTCGGCGCTCCCGGGGGAGATAAAAGCTGCGGTCGCGGTTTTGTCCGCGTCCACAGTTAAAACGCACGATCCGTTCCCGGTGCAAGCGCCTGACCAGCCAGCGAAGGTGCCGCCACCCGAAGCCGTGGCCGTCAACGTCACGAGGTGCCCGGCAGGTAGGACTCCGAGCAGTCGATTCCGCAGTTGATGCCGGCGGGATCACTCGCGACCGTTCCCGAGCCGGTTCCGACCTTGGTCACGGTGAGCGTGGCGGTATCGAAAGTGGCGGTTACCGATTTGGCGGCATCCATGGTGACGACGCAGGCTCCGGTACCGGTGCATTCCCCTGACCAACCAGTGAAGATGGACAGCGCGCCGGCGGTGGCCGTGAGAGTCACGATGGTTGATTCCGCGTAGTCCTCGGTGCAATCGGAACCACAGTCGATGCCGGCTGGATCGCTGGTGACCGTCCCGCCGCCGTCACCGGCGTGGTCCACCGCCAGGGGTGAAAACGACCTGGGCCGAAGCGCTCGGCATCGTGCTTACCACGATGAACAGCACCGCTATCGCCCGTTTCAAAGACACAGCGCGCCTCCCTTACCTGCGCTCGGATACTAGACCCGTTTTCGCGACCAAAGCGGGTCGTGGGAGGTGCCGATTTGGTGATAAAAACGCTGGTTGGGTGGTGTCAGGCGGTCCGTTCGAAGCGGCGGTCGGGGACCAGCCAAACCAACGCGACGATGACGTAGAGGACGATGGCGAATTCGGGGCGTAGGAACGCGAGCGGAATCGCGGCGGTGTAGGTCAGGAACGAAAACCATCCTTTGCGATCTCCTCCCCACAGCCTTGGCGACTGTCGAGTCAGGCCCTTCGCATCTCACCAACGCCCGCACCAGGAGCATGTACGACAATCCGGCGAACCAGAGAACGCCACCGAAGGCAGCCACCGGCATCGGAGTGAAGCCGGCCTCGTCGACCCAACGGATCACGAAGGGGAACAACGACAGCCAGAACAGAAGGACCAGGTTGGCCCAAAGCACATTGCCGTCGATCTTCTTTACCGAATGAATGAGATTGTGGTGGTTGTTCCAATAGATCCCGACGTGTAGGAAGGTGAACGCGTAAGCCAGGAGCAATGGAATGCTCTCCCGAAATCCCGCCCAGTCGGCGGTTTCTGGGACGTGCAGCTCAAGCACGATGATCGTGATGACGATGGCCAGGACGCCGTCGGTGATTGTCTCGAGACGGTTCTTGTTCATGATTGCAGACCTCCGAATGTGCAGGGAATAGGCAGGAATCGCCGCACCAAACCGGCTCTTTATACTCGCCAGTCGGTGACTCAAAGACCTCGACTGTGCTAGCCGCGCCCGGTTATGTCATGGCCTCGGTCGGCGAGGAGGCCCACGTGCTCTCCGATGGCGGGGCTTTGGCTCAGTACGCCGGCATCCTGATGGTGCTGCCGTTCCTGGCGATGCTCCTGATCATTTTCCTTGGCAAGCGAATGCGATACGACGGGGCCGAATTCGCCATCGGGGCCATGGCTATCAACTGGCTTTATGCCGTCGCTCTCTTCGTGCTGAACATCACCCAAGGGGTCGCCAGAGACGTGCAGTATGAAATCGGTCGGATCGGAGTCGTTGGCGAGCACGAGCTGGCCTTCGAGCTGGGCTGGGTGGTGGACGGCCTCTCGACGATGATGTTCGTTGTCGTCACCACAGTTTCGTTACTCGTATTCATCTACGCCGTCGGCTATATGAAAGGTGACGTCCGCGTTCCCAACTTCTTTGCCAATCTCTCGCTCTTTGCGGGATCGATGCTCGTTCTGGTTGCCGCCCCGAATCTGATCCAACTAATCATCGGTTGGGAAGGGGTGGGGGTGGCCTCCTATCTACTGATCGGGCACTACTGGGAGAAGCACGAGAACTCCTCGGCGGCGATGAAGGCTTTCTACGTCAACCGCACCGCCGACGTCGGACTGACGCTCGGAACAGTGATCCTCGGCATCACTCTCGGCACGTTCCGCTTCACTGAGATCTTCGAGGCAGCCGAAGCGCATCTGCCAGCCCTCACTGGAGTTGCGGTCGCGGCTGGGCTGTTGATCTTTTTCGGAGCAATGGGCAAGTCGGCCCAGTTCCCCCTTCATGTCTGGCTCCCCGACGCCATGGCTGGCCCGACTCCGGTGTCGGCGTTGATGCACGCCGCCACAATGGTCACGGCCGGCGTCTATCTGATCGCGCGGATGTTCCCGTTCTACGAAGACATCGCCGCCGAAGCCCGCACCTGGATCCTCTGGATCGGAGCGATCACGCTCTTCGTCACCGGGCTTTTGGCTCTCGTTCAGAACGACATCAAGCGAGTGCTCGCCTACTCGACGGTGAGCCAGTTGGGCTACATGGTCGCCGCGCTCGGGGCCGGTGGCTACACGGCCGGGCTGTTCCATCTTTGGACCCACGCTTTCTTTAAAGCTTTGCTGTTCCTCGGCGCTGGTTCTGTGATCCATGCCGTCCACTCCAACTACATGAGCGACATGGGCGGTCTCCGGAAGTCGATGCCCACCACCTATCGAACTTTTGTGCTCGGCGCCCTCGCCCTCGCCGGCATCCCCCCGCTGGCGGGATTTTTCTCCAAGGACGAGATCCTCGCCACCTTCAGTCACGAGGGCGCAACGCTCGTGATGTGGCTGGGGATAGTCGCTGCCTTCGTCACCGCCTTCTATACCTTCCGGATGGTTTTCCTGACTTTCCACGGGCCTTATCGAGGCCACGGCCATCCGCATGAGTCGCCCCGAGTGATGACGGTGCCGTTGATCGCGCTGGCGGTGGGAGCAGTCGCCGCCGGCTGGGTGAACATTCCCGGCGTCTTCACCGGGTTTCATCATTGGGTCGAGAACCGGTCGGTTTTCGTTGCCCAGGAAGCGGCCACCGGATTCGACCTGGCCGCGCTCATCCCCGGCGTGATCGCCGGGCTTGCGGGCATCCTCCTCGCGTATCTGGTCTTCTATCCCGAAAGGAAGTCGCAAGCGGAACGGGATCGTCTCGAGATTCCAGTCCTTTATCCGCTGTTGCGACGCAAGTACTTCCTCGACGATCTCTACTGGTATGGCGTCGCCTCACCGCTCAAAGGTCCCATCGCCCGCGGCGTCGACTGGATCAACACCTATGTCATCGATGGGATCGTGAACGGGGTCGCCGGAGTCTCGTTCTTTCTCGCCCAGTTTGTCTACAAGGGCCTTGATCAGCGAGGCATCGACGGGCTGATCGGTGGTGTCTCGGCCGCCGCTGACGCGGCCGGGAGCTCGCTCCGCAGGTTGCAATCAGGTCGGGTTCAGCACTATGCCACAGGATTTGTCCTCGGGACTTTGATTCTCGTGGCAGCGATCGCGTTTTTCCGATAGGAGAGGGAACAAGAGATGGAACTGTTCGATCAGTGGGGGTTGACCCTCGTGATCTTCCTGCCGATTCTGGGAGGGCTGCTCTTGGCGGCGATCCCCCGCTCGCAGGAAGAGACCATCAAACGCCTCGGCCTGTTGGTCACGGCGGGCACGTTCCTGCTTTCCCTCGGACTCCTGGTCGGCTTCGATTTCGGTAGTGCCAGCGAGTTCCAATACGAAGTCAATGCCCCGTGGATCACTGCGATCAATGCCAACTATCACGTCGGCATCGATGGGATCAGCCTTCCCCTTCTGATCCTCTCCACCTTCATCACCCTGCTTTGCGTCGTCTACTCCTGGAACCACTGGGAAGAGCCACGAAATCCGAAGTCTTTCCTCATCCTGATGCTCATCCTCGAAACCGGGATGAATGGAACCTTCGCTGCCCTCGATCTCGTCTTGTTCTTCATTTTCTTCGAGATCGTCCTGCTCCCGATGTATTTCATGATCGGGATCTGGGGCGACAAGACGGTTCGCAAGATCCCGGGGTTCGCGCGCGAAACCGAAACCCGCCTCTACGCCGCCATCAAGTTCTTCCTCTTCACCCTTTTCGGTTCTGCCTTCATGCTCCTGGGTTTTCTTGCCCTCTACTTCCGCTCCGGAGTGTCCCAGGCCCGGACCTTCGACATCCCCGAGCTGATCGGGATTGCCTCGAACACGCCTGAGCTTTTCGCCGGGCAGTTCGGCTGGCTGGTGTTCGGGGCGATGTTCTTGGGCTTCGCGGTCAAAGTCCCGATGTGGCCGCTCCACACTTGGCTGCCCGACGCCCACACCGCCGCCCCCACTGTGGGATCGGTTCTCCTCGCCGCCATCATGCTGAAGCTCGGCTCATACGGCTTCATTCGCATCGCCCTGCCGGTCCTGCCCGAGGCTGCTCGTGATTGGGCGCCGGCGATCGCCATCCTGGCGGTGATCGGGATCATCTATGGCTCGCTCGCCTGTCTTGCCCAGACCGACATGAAACGGTTGATCGCTTTTTCCTCGGTCGGACACATGGGGTTTGTCATGCTCGGCATTGCCAGCCTCACCGACATCGGGATCAATGCCGCGATCATCGGCATGGTCGCCCATGGTCTCATCACCGGGCTTCTCTTTTTCCTGGCTGGGTCGATGTCACATCGCTACCACACCCGGGAGATGGGGCGCCTCGGAGGCAACATGAAGCTGATGCCGATCCTCGGCGGCATCCTCGCCTTCACCGCCTTCGCGTCGCTGGGGTTGCCCGGGCTGGCGGGATTTTGGGGGGAGTTCATGTCGCTTCTTGGTGCCTACAACCCGGCCAGCGGTCTATCGCTCACCGTGTTCCGGACGGCGATGGTGCTTGGGGCGATCGGCACCGTGCTGACCGCGGGCTACATGCTGTGGATGCTGCAAAAGGTCAACCTCGGTGAACCCAAGGCGGAATGGAACGATCACCATTTCAACGACGTCGACCGCTTCGAGCTCGCCGCCTGGGTGCCAATCATCATCCTGATTGTGATCGTCGGTCTCTATCCACGAATTGTCTTTGGCGCTTCGACGGATGCCGTGATCGAACTGGTCGGCAACGCTTTCGGTTCTAGCCCCACTGCCGCGCTCGGCGGAGGCTGAGCCCATGGGCTTCGAGATCGATTATCTGGCGCTTGCCCCCGAGCTGATTCTGGTTGGAACCATCGTCGCCGTGCTGTTGCTCGATCTCGTCTTGCCGCGGTCGGCGAAGTATCTCACCGCCATCCTCTCGGTGCTCGGGGTGTCGCTCTCGGCGCTGCCGCTCTTGATCATGGCCGTCGATGGCACGACCCGTTCGATGTTCGACGGCTCCTACGTCGTCGATATCTTCGCCCTGGTGCTCAAGGGTCTGTTCATCGTCGCCGGTTACCTGGTGCTGCTGATGTCGGTGGCGTATATCGAAGGCGATCGTTACTACCAGGGCGAGTACTACTT
>JACCTH010000055.1 GCA_013812505.1 Acidimicrobiia bacterium | reverse complement strand
CCGCAGTTCCCGACCAATGAGATGAAGTACAACCTCACGTGGTCGACGGACGGCCTCATCAACGAGTACGGCAACCCGTGCGAGGCGATCCACGAGGGCAAGCTGATCGAGACGCTGCCCCTCGAAGGGCTCGAGCACTTCTCTTTGGACGGCGTGGACTACGAAGCGTTCAACACCTCCGGCGGCGTCGGCACGCTCTGCGAGACGCTCGCGGGCAAGGTGCGGATGCTGAGCTACAAGACGATCCGCTACCGCGGGCACCGCAACCTCATGGCGTTCCTCATGAACGAGCTCCGCCTCAACGATCGCCGCGCGCTGCTCAAGGACGTGCTGGAGAATTCCGTGCCGGTCACGCCGCAGGACGTCGTGCTGATCTTCTGCACCGTGACCGGGTGGAAAGAAGGCCGGCTCACGCAGGTGACGGACGCGCGCAAGATCTACCACGCCGACTGCCTCGGCGAGAGCTGGAGCGCGATCCAGATCACGACGTCGGCCGGGCTGTGCGCCGTCGTCGACATGCACGCGAAGGGCATGCTGCCGAAGCAGGGTTTTGTGCGGCAGGAGCAGGTGAAGCTCGACGATTTCCTGGCCAACCGTTTCGGCAAGTTTTACGCGCGGGAGCCGCAGGACGATTCGGTCCGCACGGATGTGCCCACGCGCGCGACGGTGATTTAAATGTCCGAAATGATCCCGATGTCCTTGAAGGTTCCGCGTACGCCAGCCGCCTCGGCGGTGGGTTGCGATTGGCGCGTTACGAGCGGCAAACCGCTTGTTGTGAAGTCCCCGATCGATGGTCGGGTCCTCGCCGAGATCGCGACCGCCACCCCGCGCGATGTCGAATCCGTCATTGCGTCCGCGACGGAAGCGTTCAAGATCTGGCGCATCGTCCCCGCCCCTCGGCGCTGTGAGTTCGTCCGCCGCGTGGGCGAGAAGCTGCGCGAGCGGAAGGCAGACCTTGCCGCCCTCGTCTCGCTGGAAGCCGGCAAGATCACGCAGGAAGCGCTCGGTGAAGTGCAGGAGATGATCGACATCTGCGACTTCGCCGTTGGCCTGAGCCGCCAGCTCTATGGATTGACAATGGCGTCGGAGCGTCCGCTCCATCGGATGTACGAGCAATGGCATCCACTTGGGCCAGTCGGCGTCATCACTGCTTTCAACTTCCCGGTGGCAGTGTGGTCGTGGAACTCGACTTTGGCCGCAGTGTGTGGCGACACCGTGATCTGGAAGCCGTCGTCAGAGACCCCACTCACTGCTGTGGCGGTAACCAAAATCGCCGCTTCGGTCATGGAAGGAACCGGCTTCGAGGCCGTTTTCAATCTCGTTGTCGGAAAGGGATCGGTGGTCGGCGACCGGATGCTCAACGACGAACGTTTGCCTCTTATCTCGGCGACCGGATCGACCCGGGTCGGTCGCGAGGTTGCCAAGTCGGTGGCGGCGCGGTTTGGTCGCTCCATCCTCGAGCTTGGCGGCAACAACGCCATCATCGTGATGGACGACGCCAACCTCGAACTGGCGGTCCGCGCCGTGCTCTTTGCCGCCGTCGGCACCGCTGGCCAACGGTGCACCTCGCTGCGACGACTCATCGTCCATCGTGCCATCGCCGACAAGGTTGTCGACCGCTTGGTCGACGCTTATAAGCAGGTGCCGATCGGCGATCCGCTCGTCAAAGGGACTCTCATGGGACCGCTCGTGACCAAGCAAGCCGTGAAGGATATGCTCGCTGCCATCGTGACGGCCAAAGAGCAGGGCGGAACTGTCGTCACCGGCGGCGAGGTGCTCGACCAGGCGGGGAACTTCGTCGAACCCACCATCGTCAGGATCGACCCGAAAGCAGACATCGTCCAGGAAGAGACGTTTGCGCCCATCCTCTATGTGCTCGAAGCCGATGACCTCGAAGATGCGATCGCGATCCAGAACGGGGTCCGGCAGGGGTTGAGCTCGGCGATCTTCACCGATTCGCTTCGTTCGGCGGAGCGCTTCTTGTCGGCGACTGGCTCGGATTGCGGGATCGCCAACGTCAACATCGGCACTTCCGGCGCCGAGATCGGCGGGGCGTTTGGTGGCGAGAAGGAGACCGGCGGCGGCCGCGAGGCAGGCTCCGATGCCTGGAAGACCTACATGCGCCGCCAGACCAACACCATCAACTGGGGCGACGACCTCCCGCTAGCCCAGGGCATCACCTTCGGCTAGCTCCCCGTTTCTTAAGGCGATTATGGTTGCTATACCACCACGCGAACCTTAGGTTTGGGTGGTGGTGGTCTATCCGAAGCGGTAGCCGACCGAGCGGACGGTGGTGATCCAGGACGCGCGGTGCTCGCCCAGCTTGGCTCGGAGGCGGCGGACATGGACATCGACGGTGCGGGCGCCGCCGTAGTACTCGTAACCCCACACCTTGGAGAGCAATTGCTCGCGGCTCCAAACCCGATGCGGATGTTCGACGAAGAAGCGGAGCAACTCATACTCCATGTAAGTGAGGTCGAGTGGCGTCGTTCCCAGCGTGGCTTGATAGGTGAGGAGGTTGAGCTCGAGGTCCTTGAAATGATGAACCTCATCGTTGCCGGCCGCGTGAGTAAGCCGCCGCACCCGCAAATACAACTCCTCGGCAGAGGCTGGAAGTATCAAGAAGTCGGAGACCCCGACCGCGGTAGTGAGCAACGGCGCGTGTTCCTTGGCGGCAATCACGAGGACCGGCAGCAAAGCCTCACTGCTTTCAATCGCCCGTAACCGGCGCCGGGGCTCATCGCCGAGGTCAACGACTAGTGCCGAGGCCTCAACTGGGAAGTCGAGGGAGAGATCGTGCACCGCCAATGCGCTCAGCTGCTCGAACAGGGCAAGCAACTCCTCCGACGCATCCGGGGCGAACAACGCCACCTGGGTGCGCTCAGAGGATGGGGAGGTAGGTTTCGAGCTCGAATCGAGTGACGTGGTGCTGATAGCGATCCCACTCCTTGCGCTTATTTCGTAGGAACCACGAGAAGACATGCTCCCCCAGGGCTTCGGCCATCAACTCCGAGCGCTCCATTCGATCGAGGGCATCGGCCAGCGTCTCGGGCAGCCGGGCGATGCCGGAAGCGGCTCGCTCGGAGGCGGTTAAACGATGGACGTCGTCCTGCACCTCGGGCGGGAGCTCGTAACCGTTGCGGATTCCGGCCATCCCCGCGGCCAGCACAGCCGAAAGCGCCAGGTAAGGGTTAGCCGATGCATCGGGTGACCGATACTCGACCCGGACGCTCGACGACTTGCCCTTCTTGGCCAGTGGCACCCGCACCAAAGCCGACTGATTGTTGCGGGCCCAGGAGATCCAAATGGGTGCATCGAAACCTGCCACCAATCGCTTGTACGAGTTGACCCATTGGTTGGTGACGGCGGTGATCTCGGCGGCGTGGGTGAGTAGCCCGGCCACGAACTGCTGCCCCACTTTGGACAATCCGTTGTCCGAGCCCAGCTCGAAGAAGGCGTTCTTGTCGCCCTCGAAAAGGGAAAGATGGAGGTGCATCCCTGAGCCATCGAAGTCCTCGAGCGGTTTGGGCATGAACGTCGCATAGATGCCGTGTTCCATCGCCACCTCTTTCACCGTGAGGCGGAAAGTCATGATGTTGTCGGCCATCGTCAGTGCGTCGGTGTAACGGACGATGATCTCGTGCTGGCTCGGCGCCACCTCATGATGGGAGTGCTCAACCGGGATTCCCATCATCTCCAAGGCGTTGATCGTCTTGCGCCGGTACTCCTGGGCGTTGTCGAGCGGAGTCAGGTCGAAATAGCCGCCGCGGTCGAGGACCTGAGGGTTCGGGCCGGAGTCCTCGAAATAGAAGTATTCGAGCTCGGGGGCGACATAGAAGGTGTAGCCGAGGTCGGCGGCCGCTTCGAGGTTTCGTTTGAGGACTCCTCGCGGGTCCCCTTCGAAGGGGGCGCCGTCGGGGGTGACGATGTCGCAGAACATGCGAGCTACCTGCTGGTCAGGTCGCCAGGGGAGAATCTGGAAAGACGAGGGATCAGGGCGGGCGAGCATGTCGGCTTCCTGCACCCGGGCATAGCCGTCGATGGCCGAGCCGTCGAAGGTCATGCCTTCCTCAAAGGCAACTTCGAGCTCCGTCGGGCTGATCGAAACCGACTTGAGGAAACCCTGCACGTCGGTGAACCAGAGCCGGATGAAACGAATCCCACGCTCCTCGACCGTCCGCAGCACGTATTCGGCCTGCTTGTTCACGGTTTGAGTCTATGACTCGGGTTAGAGCCATCCGCTCTGTTTGAACTTGCGGTACAGGATGAGACAGGCCCCCACCATCAACGCCAGGACCGCCGGATAGCCCCAGACCTCGTCGATCTCCGGCATATGGGTGAAGTTCATCCCCCAAATCCCGGCCAGCATCGTCGGCACGGCGGCGATCGCTACGTAAGCCGAGATCTTCCGCATGTCGTTGTTCTGGCGGACGGTTACCTGGGTGAGATTGGCGTCGAGAATCGAGGTGAGAAGATCCCGATAGGCGCTTATACGCTCGATCACCTTCACCAGATGGTCATGAACGTCGGCAAAGTACCTCTTGAGCTCGGGGTTGATAGCGGAAAAGTTGACACGACTAAGCCGGGAGAGCGGTTCCTCGAGGGGACCAGTCGCGGCGAGGAACTGCAGGACCTCGCGCTTGAGTTTGTAGATCCGTTCCGTTGGAGTCGAGGAGGAGTCGGAGAAGACTGTGCTTTCCAGCTCCCTTATATCCGAATCCAAACCATCGAGGACCTCGATGTAGTCGTCGACCACGTGATCGATGATTTTGAAGAGAACGGCACTCGGCCCACGCGCTAATTCCTCAGGGTCGGCTTCGAGTTGCTTGCGGACCTCAACCAGCTTCGAGGCGTCACCATGTCGGACCGCGACCACGAAGCGCTTGTCGACAAAGAGAAGTATCTCGCCGAGCTCGATCACCTCGATCGGATCGACATACCGAGCAGGCTTGAGAACCAAGAACAGCGTGTCTTCGTAGACGTCGAGCTTGGGCCGCTGATGGGCGTGGATTGCGTCCTCGACCGCCAGCTCGTGCAGATTGAACTCAAGTCGAGTCGCGTCGAATTCTTCTTCCGTCGGCTCGTAAAGCCCGATCCACGCGAACGTCTCCTTGCCTGCGCATTGCTCTAGCGCAGTTGTCAGCTCGAAGGGCTCGGGCCGGCGGCGGCCATCGGTATAGAGGGCCGCATCGACGATCACGCAACGGCCTCGCGGTTGCCGGCGTTGCGAGCGAGGGCGCGCACCTGTTTTCCGGCTCTCGAAGCCCCGTACAGGATGAGCGCGCAGGCTGCCGGAAAGAGGATTTCGTTGACGCCGGTCCCGACCAAGGCCGGGGTTTCGCCAGCAGTCTGGGTCGCCATCACAGTGAGAATCATCCCACCGAAGAGGACGCCGAGGAGCAGGCCGAGCCCGACAAATGCCCAAGCCTTGACCTTGGCCCGCTTCAACAAGACGGCAACGAGGGCACCGAGGACGGCGAATTCAACTGCCTTGATAGCTCCAATCGTCCAGGTGACACTGGTGATCTGGGAGGTTGGGGCGTCGAGCATGGTCTGGATTCCTTGCTGGACCCCCTTCGCGACCGCGAAAGCGATCGGTGCAAATAGCAACCCCAGCCCACCCATGACTGTTTCGCTGGGGCTGGCCGCCGCAGTTCCCAAGGCAATTCCCCCGCAGACGAGCACCGACCAGCTGATGCCAGAGCCGAAATCTGCCATCAGCTCTGTGCCCGGGATCGACCCCCGGGCCACCAGCGTGGCACCCAGCACCAACAGTTGGACCAAAAAACCGGCGACGATCGCCCACCAGGCCACGTAGATCAACCGGCGCGCGATGCTGCCGGGAGGCGGCGGAGGCGGTGGGTTGATTGCAGCTTCGGTCATGGCGATCGGTCCTCCCGGGCCGGCCCACTCTATTGAGTGACCTTCTTCGATTCGCCCGATTTTGGCGGTCCGGGGAAGAATCCATTGGTGCGAGCGACGTACTCGTCATATCCCGGTCGCCTTCGCCCGATGGTCTTCTCAAGCAGGCCGGCGCCGGAGTATTTCATCAGCAGCCCCGTCATGACCAATGGGCCAACGATCGTCCACCAATGACCGGCGGCCAACGCCACCAAGTAGATCCCCCACCAAACGCAAAAGTCGCCGAAATAGTTGGGATGGCGGGTGTAACGCCACAGACCCTGGTCCATGACCCGGTCCTTGTTGGCGGGATCGGCCTTGAACTTTGCCAGTTGCCAGTCGCCGACAGATTCGAAAAACAGTCCGACGAGGTAAAGGGCAAGACCGAGGATGGGTAGGACCCCGGCGATCGGTGGGCGGCTGATCCCCCACTGCAGGGGCAGCGAGACGACTGTCATCAAGAGCCCCTGGAAGTAGAAGACCTTGAACAAGCTGTCGCGCCCGAAGGTCTGTGGGCTCTTCTCCCGCATCTTCTTGTAGCGATAGTCCTCGCCATGACCAAGGTTGCGCCGGGCGATATGGATCGACAAACGCAGCCCCCAAACGGTCACCATCGCGAGAAGGATCGTCGACCAAAGCTGACCTTCGGCAAGCCGGAGATAGATCGCCCATCCGATCAGGAAAAAGCCGAGCCCCCAGGAGATGTCGACGACCGAGGCATCGCTTCTTGCGAGGCTGACCAGCCAAGTGAGCGTCATCAGGCCAAGAGCAACGACCAGCGTGGTGACGAGCTCAGCCATCAGCGGTGACAGCCACCGAACCTACCTGCGCCAGCCAATCGTCCATCTCTTGCCAAATCTGGAAGAGCCACTCAGTACGAGCAGTCCGGCCCTCGGGGATGTCCGCGTACCTGTAGCGCGAGAGGCGAACCTGGACGTGTTTGCCCACCATCCCCCCGGCCCAAATGTTGGAGACATTGGCGAACCCGTCGAGGCCGTGGTGGGCAACAACCACCACATCTGCCCCCGCCGCTTCGATTAGGGCGAGGGTGCCGCCGGGGCGCGGGGAGAGAACATTGCGCAAGCCCCGCGCCATCTCGAAGAATCGGGGACTGCGGCTCTGCAGAATTTCCAAAGAGCGCTTCTGCTTTTCAGGAGTGAAACGAGTCCCCTCCGGGAAGATCACCACGCCACTGTCTTTGCCAAGGTCGCGCGCCAACCTCTTGAGGGCGTCGAGCTCGCGGTCTGGGTCCGAACCTCCTCGGTCGACAAAGTAGTTGGGCAGCCAGCTACCGGCGATGTCGAGGCTGGGATCGACGAGAAGCTCCTTTTTCAACACGTATCGGAGCCAGATCCGCTTGGGCCGCGTGAAGAGCTGGAACGGAAGAATGACGTCGACGATCGAGGCGTGCCGGCTGAGAATCACCATCGGGCCCGGCGCCGCGAGATCCTCGCCCGTCACCGTCATCCTCAGCCGGAAGATGGCTTTCGCCGCTCCCCACAAGAAGTTGGCCCAGACCAGCTGCAGCCGGTAGGTCCATGCCTCGAGCAGACGTTTCATCAAACCGAAGCCGGATCCGATCCACATGAAAATGCTGGCGGTGAGTGCGCCCACCTCGGCCGTCAGGTAGGTCAGGAGATACGCGAGCATCCTCCACGCCGTGGCTGGTGTACCGCGCACTGCCCGCACTGCATCGACCGCCAAAGCCACGACGAAGAGGAGAGGGCTGAGCGCGACCGCCACGATCCAGAACAACACCACGACGGGAACCGTCACCAGCCGTCGTAAATATCGAGGCAGATCCTCCACCACCCCATTCTTGCGTAAAAACCCCGTGATTATGGGCGCCGAGTTACGCAAGAATGGATTTGGTGGCATCGATCATTTCGGGGACGGGCATGGCGGTCCCAGAGCGCGTCATAACCAATGACGATCTGTCCCAGATCATGGACACCACCGACGAGTGGATCTCATCGCGGAGCGGGGTGAAGCAACGCATCTGTCACTCCCCGGTCATGGCTCCTCGGAGTTGGCAGCTCTGGCGGGAACCGCGGCAATCAAAGACGCCGGGCTGCACGAGAGCCAGATCGATGCCTTGATCACGGCCACCATGACCCCCGATTACTACGCGCCGGGGATCGTTGCCGTGGTCCAGGAGCGGATTGGTCTGGGGGCGATCCCGGCCTTTGACCTCCGCCAGCAATGCTGCGGATTCCTCTATGGGCTCGATCTCGCCGACAGCCTCATCACCTCGGATCGGGCCGAGAACGTGCTCGTTATTGGCGCCGAAGCCCATGTTGGCTTGATCCCCTGGGGCAAACCCGAACAGGATGGTTCGTTCCCGGTGCCTGACGAGAAGCAGCGGGAGGTCAACAACCTGACCCGTGGGTGGTCGGTCCTTTTTGGAGACGGCTCCGGCGCGATGGTCGTACGCAAAGCGGAAGGAAACGACGGTGTGATCGCTTCCCGGCTATTCACCGACGGCTCCCAATCTGGGCTGATACTGGTGCGGGGAGTTGGCTCGACTCAGCAACCGTATGTCGACCAAGCCCAGCTCGACAATGAGCTCCACCTGCCAGTGATGGATGGCGCCGGCCTCTACCGGTCGGCGGTCCGGCTAATGCCGGAGGCGGTTCGGCAGGTTTGCGAGAAGGCGGGGGTCGAGGTCTCGAGCCTCGACTTGGTCATCGCTCATCAGGCCAATGATCGAATCCTCGAGGGGGTTCGCAAGCACCTTGATCTCCCCGCCGAAAAAGTGCCCTCCAACATCGCGCGGTACGGCAACACCACTGCCGGGACGCTGCCCATCCTCATTCACGAGCTCCGCCAGCAAGGCCAGGTCGGGCCGGGGGCGCTGGTCTGCTTCACCGCTTTTGGCGCCGGTGCGCATTGGGGGGCGATTCTCTATCGGGAGCCGGCCGCGAACCCGCCGGCGAGAAACTGACGGAGGTTGGCAGCGACCTCGTAGAGACGGTCCGGAGCGGCGATCACCGAGCGGGCGGCTGACATCGTCACGTCGTGAATCAGGCGACCCGCCAGATCAGGAGACATCACTCGGAACCGACCAGCTTCGACCGCGTCGAGATAGAACCCGACCATCGCCGCCGACAGGTCGTTGTGAGCGATTCGGATCCGATCCTGAGCCTCAAAGCTCAATCGCGGCACTTCCCGATGGAGGATCAGCCCGAGGACCGGGTCGGTGGCGACGAACTCCACGGTCAGCTCGGCCAGCCGGAGCAGGCGCTCATCCGAACCCCCGTTGCCGAGACCTGCCATCAGACCAGCGATCACCGCCGGCAGCTCCTCCTCCACCAACGAGGCGATCAGGTCGTCGCGATCGCGGAAATACTCGTAGATCGTCGTTCGGCCGACCTCGGCGATGGCAGCGACCTCGGCCAAATTGAGGTCGGCGCTGCCCGTCTCGGCCAGCAGATCGCGGGTCGCTGCCAGGATCTGGCGCCTGGTGAGGGCTTTGTGCTCATCGATCGAACCGGCCTTGATGCGGGGCATAACGGTTCATTCTCCCCGAATTTGGAGAAAGTTTCACAACACACGTCAGAATGGGCCGACTCAGCGACTGGAACCGATGATGGCGCGATATTTGAACCGAGAACTGTCTTGGCTTGAGTTCAGCTCGCGGGTGCTGGCGTTGGCTGAGAACAGCCAGGTCCCCCTCCTCGAGCGCGTTCGGTTCCTTTCGATTTGGTCGTCCAACCTCGACGAGTTCTTCCAGGTTCGAGTCTCGGGTCTCCAGAGCCAGATCGACCGCGCCCTCACCGGCTCGAGCCCCGACGGCCTCACTCCTTATCAGGCTATGGAGCGGGTGCGCGATGTCGTCCACGAACAGCAAGAGCGAGCGGTCAAGGTGTTCATCACCGACCTCGCCCCTCGGCTCGGTGTTGCCGGCATCGGTTTTTCGGATTATTCGGGCCTCGATGACGAGGACCGCCATCACATGGATATTCAATTCCGCGATCGCGTCTTCCCGGTCGTAACGCCGCTCGCAGTCGACCCTTCGCACCCGTTTCCCTACATCTCGAACCTTTCGTTGAATCTCGCGGTGGTGGTGAGAAACCCGGAGACCGATCTGACTCGTTTCGCCCGCGTCAAGGTGCCTCCGATCCTCCCTCGCTTCGTCGTGCTCCCCGACGGCGAACGGTTTGTGCCTCTCGAGCAAGTGATCGCGGCGCACCTCGGCGACCTCTTCCCTGGCATGGAGATCGTCGCCCACCATGTCTTCCGGGTCACCCGCAACTCCGACATCGAGATCGACCACGGCGAAGAGGGGAGCGACCTCTTGCTGACGCTCGAAAGCGAGCTCACCAGGCGGCGGTTTGGCGCGGTCGCCCGTTTGGAGGTGGGTCCTGACCTGCCTTCCGACTTGCTGACTCTGCTGATGCGTGAGATGGGTGCGAGCGAGCAGCAGGTCTATCGCATCGAAGGTCCGCTCGACCTCGCTGGGTTGGTCAATCTCGCCGACCAGAACCGGCCCGACCTCAAGTATCCGGCCTTCATCCCGGTGGTATCGCCGCGCATGTTCCATGCGGACGGCATTGCACCGGACATTTTTTCTGTGATCAACGAAGGCGACTTGTTCGTTCACCATCCCTACGACTCATTCGCCCACAGCACCGAGATCTTCCTCCATCAGGCGGCTCGCGATCCCCATGTCCTCGCCATCAAGCAGACCCTCTACCGAACCAGCAGCGACAGCGCCATCATGGGGGCGCTGATCCACGCCGCCAACGAAAGCAAGCAGGTAGTGGTCCTCGTGGAGTTGCAGGCGCGCTTCGACGAAGAGCGGAACATCGAGTGGGCGCAGCGGTTGGAAGACGCCGGTGTCCACGTGGTCTACGGGGTTGCCGGCCTCAAGACCCACTCGAAGATTTCGCTCGTGGTGCGGGACGAGGGCGAAGCGATCACTCGATATGCCCACATCGGAACTGGCAACTACAACGAATCCACTGCCCGCATTTACGAGGACGTTGGTCTGTTCACTCACGACCCCGAGATCGGCGCCGACCTTTCCGATCTCTTCAATTTCCTAACCGGTTACAGCCGCCAGCGCCGCTACCGCAAGCTGTTGGTGGCGCCCGACAGCCTTCGTCGCCGCTTGCTCGAGCTGATCGCCGAAGAGGCGGCGGCGCCGGACGGATTGATCACGATGAAGATGAACTCGCTAGTGGATCCCGGAATGATCGAAGCGCTTTACGCCGCGTCTGCAGCGGGCACGAAGGTCGACCTCATCGTCCGCGGAATTTGCTGTTTGATACCGCGCGTCCCGGGAATGTCGTCGAATATTCGGGTCCGTTCAATCGTGGGCCGCTATCTCGAGCACTCGCGGATTTATCGATTCGGTTCCCGGCAACGGCCGCGGACCTACTTGATTGGTTCGGCCGATTTGATGCCCCGCAACCTCGATCATCGGGTGGAGGTGCTGACTCCGGTCGAAGACTCAAGCCTGCAACCCCGCCTCGACGAGATCCTCGAGCTGGGCCTGGCCGACGACGAGCTGGCGTGGGAGCTTTCCCCCGACGGGGACTGGTTCCGGGTGGGCGCCGAGCGCGGCATCGACTCCCACGACACGCTGCAGGGTCTCGCCACGGCGCGGGCCCGCAACCTTCACTAGCTGTTAACCGATCGTTTACCTAGCGCTCGGAGCCGGATAAGCGAAGCTTCTTATCTTGAACTCATCCGTTCAAGGAGTCAATAGCAATGCAACATGTCAAATTCGCCGCTTCTATGGCGTTGATCTTGGTGTTGGTTGCCGCCTGTGGTACAGGCGGCACCACCACCACAGAAACCACAGAGGCCGGCGGGACCGAAACGACCGCCGCCACCACAGAAGCTACCGAAGGAACTGCGACCACTAGCGAGGGAACGGGAGGATTGACAGGTCAGATCGTCATCTCCGGATCCTCCACCGTTGAACCCATAACCGCCAGGGTGGCCGAGGCTTTCGGAGCCATCAATCCCGAGGTAGCCATAAGCGTCGATGGCCCAGGGACCTCTGACGGTTTCGTTCTCTTCTGCGATGGCGAGACGGACATCTCCGACGCTTCGCGGGCCATCAAGGACGAGGAGCTCGCAACCTGCACTGCCAACGGGGTTGAGCCCATCGAGATCAAAGTGGCGATCGACGGGCTGTCGGTGCTGACGTCACCTAACAACGCAGATATCACGTGCCTCGACTTCGGCGACCTGTATGCCCTGCTCGGGCCTGAGTCGACCGGCTTTGCCAGCTGGTCCGATGCCAACGATCTTGCTGCCGAGCTTGCCGCCGCAGACCTGGGTGGTTCCAACGCCCCGTACCCGGAGGTTCCGTTGACAATCACCGCCCCTGGCGAGGAATCGGGCACCTTCGACTCCTTTGTCGAACTGGTTCTTGGGGATACGGCTGAGGCTCGGGCAGCGGATGAGACAACCAGGCCGGACTATGTTGCCTCGGGCAACGACAACGTCATCATCGAGGGAATCTCCACCAACGACACCTCCCTTGGATGGGTTGGTTACGCCTTCTACATCGCCAACCAGGATGTGGTCAAAGCGATAGAGGTGGATGGCGGTGACGGATGCGTTGCTCCCACGCCGGAAACCATCGCCTCGGGCGATTACCCGATTGCGCGACCGTTGTATATCTACGTTGACAAGACCAACCTGGCCGACAAGCCAGCGTTGCAGGCCTTCGTGGACTTCTACCTCAGTGCAGAGGGCCTTGCCAATGTGGCTGAGGCCGGTTATGTGGATCTGACGCCCGAGGAGATCCAGACGTGGACAGATAACTGGACCGCTCAGAACGTCGGCAAGGTCGACGGCTAGGCACTAAACGGCGCGGTGGGCCGGGCGATTACCGTCCGGTCCACCTGCCCGAACTATGACCACTGAAGCTCTCACTCCCGAGAATGTCGAGCGGCTACTTTCTGGCAGCCCCCGCCGCCGCTCAAAAGAAAGGGCCATCCGTTGGTTCTTCTGGACCGCTTCTGCGACATCCATCCTGATCACCCTTGCGATCGTTCTCTCTCTGGTCGGCGAGGCGTGGACAT
Source organism: Acidimicrobiia bacterium (assembly GCA_013812505.1). Taxonomy (GTDB): domain Bacteria; phylum Actinomycetota; class Acidimicrobiia; order Spongiisociales; family ZC4RG35; genus JACCTH01. The sequence continues at coordinate 52,757 of JACCTH010000055.1, read as the reverse complement.
TCATTAGCCAGGCTGATCCGTCCAGCTTGTGGGAGATCGGCTGGTTCCCGCGGCGGGGCTTGTTCGATGTAAAGACCATCGTCGCTGGCACTCTCCTTGTGGCTGGGATCGCGATGTTGGTTGCAGGACCGCTGGGTCTGGGTACCGCCATGTATCTGAGCGAATACGCCAGACCCTCGATTCGCAGGGTGGTCAAGCCGACACTCGAGCTCCTGGCAGGCATACCCAGCGTCGTGCTCGGCTATTTCGCTCTCACGTTCATAACTCCCGACCTGCTCAAACGGATCTTTGGCAACCAAGTTGCGGGGTTCAACTTGCTGGCGGCAGGAATTGGGGTTGGAATTCTCACCATCCCGCTCGTGGCGTCAATCACTGAGGACGCGCTTCGAGCGGTGCCCCGGTCGCTGCGCGAAGCGTCCTATGGCCTGGGAGCCTCACGTATGTCCACCAGCATCAGGGTGGTATTTCCCGCCGCGGTCTCAGGAGTTGTGGCATCTCTGATCATTGCGGTCTCCCGGGCGATCGGGGAGACGATGGTGGTGGCGATCGCTGCCGGCGCCACTGGCGGCTCCCTTTTCTCGCTCAACGTGCTCCAACCAGGACAGACGATGACCGCGGCCATGACGGCGCTGGCGATCGGGTCGGATCGGGTCCGCGGAGCGGACAACGCCTTCCAGAGCCTATTTTTCGTCGGCTTGCTCCTCTTCCTCGTGACCCTGTTCCTCAACGTCATCTCCGAACGGTTCGTCCGGCGAGTGCGGCAGAAGTATTGAGGTAGGTGTAATCCATGGCAGTTACCAGCGCACCCACCGCAGAGGTCTTGGTTAGGCGAAGTTTGTCCGCCAAGAAGCGCGATGTGCGAGGCCGGGTATTCGAGGCGGTACTCATCCTGACCCTTCTCGTTTCGATGGCTGTCCTCGTGGTGCTTCTCCTAGACGTGGCGCTTGACAGCCGGTCGGTGTGGGGCGAACGGACTCTTGGCAACTTCCTAACCAGTCAGCTCTCGGCCGATCCCGCCACTGCAGGAATCAGACAGGCATTGGTCGGTTCCCTCATATTGATGATCTTCACGGCTGCGATCGCCTTTCCCCTCGGCATAAGTGCTGCCATCTTTCTCGAGGAGTATGCAGAAGACAATCGCTTCGCCCGCATCGTCAACGCCAACATCCGCAACCTGGCGGGCGTACCTTCGATCGTTTATGGTCTGCTTGGTCTCGCCCTCTTTGTCAAGATTCTCGGCGGCATCACCGGCCCCGAAGTCGAAGGTAGGAGCGTCATATCTGGCGGGTTGACCTTGGGTTTGTTGGTGCTTCCAATTGTGATCATCACTTCGGTCGAGGCGTTGCGAGCGGTTCCCAACAGCATTCGCGAAGGGGCATTCGGTGTCGGTGCCACCAAATGGCAGATGATTCGCCACCACGTGCTGCCGGTGGCGGCCCCAGGTATCTTGACCGGCACCATCCTTTCGCTGGGCAGGGCCTTCGGAGAGGCGGCGCCTCTACTCCTGGTCGGGGGTATCACGACCTTCTTCCAGTCGGGTGATGCCACTCCCGTCGAACAGTTGCGGGGCAGATTCTCGGCGATGCCCGTTCTCGTCTTCAGGTGGGCCAGCCTTCCCCAGGCTGGTTTCCGCGCCTTGACCGCGGCCTTAATTGTGGTGATGCTGGTGGCGCTGCTATTGATAAACGCAACCGCAATCTATCTACGAAACCGGTTTGAAAAAGAGCTGTAAGCGCAGTGGAGGACGAGATGGAGACACGGACACAGACCGACAAAACGGTCGACCTAACCAAGGAGAAAGTTAGGACTCCGTCATTTGACGTGTCATCCTTGGCCGGCCAAGGAGATCCGATGCTCGCCCAGAATCCCGTGATGATTGACGTTCGGGGGCTCCACGTCTATTACGGAGACTTTCTGGCGGTAAAGAACGTTGATATGCCCATCCGCCAGAACGAGATCACGTCCCTGATCGGCCCGTCGGGCTGCGGAAAGTCGACTGTTCTGCGGTGCTTCAACCGCATGAATGATCTAATCGAGACTGCCCGAGTCGAAGGTGTCATCGAGTATCACGGTGTGAATCTCTACGGGGACTCGGTCGATCCGGTGGAAGTTCGTCGGCGCGTCGGGATGGTCTTCCAGAAACCCAACCCGTTTCCCAAACCGATCTACGACAACATCGCTTTCGGGCCTCGCATTGCCGGTTGGAATGGGAAGATGGATGACCTCGTCGAGGAGTCACTCCGCAGAGCCGCTCTATGGGACGAGGTCAAGGATAAATTGCACGAATCCGCCTACGCCCTTTCAGGTGGTCAGCAACAACGTTTATGCATTGCTCGGGCGATCGCCACCAGCCCTGACGTGGTCCTGATGGATGAGCCGTGCTCGGCGCTTGACCCGATCGCGACCCTAAAAATCGAAGAACTGATGCTCGACCTCAAAAAGGATTACACGATCATCATCGTCACCCACAACATGCAACAGGCGGCACGCGTTTCCGACCGCACCGCATTCTTCAGCGTGGATGTGAGCGAGCGGGGACGCACCGGGTATCTCGTGGAGTTCGCCAGGACTCAGGACATTTTTACGAAGCCGGAGAAGAAGCAAACCGAGGACTACATCACGGGCCGGTTCGGATGACAGACACCCGCGCCCATTTTCACGGGGAATTGGCCGACCTCGAGCAGACGCTGCTCAACGTGGCTGACCAGGCTGAACAGATGGTGCAGATGGCAGTCGAGGCGGTTTGCCTGCCCGACATGGACCTTGCCGCCCAAGTCGTACGGCTCGATGTCAAGATCGACCAGACCTATCTCGACGTGCACAACCGCTGGATGCAGCTCATGGCATTGCAACAGCCGATGGCTGGGGATCTCCGGATGATGTCGGTGCTGCTCCATCTCAACACCACATTGGAAAGAATGGGCGATCAGTGCGTGAACATCGCCAAGATGGCGCAGGTCACTTACGGCTTGCCAAGATCGGAGACGATCATTGCCCATCTCCGGGAGATGGGTGACCTCGTCCGTCCGATGATCAGGACGGGGGTGGAGGCTTTAGTGCGCCGAGACCTCGACGAGGCCCGGTTGCTGCCGGCCATGGACGAGCCGGTCGACCGTTTGAATCGCAACATGTACAAAGAGGTGGTCGAGTGCGGGCCCGATCCGGAGCTCTTGGAGTGGGCGACGCGGATGATGCTCGTGGCCCGCGCCTTGGAGCGGATTGGTGATCAGGTGGTCGACATCGCCGAGCAGACCGCCTTTCTGCTCACCGGCGATCTGATGGAGTTCAACGATGACGCCTTCTCGGGCGGACAACCACTTGGAGGCTGAACACCAACCGCGGGTGTTGGTGGTCGAGGACGAGCTGGCGATCACCGATGCGATCACCTACGCGTTCTCGCTCGAGGGGTTTGCGGTGAGCTCGGCAGCCAACGGGCGGGACGGTGTCGAAGCGGCCCGCCGGCTTAACCCGTCGGTCGTGATCCTCGACGTTATGCTGCCGGGCATGTCCGGGCTCGATGTCTGCCGGCAGATCCGGTCCGAGTCCGATGTCCCGATCATCATGCTCACCGCCCGCGGCAGCGAAGCGGACAAGGTCGCCGGGCTCGAGCTCGGTGCCGATGACTACCTCACCAAGCCCTTCTCGATCCGCGAGCTGGTGGCCCGGGTGAGAGCCCAGATCCGCCGTTCGAGTCGGACCGGCACCTTCTCGGGCAAGAACGAGGTGCTCCGGGGCGGGGCAATCGAGCTCGATGTCGACGCCCACGAGGTGAGGGTGGGGGGAAAACCGATCGAAATTCGGCCCAAGGAGTTCGACTTACTCGAGTCGTTAATGAGGCGGTCGGGCAGGCTAGCCAGCCGGGAAACGCTCATCGATGAGGTCTGGGGAGTGGACCATTTCGGTGGCACCAAGACCCTCGATGTGCACATCAAGCGTCTCCGGGAGAAAGTTGAGCCCGATCCCGGTTCGCCGAGGCATATCGTCACTGTTCGTGGTCTTGGGTACAAGTTCGTCGACCAGCAATAACCTTCGCCGCCGAATGACGATTCGGCGACTACGCGCTCGGCGCGCCGACGGGGTCACCCTCGAGCAGCTGGACGCTCTCGAATCCCGCATCACCGATAGCGAAGTTCGCCGCGAGCTGTTCGAGTCGGTCCTGCTTGAGGTGCGACAAGGCATCGTGATCGTCGGCGCAGACGATGAAGTCATGTTCATGAACCCGCAAAGCACGAAGCTCATCCGGCCGGCGACGACGCTTCAGCAGCTGACGCCGCACTCATTGCAGAGCTTGGTCCGGCTTGCGCGCTCCGAGTCCGCCTCGATCGAACAGGAGTTGGAAGTTGGCCGGCCAGCGCGGGCAGTGCAGGTAGCAGCTTCGCCCGTCGAAGGCGGTGGGGTGGTGCTGATCCTCAACGACGTGACCGAGAGTCGCCGGATCGAAGCCGTGAGAAGGGACTTCGTGGCCGCTGCCTCCCACGAGCTCAAGACCCCGGTCTCCTCAATACTGGCCTCCGCAGAAGCCTTGCAATTGGCTCTGGCACACGATCCCTCCGCGGCCAAGCAGTTCGCCGACCAGGTGGAGGCGTCCGCGCGCCAGCTCGCCAACCTCGTCGGCGACCTCCTCGATCTCTCCCGGCTCGAATCCAAACCTGAGTACGACGAGGAGCTGGCTCTGGATGAGGTTGTCGCGGCTGAGGTTGGATCCTTTGCGGAGCGCGCCGAGCAAGCGGGAATATCGCTTCGGACAGAAACGGTGCCCGTCACGGTGCGAGGCTCGCGCTCCGACCTGAGTCTCGCGCTCCGCAACCTCTTGGACAACGCCCTTCGACACACCTCCTCGGGAGGACAAGTCACCGTTGCTGTTACTCAGATCGAGAATGCGGCCATGCTCGAGGTGATCGATACCGGCGAAGGCATCGCCTCTCGAGAGCTTCCCCGCATCTTCGAACGTTTCTACCGCGTCGACTCCGCCCGATCGCGCGCCACCGGGGGCACCGGCCTCGGGCTCGCCATCGTTCGTCACGTCGTCGAAGCCCACGGCGGCACCATCGAGGTCAGCAGCACCCTCGGCGAAGGCTCTACTTTTTCAATTCGGCTGAACGCGCGCCCCTGACCCGATACCGGTTTGGCGGGCAACCAGGTCTAACGCGTCACCCAGTGCGTTCCGGATCTCGCTCCAATCGATTTGCTGGTGCCAGGCAAGGAAGTCTCGAGCCCCTTTCAGGCTGCCATCGAGATCTCCCTGCTTTTCCAGCTCGACGAATTCCGCATAGTTGGCCACCCGCCAGCCATCACTCCAGATCAACAACGATTCGCCGGCGGCTTGGCGCTGGTATCGGAAGAAGCTGTCTCCCTGGACCCACTCCTTCCCGAGCAACGCCTCGACCTTTTCCAGACTCGACTCGAGCTGATGAGGAAACTCGGGTCCGTGGACGTCGAGCAATGCGTAAGCGCCGTCGAGCATCAACAGGCGCTTGTGCGCGAGGAAGTTGGCTAGGCGTAAAGGGAACTCGATGCGTAATAGGGATATTGCAAGAGATTCCGATCCGGGTTGCTTGCAAGGTTGCTCAGCCGGAAATAGAGCGGCTCCATAGCGTCTTGCAGCTGGATCAGATGCCTTTGGGCAACATCGCGTCAGGTTCGTGCCAGCTCCGCCTGAACCTGGAATCGGTTGCGGAGCCACTGGCCACCGAGTGAACCGAGCACCGCCCCGATCAGTGACGCAAAGACAGTAGCGAGCACATCCATCGGCGGACACTAAAAGCAGGTGGCGATTACCCTTCGTCGGTCGGCGAACCGACCCTTCCGGGCCAACGGTCCGCTAAGTCATCAAACCGAAGGAACAAAGAATGAGAGCAAACAGCAAGCTGTGGCTTGTCATCGCGGCCCTGGCCCTTGTGGCCGTGGCCTGCGGCGGCGGCACCAGCGCCACCACCGTCTCATCAGACGGCACCACCGGAACGACCGGCACGGCGACGGGCGAGCTGCCCGATCTCGGCGGCCAGAACGTCACAGTGGCGGTCGAAAATCAATACCTGCCGTTCAACTACATCGACCCCGCGAGTGGCGAAGGCGCCGGCTGGGACTATGACGCATTGGCCGAGATCTGCGATCGACTCAACTGCGTTCCCGAGTTCGTGGCGACCGGGTGGGAGGGAATGATCATTGCCGTGTCTGAAGGCCAGTTCGACATGGCGGCCGATGGCATCACGATCACCGACGAGCGCGCCCAACAGGTCGACTTCTCCGACGGTTACCTTTCTGTCGAGCAGCGACTACTGGCGCGCCTTGATGAAGACCGCTTCACGACCCTAGAAGAGTTTGCGGCTAGCGACTATCTCGTTGGTACCCAGACTGGAACCACGAACTTCGAGACTGCCACGGCGGAATATGGCGAGGATCGAATCACGGGCTTTGCCGACTTCACCCTCGCGATTCAGGCGTTGATCGCAGGTGATGTCGATGCTGTGATTATCGACGACACTGCGGGCGTTGGCTACCAAGGTGAGAATGCCGACCAGCTCAAGCTGCTGGACGGATCGCTTGCCTCTGATGCTCTCGGGTTCATATTCCCGAAGGGCTCCGAGCTAGTAGATCCATTCAACGCAGCTCTTGCCTCGATGGAGGCCGACGGCACGATGGACGCATTGGCCGAGAAGTTCTTCTCGCCCGCGTTCACCATCACCTCCGACGACATCGGCTAGCCGAACCTACCGGTTGGAAAGAGGGCGCCGAACCGTCACGGTTCGGCGCCCGCTGTTTGAATGCGGCCGGTGCAGGTTCCCGGCGCCGCGGAAATCGAGACCGATCCACTGGGCATCGAGGCATCGCAGGAAAGAGGGGAGTTTCCCTATTGGCTCGTCCTCATGCTCCTCATCATTGGCCTCTTTGCCTATCTGACTTTCTTCGATCCCACCTACGTGGGAGCTCGTCGAGCGATTCTGCCGGGTCTGGGCATCACCATTCGGGCAACCCTGATTGCCTTTGTTATCGCCCTGGTCATCGGCCTGATCGCGGGACTGGGCCGTATCGCCCGCAACTCTGTGGTGCGAACCCTGGCCACTACCTACGTCGAGTTCATACGCGGTGTACCGATGTTGGTGTTGATCTTTGCCGTTGCCTTGGTCATCGTCCCGCTGCTGGCAGATGCGCTCGGCTTTAGCAACCGCCTACCGCAGGAGGTAAGGGCGATAATCGCCCTCGCCCTTATATACGGCGGGTACATCGCCGAGGTTTTTCGGGCGGGCGTGGAGTCGGTTCACCCGGGACAATTGGAGGCGAGCCGATCGTTGGGAATGCCTCACTCTTCTGCGATGAGACACGTGGTGATCCCCCAGGCGGTTCGCAACGTTCTGCCGGCTTTGGGCAACGACTTCATCTCCATGCTGAAGGATTCATCGCTGCTCTCGGTTCTTGGGGTCACTGAAATCACTCAGCAAGCGAGAATATTCGCCAGCAGCACCTTCCAATTTCGCGAAGGATTCCTGGTGCTCACCTTCCTATACCTCACTATGACCCTTGTGCTCTCGCTCTTGGTCGCGTGGCTGGGCCGGAGGCTGAAACGTGGTTGAGCAGCCGGCGATTGGCGACAACGACCGGGTCGTCGTCCATCGTCTCTCCAAGCGATTCGGCAACGTCCAGGCTGTCGCAGACGTCAACCTGCGAGTCCGGGTAGGCGAAGCCATGGTCATCGTGGGTCCTTCCGGATCGGGCAAGTCAACGGTACTCCGCTGCATGAACCACCTTGAGGTGCCAACCAAGGGTGCGATCTACATCGACGGCGTTCACCTCGAAGACCCCAAGACTGACATCAACGCCGTCCGCAAAGAAATGGGGATGGTGTTCCAGCAGTTCAATCTCTTTCCGCATCTGACGGTGATGGGCAACCTCACCCTCGCCCAGAAAAGAGTCAGGCGCCGATCGCAGAAGGAGGCCGAGGAGATCGGGATGCAGCAGTTGAATCGCGTCGGCATACCCGAGAAGGCAAGAATGAAGCCTGCCCAATTGTCAGGCGGGCAGCAGCAGCGAGTCGCCATTGCCCGGTCGTTGGCGATGAACCCCAAAGTGATGCTCTTTGACGAGCCCACCTCGGCCCTCGACCCGGAGATGATCAACGAGGTGCTCGACGTCATGCGCGAGCTCGCCGCCTCGGGCATGACGATGGTGGTGGTCACCCACGAGATGGGCTTTGCCCGCGAGATCGGCTCCCATCTGGTCATGATGGATGAGGGCCGGGTGGTCGAGGAGGGAAACGCAGCCGAGGTCTTCGCGAACCCCCAGAACGAGCGCACCCGGGCGTTCTTTTCAAAGATCCTCTGAGGAAGACGCCAGATCGCCGGCCTGGCGGCCGGCTGTCAGATATCAGATCGCCCGCCTCTGGCGGGCTGTCAGATCGGAATCTGATGTCTGATATCTGATATCTCCTAGTCTGTTCCTTCGTGGCCATTCTCGACCGGGTGCGGTCCCCCGCCGACCTGCAGCAGCTGACCGACGAGGAGTTGGAAGAACTCTGTACCGAAATCCGCTTCTTTCTGGTTAACAAGATTTCCCAGACCGGCGGCCATCTCAGCCCCAATCTCGGCGTCGTCGAGCTCACTGTGGCGCTGCATCGCTCCTTCGACAGCCCGGTCGATCGCATTCTCTGGGATGTCGGCCATCAGGCCTACGTTCACAAGCTGATCACCGGCCGCCGCGAGGGTTTCAACAACCTCCGCCGCTATGGAGGCATGTCGGGTTATCCCAGTCGCGAAGAAAGCCCTCACGACTTCATTGAGAACAGCCACGCCTCGACGGCACTTTCCTATGCGCTCGGGCACGCGCTCAGCCACCCGGACTATTGGACCGTCGCCGTCGTCGGCGACGGCGCCCTCACCGGTGGCATGGCCTATGAGGCCCTGAACCACATCGCGGTGAGCCGACCGTCGAAGCTGGTGATCGTCGTCAACGACAACGGACGCTCTTACGCCCCTACCGTCGGCGGTTTGGCCGCTCTCGCCAACCTTGCCCACTACCGGCTCGACCCGCGCTATGAGTGGATGAAGCGAACCTTTGGGCGGATGCTGCGAGGTCTCCCGATTGTCGGCGAAACCGCCGACGAGATGGCCAACCGGTTCAAGGAGGCGGTCAAACAGATCGTCGAACCTTCGACCGTCTTTGACACTTTGGGCCTCAAATACTCCGGCCGCATCGATGGCCACGATCTCAACGCTCTCGAGACCACGTTCGCCAAGGCACGGGAATATGGAGAGCCCGTGATCGTCCACGTCATCACCGACAAGGGAAAGGGTTACCCACCCGCGGTCGACGACGAGATCGACAAGCTCCACGGCGTCGGCTCCTTCGATGTGAGCACCGGCCGGGCGTTGAAAGAGGAGCTGAAGTACACCGACATCGCCGGCAGCGCGCTCCTGGCCGAGGCGCGCCGGCATCCGGAGGTGGTGGCGATTTCGGCGGCGATGGTCTCCTCGACCGGCCTGCAGCAGATGGCTGCCGAGATGCCCGATCGGGTTTTCGACACAGGTATCGCCGAGCAGCATTCGGTAGCTTTGGCCGCGGGGATGGCGATGGCCGGACAGCGGCCGGTGGTGGCGATCTATTCGAGCTTCCTTCAGCGAGCCTTCGATCAGATTGTCACCGATGTTGCCCTGCACAACCTGGCTGTCGCCTTTTTGATCGACCGGGCGGGGATCACCGGACCGGATGGCCCCTCTCATCATGGAGTGTTCGATCTCTCCTACCTGCGGATGGTTCCCAACCTTGTGGTCGGGGCGCCGGCCGACGCCACCGAGCTGGCCGGGATGATTGCCACGGCGGTGACACATGACGGTCCAATCGCCATTCGTTTCCCGAAAGCCGCGGCCTCCTCCCTGCCGGCGCTTCCCAGCACTCCGATACCGATCGGGGAATGGGAGCTGTTGAGCGAAGGAGAAGACGTGCTGATCCTTGCGAGCGGACGACTCGTCGAGACTGCCGAGAAGGCTGCAACCGAGGCAGCGACCCAAGGGATTTCGGTCGGGGTCGTCAACGCCCGCTGGATCAAGCCCCTCGACGATCGCCTCGTGTCCTGGGCGGCATCGGCGCGGGCGATCATCACCCTGGAGGACAACGTCATCGCCGGCGGGTTCGGAGCGGCGGTGATGGAGGAACTGTCAAAGGTAGGGATGGCAGGGAAGGTGAGAATTCTCGGCATTCCCGACCGGTTCCTCCCGGCAGGATCGGTCGACGAGCTGCTTGCCGAGATCGGCCTCGACACAGACGGGGTGACCCGCTCCATCCTGGCCCTCGTCGCGGGAAGTTAAAACTCCAGAATTCCGGACTCGGGAGTCAGCGTTGGGGCCGAGGCCACCAACGTGACCATCCGCGGTGGAAGCTCCGAGGCGTCGGACGGATCGAAACTCGGTGTGTTCGCGGGAACCTCGACTTCTTCAATCAATCGGGAAGCCACACGATTGCTCGTTGTCACTGCTTCCTCCGAGAGGATGGCCGGCTGCGGTCGCATGCCCGTGAACACCACTACTACCAGCACCACCACCACGCCGGCATGGAGGACAGGTCGAAACACCGGCCGTCGCCAGCGATCGACCAGCTTTCGAGCTTGGTGGGGCCGGCGCGGAGGGTTGCATTTCATCTCGGAGCGGATCTCGCCTTCCAAATGATCGACGAAGGCGTCGAGGTTTGGTGGCCGGGGCCGGCGAAACCGGGGGGTGTCAGTACGCATGACGGACCTCGGGCTCCAAGCTCGGTTCGAGGATTTGGCGCAGGTGATGGCGGGCGCGGTTCAAACGAAGGCGGGCCGCGTTGGGCGTCAAGTTCAAAGCTTCGGCGACCTCGGTGGGACTGAGCCCGTCGTAAGCCACGAGTTCGATCACTTCTCGTTCACCGGCGCTCAGTCGCGCCAAAGCCGCCTCGAGGGCCGGCCGCTGGCGAGCAGCATCGATGGCGGAGGCGACCGCGTCGTCCTCGGAAGCGGTAAATAGGAGGTGGCTGTTGGTGCTCTTGACCAGCAATCGAAGGGCGCCGGCGCGTCGGCGTCGCTGCTTGGCCAAAAGACGGCGGGCGATTCCGAACAGCCAAGGCAGTGCGGTTTCATTCGCGGGGATGTAGCGACCGGCGGCTTTCAGGGCCACGAGAAACGTTTCCGCGACCAGGTCACCAACATCTTCGGGGTGGGCACACCGTCTCACCGAGTAAAGGGTTATCGCCCCGACGTGGCGGCGAAAAAAGCACGCGAAACTATCGGCGTCGCCTCGCGACGTCGCCTCCAACAAAACCGCATCGGCCGGATCGGTCATCAACCTTGTAAACGTTCTATGCATGATCCTGCCAAAATCAGTCTTGCGTAGATCAGTGCCCCCCAAATCGATCGACTTGGCGGGTTTTTACGCAGGAATGGAGTGAGAATGAAATTGAGACTGATAGCAGCGCTGGCGGCAGTGTTTTTGCTGGCCGCCTGTACCCAAGCCGCAGACACAACAACAACCGTGGGCGGCACGCCGACAACCGCGGATGGCGGCGTCACCACCACCGCCGACACCGGGGGAACGACAGCCCCGGCTGGCGAAACCACGACCACCGGCGCCACCGAACCGGGCGATGGCCTCCTGGCTGAGGTCCAGGCGCGGGGCTCGGTCCGATGCGGAATCAACGAAGCGGTGCCGGGCTTCGGTTTCCTCGAAGCCGATGGAACGCGTTCGGGCTTTGACATCGATTTCTGCCGCGCCGTGGCAGCGGCGATCTTTGGCGATCCCGAAGCGGTCGAGTTCGTGCCGCTGACCGCCCAGCAGCGCTTCACCGCCCTGCAGGCCGGCGAGATCGACGTCCTCATCCGCAACACCACCTACACCGCGAGCCGGGACGGAGGTGAAGGGGCAACCTTCCTCAGCACGACCTTCTATGACGGCCAAGGCATGATGGTTCGGGCCGACTCGGGGTTCACAGTGATGGAAGACCTCGCCAACACTGCGATCTGTGTGCTGTCGGGGACAACGACAGAGTTGAACCTCGCAACTCGCTTTGTTGACATCCCCTACGAGCCCTTGACTTTCGACGAGAACGACGTGCTCCAGGAAGCGTTCGTCGCCGGACAATGCGATGGGTGGACCTCGGACAAGTCCCAGCTCGCCGGAGTGCGCTCGGCCTTCCCTGAAGGACCGGACGCATTGGTGATCATGGAGGAAACCTTCTCCAAGGAGCCATTGGGGCCGGCGGTGCGCGACGGGGATTCCCAGTGGGCACAAATCATCGACTGGGTCGTCAACGTCACCATCATCGCCGAGGAGCTCGGCCTCGAGTCGGGCAACGTCGACACCTTTGCTGACACCGAAAACCTCGAAATTCGACGACTGCTCGGTCTCGAGATCGTGTCCGACGAGGGCACGACGATCTTCGACGCCGGTTTGGGGCTCGAACCTGGGTGGCCCGCCGATGTGATCACCGCGGTTGGCAACTATGGCGAGATCTTCAATCGCAACGTCGGTCCCGACACACCGCTCGCCCTGGAGCGAGAGCTGAATGCCCTCTGGACCGAAGGCGGCCTGATCTACGCTCCACCCTTCCGCTAATCGTCGAACGGAGTGCCGGCGGCCACCGGCACTCCGTTCCCACCATTGATGACCCCGGCTCGACCGCCCTTCTGGCGCAATGTCAAGGTGCTGCGGGCGGTGATCCAGATCATCGCCCTTGTCGGCGTTGGCCTGGTGGTTTATGTGCTGTTTTTCAACGTCACCAACAACCTGCGAGCACGGGGAATCCGCACCGACTTCGAGTTCCTTGATCAACCGTTTGGCGTCAGAATTGCGGGTTCCGATCTCAGCCCGGGCGCTCCGGTACGGGCAGCCCTGATTAACGGGGTCAAGAACACCCTTGCCTTGACCGTGGTTGGGTTGCCGTTGCTGACGATCCTGGGTGTTCTCGTTGGGGTAGGCCGTCTTTCCGCTAACTGGCTGGTCTCCAAGGTCGCAACGGTCTACGTCGAGATCCTGCGGAATCTTCCGCCGTTGTTGCTGATCGTGTTCGCGTTTCAAGGGGTGATCTTGCGCCTGCCACCGGCCCGCAGCCCGGCCACGCCGTTCGGGTGGTTCGTCATCAGCAACCTCGAGACGCACGTACCCGGTTTTCGTGCCGGTGCGGGCTACGCGGCCTTCATTTCGGCCGTCGGGCTGGCGCTCGCGATCGGCGCCTTCGTGTGGTGGTGGCGCACCCGCGTCCAGCAGGAAACCGGCGCGCCTCACCACCGTTGGGCGTGGAGCCTGGGCTTGGTGGCCGTTGTCGGGGTGATCGCATATCTCGTGATCGGGCGGCCGGTCACCATCACGTTGCCCGTCCTCACCGGTCGCGTTGTGGACGGCGGATTTCGCGGGCTCGGCGCCTTCTTCGCGGTGATGGGGGCGCTGGTCCTCTACACCTCGTCGCATGTCGCCGAGATTGTTCGGGGCTCGATCCAGGCGGTTCCCAAAGGTCAAACCGAAGCTGCCTCCGCGCTTGCCTTGTCGGGGTTTCAACGACTTCGGTTCGTCGTTCTTCCCCAGGCACTGCGGGTCGCCCTGCCGCCGATGATCAACCAGTACCTCAACTATGTCAAGAACACCTCGCTGGCGATCGTCGTTGGGTTTGCCGAGGTAACGCTGATCGCCTTCCAGGCGATCGGCAACGGCCAACCGGCGCCTCAGGTGATCATCACCCTCATGGCCGCCTATCTCATGTTCAGCCTGGTGATCTCTCTCATCATCAACGTCTTCAACCGCCGGTTGCGAGTGGTCACCCGATGACTATTGCTGCACCGCGGCGTCGGTGGGTGAAGAAGAACCTGTTCGGTGGCGTGTGGAGCTCCCTGGTCACGATTGGGCTGGGTCTTGCCATTGGCTATGTGGCATTTGTCTTGATTCGATTCCTGGCGACAGCCGATTTCACGATTTTGCGCCGGAACCTTGCCTTGTTCATGGTCGGCAGCTTCCCGCGCCCAGAACTCTGGCGAGTAGCGGTGGCGGTCTTAATCCTGGCCGTGGCTGCGGGCGTCGCCGGAGGATTGATCAACGCCTCTGCCCGTCTCCGCGCCCACCAGGCCGGTCTACCGGTGCCCGCGCCTCCCGGGCCTCGCTCACTAGTCAACGGCTTCCGCCGGTATTGGCCCCTGGCGCTTCTCATCGCAGTGTGTCTTCTGCTCACAGAGACGGTTACCCCGACGATCCTGGTGCTCGGTGCGATCGGGATCCTCGTCGCGTCTTCGTGGGCGCTTGCCCGGCTTCCCTACAGCAGATGGTCGTGGTCGTTGGTCGTAGCTCTGCCGTTTGTCGCCTATTTGGTGCTCAGCTCGTCCGGCCTCGGTTGGGACAAATGGGGCGGATTCATGCTCAACATCTTTCTCACCGTCGCCGGCATCCTCTTCGCTTTCCCGATTGGGCTGTCTCTCGCGCTCGGTCGGCGCAGCTCCCTCCCGATCGTTCGCACCTTTTCCGTCGCTTACATCGAGCTGTTTCGAGGAGTGCCACTTATCACGTTGTTGCTGCTGGGAGTGTTCGCGCTTCGGCTCTTCTTGCCGTCCCAACTCAATCCCTCGAGCGTTACCCGGATCCTCGTTGCCATCACCATCTTCGAGGCCGCCTATATCGCCGAGGTGATTCGGGGTGGGCTGCAGAGTCTGCCGACAGGCCAGGTTGAGGCCGCGTCGTCGCTCGGGCTCTCGACCTGGAAGACCACCCGTCTGATCGTCCTCCCTCAGGCCTTACGCGCCACCATCCCGGCAATGGTCGGTCAGTTCATCAGCCTCTTCAAAGACACCACGCTCGTCGCGGCCGTAGGTCTCAGTGACATGCTCAACACCTCGAGCATCGCCACGTCGCAACCGGAGTTCAACGCTCGCGGGCTCGCGCGGATCACCTTGCCATTTGTCGCCCTCGCCTTTTGGGCTGGCTCATACACGATGTCGCGCGAGGCTCGCCGCCTCGAGCGACGGCTCGGGATAGGAGAGAGATGACCGACCCCAAGTCGCAACCGATGATCCAGTTGGAGAAGGTCGACAAGTTCTTTGGATCCTTCCAGGCGTTGCGGGACATTGACCTCGTCGTCGGGCGGACAGAAGTGGTGGTGGTCATTGGGCCCTCCGGATCGGGCAAGAGCACGCTGATCCGCTGCATCAACCGTTTGGAGAAGCACGACGCCGGCCGAGTCATCGTCGACGGGATCGAGCTCACCGACGACGTTCGCAACATCCAGGACGTTCGCAAAGAGACCGGGATGGTGTTTCAACAATTCAATCTCTTCCCGCATCTCTCGGTCCTCGACAACGTCACGCTGGCACCGCGCCAGGTGCGCCGGATGGGGAAGGACGAATCCGAGAAGCTGGCGATGAAGATGCTGACCCGGGTCCGGATACCCGAACAGGCTCGCAAGTTCCCTGGCCAGCTCTCGGGCGGTCAGCAGCAGCGGGTCGCGATCGCCCGATCGCTGGCCATGCAACCCAAGATCATGCTCTTCGACGAACCCACATCCGCCCTCGATCCCGAGATGATCAAAGAA
Organism: Acidimicrobiia bacterium; assembly: GCA_013812505.1. Taxonomy (GTDB): domain Bacteria; phylum Actinomycetota; class Acidimicrobiia; order Spongiisociales; family ZC4RG35; genus JACCTH01. The sequence goes on along the minus strand of JACCTH010000055.1, from coordinate 37,244 downwards.
GTCCTCGAGACGATGGAAGAGCTCGCTGCCACTGGCATGACAATGATCGTGGTCACTCACGAGATGGGCTTTGCCCGGGCGGTCGCCGACCGCGTGGTTTTCATGGCTGATGGCCAAATCGTCGAGGTTGGCACCCCCGAACACTTCTTCACGAACCCCGAGGAGGAACGCACCAAACTCTTCCTCTCCCAAATCCTTTGACTCGCTCTTGGGCGCTCGTCATGGGAGTCCTTGTTGTCGCGTGCTCGCGGCCCGGAGCCGAGCTGCGAGCGGTCACGACCACAAGTCCGCCCACGACGACCCGCGCGCCCACAACAACCACGATCGCACCCACGACGACGGCGGTACCGACCACGACCGTGCCCGAGAAAGGATGGCTTGTGATCCAAGGGGCCGGCGATGTCAACCTCGATCCCTCTTACATCCCCGCCCTCGCCGAGCGAGGCTACGAGTGGGCCTGGAGTGGGCTCGGCGGGCTCTTCCTCGACGACAACCTCACTGTCATCAATCTCGAATGCTCGCCGTCAGCTCTCGGAGTAGCGGAACCTAAGGCGTTCACCTTTCAATGCCCCGAGGGCATGCCAGAAATGGCGGCCGCCGGCGTCGACGTCACCAACCTCGGCAACAATCACTCGCAGGATTTTGGCAAGGAGGCGATGCTCGACGGTCGTCGACGCCTCCTAGAGGCTGGCCTCGATCCGGTCGGTGCCGGGGTCGATGCGACCGAGGCGACAGGCTTTGCACGCTTCGAGATCGAGGGGTGGAAAGTGGCGGTTCTTGGGTTCGGTGGGGTTCGGCCCCATGACGGTTGGATCGCGACCAACGAACAACCTGGCATGGCCGACGGCGACACCCTCGAAACCATGATCGCGGCGGTGATAGCGGCCGAAGAGTGGGCAGATTGGATCGTCGTGGCAATTCACTGGGGAAAGGAGCTTGACCTTGAACCGAGGCCCGACGACATCGAGCGAACCCGAGCAATGATCGAGGCCGGCGCCGACGTGGTGTTTGGGCATCATGCTCACCGGCTGCAGCCGTTCGAGCTCGTAGGCGAGCGGCCGGTTTTCTGGGGTCTCGGCAATTTCGTCTGGCCACGCCTTTCTGACAAAGGGGCGGAATCGGCAGTCGGCCGGGTAGTGATCTCGCCCGGCGGCGACATCAACGGTTGCCTGGTCCCAGCAGAAATCGAGAGCTCGGGCCATCCGGTGCTGACAGCCGAACCGGCTTGCGACGTGGGCCTTTGAACCGCCGTCGCAATGTCGTCCTCGTCGTCCTGGCCCTCGGAGGATCGCTCGGCGCGGCCGCCTACTTCGCCGCTTCCGACCTTCCGCCGCTCGCGCTAGCCGCCGCTTCGACGACACTCCCGCCGACGACGACCAGTCGACCGACAACGACCCTGGCCGCCACCACCACCCTCGTTCCAACGACAACCGTCCCTCCTCGGCAGGCGGGCACGGTGCCAGGGTTCACGGTCGGTCAGCCGTGGGGCTCGGTCAACGGCCTCACCATGTTCCGCGGCAACCCCACTCGCACTTACTACGGGCAAGGGCCACTCCCAGCTAACCCGTCCATCGCCTGGAGCTACCCCGGTGATGGCTTGTTGTGTGGCTCATCGTCGGTGGCGGGCGTCACTAGCCAGTGGTGCGGCAGCGGCTGGACCGGCCAGCCAGTGGTGTGGGAGCGACCCGACGGCAAGACCGAGGTGATCTTCGGCGCCTACGACAAGGCGGTCCACTTCCTCGACGCTGACACCGCCGAAGAGTTGCGCCCCGACTTCGTCACGGGCGACATCATCAAAGGCTCGGTAACGCTTGACCCCGATGGTTTCCCGCTTCTCTATTTCGGATCGCGCGACAACAAGCTCCGCATAGTCGCGCTCGATCGAGAAAGTCCCACCGAGTTGTGGAGCCTCGACGCTGATGCGGTCGATGGGATCTGGAATGACGATTGGGACGGGAACCCGGTGGTCATCGATGACATCCTCTACGAGGGCGGCGAGAACGGTTGGTTCTTCGCCGTCAAGCTCAATCGTGCTCTTGGCGGAGACGGCTTGGTTACGGTCGCTCCTGAGATCGTTTTTTCAACACCCGCCTGGACGAGCGAGCTGCTTGCCGACGTCGGACGCAACGTCTCGATCGAAAGCTCCGTGATGGTCCATGACCAGGTCGCGTACCTGGCCAACTCGGGCGGCCGGGTGGTCGGCTTTGACGTGTCCGATGTTGCCAATGGGAATGCCCCGGTCGCATTCGATTACTGGGTGGGCGATGACACCGATGCCACCCTTGTCTCTGACGCCGAGGGAATGATCTATGTGGCGGTCGAGGAGGAGCGCAAGAACACTCGCAGCGGGGAACTTGGCCAGCTGATCAAGCTGGACCCCAGCGTCGATGACCCGTATGTCTGGGGAATCAAGGTCCCGGGCGGCGATGACGTTGGTGGCTTATGGGCGACTCCGGCGATCGGCTTCGGGATGGTTTACGCGTCCACCCAGCCGGGTGATCTGCTTGCGGTCGATGCCGTCTCTGGTGAGGTGACTTGGTCCGAGGAGATCGGTTGGCATTCCTGGTCGTCACCGGTGATCGTCGGCGACGAGCTCCTCGTGGCCACCTGCACCGGCGAGGTACGGGCCTATTCACTCGCTAACCCTCGCCAACCGGTTCTGTCCTGGAGCTTCAAGCTCTCCGAGTCATGCATCGAGTCGACGCCTGCGGTTTGGAAAGGCCGCATCTACGTCGGCGTCCGCGACGGCAAGTTCTACGCCATCGGCTAAAGCGTGATGTCGTCCCAGCTGTTGTTTTCGGCGACGTCGAGCACTGTCCAGGCCATCGCCACCGCGCCGTCGATCATTGCCGCGTGTCCCGCCTCGGTGACGGTGGCGGCGGCGAACTCGGGCTGGTGATTCACCGCCGGCAGCGAGTCGATGCTCAACATCGGATGAATCGAGGGCACGACCTTGGACACGTTGCCCATGTCGGTTGAACCCGAGGATGAGGGTGGAAGGTCCGAACCGCGCAGCATGTGGCGGCCAAGCGATTTCGAGTTGGACACGAAGTAGTCCGCCAGGAGATCATTGCTGAGCATGTCCTCATAGGTGTGGCCGACGTAATCAAACTCAACTTTGCAACCGGTGGCGGTGGCCGCGGCTTCGAAACAAGCGAGTACTCGCGGCAGCAGAATGTCGAGCCGGCCCTGCTCCGGAGCACGGACGTACCAAGACGAACGAGTGAACGAGGGGATGATGTTGGCGGCCTCGCCGCCGTGGGTGATGATCCCGTGGACCTTGTCTGTCGGCTCGAGTTGTTGACGCAAAGTCGCGACGTTGACATAAGCCTGAACGAATGCGTCAAGCGCATTGACCCCGAGCCACGGATATGCCGAGGCGTGAGCGTCCTTGCCGCGGTAGAGCACATCGACATGAGCGACCGAGATGATGTTGGGATCGACGACATCGTGGGTGGAGGGATGAACCATCATCGAGAAGGCCGCGTCCGCGAAGGCGCCGGCGTTGATCAAGTCCACCTTGCCGCCGAACTTTTCCTCTGCCGGGGTGCCCAGCACGACGACTCGAAAGCCGAGTTCGTCTGCTGCCGTTAGCAACCCGACGCCGGCGCCGAGAGCTGAGGTGGCGATGATGTTGTGGCCGCAGGCGTGGCCGACGCCGGGGAGCGCGTCGTACTCGGCGCAGATGACAACCTCGGGCCCGCTGTTACCTGCCCGCGCCACGAACGCCGTCTCGAGCCCGTAGGCGGGAAACTCGACCTGGAAACCGTTGTCGCTCAAGAATTGCGCCAATCGGGCAGAGCTCTCGCGCTCCTCGTACGCAACTTCGGGGTTCTCGTACATCCATTGGCTGATCTCGACGAGAGCGTCGCGGTGGCCTTCGATTGCAGTACGGGCGGCGTCTTTGTGGCTCATCCGGCCACCCTACCGCTTGGCGAAATTGGACGGCGCTCGCGTCCCGTGACAACGAGCCCGACTACCACTAGCGCCACTCCACCGAGCTGAAGGGGCGACGGGGTCTCGGCAAAGATCAGCCGTCCGAGGATGACAGAGGCGACCGGCTGGATCGTCAACAGAACGGAAGTGACAGCAGCCGGAAGTCGGGGGAGGCCGATGCTGATCAGCAACCAGCCGCCGGCGTGGACACCGACACCGAGCAAGAGCAGCCAGCCATGTGCGGGCCAGGTCAGCCGGAGATCGATTTCGCCCAGCAGCCAACCAGCGCATAACGAAGCCAGGCCGGCCGCGGCCGTGGCTACGAGCAATGGCCCGCCTGGACGTCGATCATCGCGGTTGGCGCTCCGTTGCACGAGGATGAACCCGGCGTACGAGAGACCGGTCGTGGCTCCAAAGATCACGCCGAGTCCGGGATTTCGCCCGTAGGCAGCTCCGCCGATCCCTGAGATCAGCACGACACCGAGCATGACCAAGGCCACCGACCAGATCAGAGCTGGTCGCAGCCGCTCACCGAGGACCAACCAGGCGATGAGGGGGACGAAGATCACCTGGGTGTTGCCGAGGACGGTGGCGAGACCGGCGCCGACCTCCTCGATCGCGTGATGCCAGAACAAGAGGTCGGCGCTGAAGAAAAGGCCCGCGATCATTGCCAAGCCGATCACGCGCCGATCCATCGGACCATGAGCTCGCTGCTCGCGCCGGGCGATCAGTAGTAGCAATGGAAGTGCATAGAAACAACGAAAGACGGCGGCGGTAGCGGGGGTCACCTCAGCCAGACGAAACAGGATCGCCGAAGTGGCGATCACCAACGCCCCCAATATCGCAGCCAGGGCCGGACGGTCGGCCAGGTACCCGGAGCCCTTCGGCGGTCCTTCTATCTTGGACTGATGCATCGCGTTGGCTCGATATTGGTCGCCTTGGCGGTCGCGGCCTGCGGTTCGGCGCCCGGTGTCACCACCAGCGTCGTTGCTACAACGTCAGTCGACCCAGGTTCGACGACTTCCACAGCCGCTCCACTGGTCGAGTGCCCCCCCCTCGAGTATCAAGTGACCGAGCTTCCGACCCGGGTGACGGGCGAGGCATCCGACCTCGGCGACATCGAGCTCGACGAGTTCACGGCCATCGGCGGCACTCGCTCAGTGTTCTGGGTTACGAGCGACGGGACCCTGGCGATCGCCCTCATCAGAGGAACGCTTCCTCCCGCCGACTGGCCCGGGGAGCGGGGTCAGGTAGACGTCGCCGGAACCGACGCCGTGGTCGGTCCTTTCGACGACGGGAAGTGGGTCGCGGCTTGGTTCGAGGGCGACGGGTCGGACCGCTGCGACCACTACACGATGGTCTTCTATCCCCCGGTGGAGAGCTTCGAGGTTGAGTCAACGTTGCGCGGCATCACCACGACTGAAACCTAAGGTTTGCGTGGTGGCTATGCCACCACGATTGCCTTCAGAATCGGGGACAACCATCTAGGCACGAGCCCTTCCATGACTCATGCTGGGTGGGTGATCACTCCCGCCGAACTCAAGACCTATGAACTCGCTGGCTGTCAATCCGGATACGTGACCCGTCGTCAAGCCATCGCCTGTGGAATGAGCCCAGCATCTATCCGCCACCGCACCGAGTCGGGCCTTTGGAAATCGGAGTCTCCGGGGCTGTACCTCATTCCTGGTTTCGATAACACCGTAAGGGGCCAGCTCGCCGCTGCTTGTGCCGCGTTAGGAGCCGTCGTTTCCCACGAAGCGGCCGCCGAGATCCACGATCTTCCGCGCGTTCGACGCGGGCTGGCGGTCGTCACCGTCAGGGTCCGACGGACCCATCGCTTTCCCGACGTCATCGTGCACCAATCCACCGACCTCGGACCTCAATACGTCATCGAGATCCAGGGCCTAGCTGTTACGACCATCGTTCGCACCGTCATCGACCTGGCGAGCCAGATGAAACCACATCAGATCGGGCCGATCGTCGATCGGATCATCGTGGACAAGCGAGCAACGCTCGACGCCATTTGCACAGAGGTCATGAACCTGACGAGACGGGGCAAACCCGGGATGCGCACAATGGGCAAAGTCCTGGAGCTGCGAGTCGGCGAAACACTCGTGGGAGATAGCGAGCTCGAGTTGCTGACCCTGCGCTTCCTTTCCGACTCGGGGTTCCCCGAGCCGGTCGTCCAGTTCCCGTTGCCGTGGAGGCCAATACGTCCGGGAAGGGTCGACTTCGCCTATCCGCAGTGGCGCCTGATCATCGAGGTCGACGGTCGAGCGTGGCACTCGACCCTGGAAGCGTTCGAAACCGATCGGCTGCGCGACAACCACGCCTTGCTGGCGGGATGGCGGGTTCTCCGAATCACATATCGAATGCTCAAGGACCAACCGGAGATGGTTCGGAGCATGATCCAGCGCGCCATCGAGAGCGCGCCAGTCATTCTTTAGGCGATTTTGGTGGCTATGCCACCACGCATACCTTAGGTTTGGGAAGTGGTTAGGGCTTGTCGCGGAAGAGCTCGCCGGCGGCGGCCAGTGCGCCCATGGCGACTGTCGAGTCCATCGGCAGGAAGATCTTGGTCGCCTGACCGTTGGCGACAACCTGCAATGCCTCCAGGTACTTGATGGCGACCAGATCGGGGGTCGGGTTACCCGTGTGGATGGCCTGGTACACCCTTTCGATCGCCGCGGCTTCACCTTCAGCGACAGTCTCTTTTTGATAGCGGGCCGCATCGGCTACCAACTTGATGGAGGCGGCTTGACCCTCGGCCTCGATGATCGAGCTCGCCTTGACGCCCTCCGCGTGAAGGACTCGAGCTGTCTTTTCACCTTCCGCTTCCGTCACGACGGCTCGTCGAAGGCGCTCGGCCTTCATCTGGCGGTGCATGGCTTCGGTGACGTCGGCCGGCGGCTCGATTCGCTGGATCTCAACCCGCACCACCCGAGTACCCCACTTGTCGGTGGCGTCGTCGAGGATTGCCCGCAGCTTGGCATTGATGATGTCTCGGCTGGTCAGGGCAGTGTCGAGGTCGAGGTCACCGACCACGTTGCGGAGGTTGGTTTGCGCCAGCTTCGTGACCGCCAGCGAGAAGTTTTGGACGTTGTACTTCAGCTTCACCGGGTCGGTGGCTTCGAAGTAGATGACGGCGTCGACTGTCACCACGACGTTGTCCTTGGTGATCACCTCTTGCGGGGGAACATCGACCACCTGCTCGCGCATGTCGACTTTCGCCAACCGCTTGACAAACGGCATGACCCAGCGCAGGCCGGATTCGACCGTCTTCTCGTAGCGACCGAGAAGCTCCACCAGCCCTCGCTCGAACGGTCGCACCACCCGAAAGCCTGTGGCGGCGATCAAGATCAAAGCGAACGCGACCACTGCAAAGAGCAGCACCAACGCACTGTTGTCCATTACCGATGTTCCTTTCCTTCTGACCTATGACTGCAATGGAGTCACAACTAGCCGTGACCCGGTGACTTCCCGCACGATGACCTGACTTCCCGCCGGAATGGGCTGATCGGATATGGCCCGCCACTCTTCACCGCCGATCCGGACGATGCCGGAGGAGGTCAACGGGTCGATCGCTTCGAGGACGATGCCCCGGGTGTTGGCCCAGCGGTTGGCGCCCACCGACTGAGGGGCAGCCTCGTCCTGCCGTTTGATGAAGCGTCGCAGATAAACCATGGCGACGAGCGAGACTCCAAAGAACACCAACCACTGGGCCATGATCGAAACGCCGATCCAAGACAGGATCGCGGCAGCGGCCGCCCCGATGGCAAAGGGCAGGAGGAAGAATCCGGCCGTGAAGATCTCGCCGAGCCCCATCACTATTGCAAAACCCGTCCATAGCCATCGCCAAACTTCGTTGTCCACGCTTGCATCTCCTTCGGATACGGCGACTGCGACGACGAGGGCGACGATCCCCAAGCCGTAGAGGATCATTTCTCGTTGCCGGGCACGACGATTGGCGCGCTCGCCGCTGGCGACTTCTGTCCAGGCCTGCCGGGGCGCTCGCGAGCGATACTCCGCAGCCCAGTTCTCGGCGAACTCGGCGAGATCTGATCCGACTACTCGGTCCGGGGGATTGCCCGCGGAGGTCGTCTCCCGCAGGTGCTCGGCTAGCTGGTCCCTCATCTCCGCGATGACACCACTCGACAGTCCGGTCTCGCGCCAGTAGCGCACACATTCGGAGAGGATGCGGGCTATCGCCCCCTGGTCAGTCATGCCGGGCTCCGTTGATCACGCCGTTGACTCCGGCGGCAAGTGCATTCCAGTCAGAGATCCAGGCCGACAAAGTCAAGGTGCCGGCCGCCGCCAACCGGTAGTACTTGCGGGCGGGACCACCACCCGATTCGACCAGATATCCCTCGACGAGGCCCTGGCGCTGCAGCCGCGACAGCAGCGGATAGATGCTGCCCTCCGAGGCGAGATGGAGCCCCCGCTCCTCAAGCTTGCGCGCCATCTCGTACCCGTAGGTTGGCTGCTCGGCGACCAGCGCCAAGAGACACATGTCGAGCACTCCTTTCAGCAACTGACTGCTATGTTCCTGCCCGGTTTGGCTAGGTACCATGCGTGGCATGATACCCGTCGAGGCTGGGTAGTCAAGCGACGGCCTAACGGCGTTGCAGGCGGTCGCGGATCTCGCGCAGGAGCACGATGTCTTCGGTGGGAGCGACAGGCACCTCGCCCGCCGGCTTCTTCATCCGGTTGTAGGCCTTGACTACAAGGAACATCACCCACGCCACGATCACGAAGTTGATGATCGCTTGGAGAAAGGCTCCAAAGCTGCCGTTGTCGCCAAAGGTTCCCATCGCGCTGAGGTCGTCGAGTTGGAAAACCAATCCGATTGCCGGTCCTATGACGCGCTCGGTGAGAGTGGTCACCACCGACGCAAACGCAACCCCGAGTACGAAAGCAACGGCTATCTCGACCAAGTTGCCTCGGCTGATGAACTCTTTGAATTCCTTGATCATCTTCCCTCCAGGAGACGTAGGACTCGTGAGACCATAATGACTGGATGCCTCCCCGCCCGGCGCTGTCCACCATCGACCAGAAGTTGGTCGGGGAACGGGCCGTAGTCGAGGTGACCCTGACTGCCCAGCACAGCCAATACCGCGGTCGGGCGGAAGGAGATGGGAGTCCCGGTCACCGCCACCGATTGGTGGGCGAAGCAACCTTGCGGGCCCTCCGCAGCATTTCTCCTGACTTGGCCCTCGATCTGTCGGCCGTGGCGTCATCAGATCTGGGGAGCTTGCGAGTGGCCCTTGCCCAGGTGCACCAGGGTGGCCATGAGCTGGTTGGCAGCGCCATCGTCCGCGGCGGCGACCCGGCGGTGGCAACCGCCAAAGCGGTGCTGGATGCAGTCAATCGGATCCTCGACCGGCCGTAACGTTCCCGTACGGCAGCGATGCCATAGTTAGACCGTGGTTGACAAGTCGCGTCGTCGCCTAATCGCGCCTTCAGTCATTGCCGTGATCGGAGCGGCCGGGGCGATCTGGCAGGCCGCCGAGGGATGGGTGGGTTTCGATGCCCTGCTCCTAATGGCGGCGGTGGTTTTCGTCGCCGTCGGGGTCATCGTCCTAGCGAGGGCCTCAGGCAACAGGCTCGGTTGGGTTTTGTCCTTGATCGGCTTGTCACTGATCGGAGCCGGGATCGCCGAGCTGCTGAATCAGAAAGGGCTCGTCGCCGGAGAGGCAATCGGGGGAACGCTGTGGTTGAGCTGGTTCGTTTTGGCCGGATTCCTTTTCCTTTGGTTTCCCACCGGGCGGGTCCCGAGTCGTAGGTGGCGGTTCGTGGAATGGATCGGTTTCGTCGGGGCCGCGGTGAGCCTCAGCTACCTGGTTGCCGGCGAGATCTGCCTCGAAACCAACGACGACGGCATCTGCACCAACTGGGCTCGCAACCCCATCGGGATTCCGGCGATACCAAACCCGGAATACGGTCCGCTCGGCGGGCTGAACACCGCGGTCCTCGGAGTTTTCATCGTCGCTTCGATCGGAGGAATCGCTTATCGGTTCTTCCGTTCTCGAGGAGTCGAGAGGTTGCAACTGAAATGGCTGCTCCTTTCAGCTGTCGCCCTCTTCGCGATTGCCTTGGTGCAGGAATCGGTTCCCATGCCGTTATGGCTCGGCGGCGTCCTCTTCGGCCTCGGCGTCGTCGCGCTGCCAGTTTCGATCGGGGTGGCGATTCTCAAATACCGGCTCTATGACATCGACCGGATCATCTCCCGAACTCTGGGATACGGATTGGTGGTCGTATTCCTGGCGTTGGTTTATGTCACGATTGCGGTGTGGCTGCCGACTCGCGTGACCGGCGAACAGTCTCCGATCTTCGTCGCGGGAGCCACACTGCTAGCCGCAGCATTATTCAATCCGGTTAGACGTCGTGTCATCCGTGCTGTCGACCGTCGGTTCCACCGGTCGCGTTACGACCCCGACCGCGTCATGTCCGACTTTGCCGGCCGCCTGCGCGAACAGGTCGACATGGAGAGGCTCACGTCGGACTGGCTCGGCGTCGTTATCCGAACGATGAGTCCGGCTTCGGCGGGAGTGTGGATGCGAGAACGATGAATAGCCGCCTGCCGTGGATGATCTTGGTGACTGTCGGGTTGGTCGGATTGATTTTGGGCTCGTTCACTCCCGAAGGGTGGTGGGCGTTGAGCTGGCTCGGTTATCCAATCGTCGGCGGAGTGCTGGTCTGGAAGCAACCCCAGAATTCCATCGGTCGCCTGCTCGTCGGCATTGGATTCGGTTGGGGGCTCAACTTCATCCTCGAAGCGCTGATCGATCGTTCCCTCGCGTCGCCCTCGGTGGTGTGGTTCGAATTGCTGTCGGAACCGGTGGGGATGCTCCCCTGGCTGTTCATGATCGATCTCACCCTGATATTTCCGTCCGGACGTGCAAGCTCTCGGACAAGCCAGTGGATCCGGCGGGTGCTGGTCGTTGTCGGAGCCGTCCTTTTCGTGAGCGTTGTGGTCGATCCTGCGCCGCTCGACTTCTCCGGACTGACAAGCCCACTTGCGATCGAAATGCTGCGAGCGCCCACCAGCTTCATAAACGAGGAGCAGGGCTTTCTGATCGTTCCTCTGCTGTTGCTATTCGGTCTCGTCAGCCTCTTCGTCAGGTGGCGGCGGAGCCAGGGGGTGGAGCGACTCCAGTTGCAGTGGTTCGTCTTTGCGCTACTCGTGACAATCTTGCTCCTGGCTCCAGAGGGGCTCTTCCAACAGCTCGACTTTGCCTGGCTCGCTCCGATCGTGCTCAACCTGCTCCCGCTGGCGATTGGAGTTGCCGTTCTCCGCTACCGGCTCTTCGAGATCGATCGCATCATGTCGCGCACTGTTGGTTTTGCCCTGGTGGCGGCGATCGTGGCTGCTATCTACGGGTTCGGGGCGGTCTGGCTGCCAACTCGCCTGGTGGGTGAGCAGACCCCGCTGTTTGTCGCCGGGACGACGTTGCTGGCAGCGGCGTTGTTCCAATCCGCTTCGGCGACGAGTCATGCAGACGGTGGAAAAGCGCTTCCATCGCGGTCACTACGACTCAATCCAGGTGGTGGATCGGTTCTCACAGCGTCTGCTCGACGAGGTCGATGTCAGCCACGTCTTCGATGACCTAGTGAATTTGGTCAGCGGAACCCTGCGGCCGGCTTCGGTCGGCCTCTGGCTGCGCAACATCTGATGCGCCGCTGGTTGGCGGTAGCGCTTGGCGTCGGAGCTCTGGCGCTCATCTTTGGCCTCACCACCCTGAATGTCGACAGTTCAAACATCTTCACGGATATCGTAAGCGTTATTGCCTTTGTCAGCCCTTCCCTGGTTGGCACCTACCTCGGCTGGCGAGTACCCGACAACCCCGTTGGCCTGATCCTGGCCGGGTTCGGTTTCAGCTTTCTGCTTGGTGTGTACGGCGAGTCGCTGGCGAGCACGGACAGCCCGCTCGCCCAATGGGGTGCCTGGTTCGGCAGCTGGCAGTGGGCCTTGAGCATGGTCTTTCTGTTGGTGTTCCTCCCGCTCCTGTTTCCCGACGGTCGGCTGCCGAGCCATCGCAGTCGATGGATCATCGTGAGCGCGCTTGTCGGGGTGGGCCTGCTTGTCCTTGGCAACGCCTTCCGGCCAACGATCTCACTCGGTGAGGAGGGCAGCTTTTCATCCCCGGTTGCGCTGCCGCTTACCGACTTGGTTTTCGACCTGACCGCGACGCTGGGGATGATCCTGGCGCTTCTCGCCATCCTCGCCTCGATGATCACGGCTGTTGTCCGTTATCGCTGTTCGGTGGGAATCCAACGCCAGCAAATGAAGTTGTTCGCCGGGGCGATTCTCTTCGCGGTGGCGGGCGCGCTCGTGAACCTGGTGGCTTACGAGGCGGGTTTAGAGGAACTCGGCAACACGATCTTCGCCCTGCTGATCATCGTGGTGATGTCCGCGATTGCCGTGGCCGTGCTCCGCTATCGCCTTTACGACCTTGGGCGCTTGGTCAGCCGCACGGTGTCGTATGCGATTGTGGCGGCGATCGTGGCGGCGACTTACGCCGTCACCGTCTTTGCCGTTGCCTCGATCGCGGTAGGTTCGAGCAGCAACCTCGCTGTCGCCTTGGCAACCCTCGTCGCCGCTGCCGTTTTCCGCCCCGCGCTCCGACGAGTCCAAAGCATTGTCGATCGACAGTTCAGCCGCCAAAAGTACGACGCCCAGCAAACCATCGACTCTTTCGGTGCCCGCATGCGGCTCGAGACCGACCTCGAGGATCTAACCCGTGACCTCACCAGGGTCGTCGACACCACCATGCACCCCGAGCTCGTCACCGTCTGGCTGGCGCGCTAGCTCCGATCGTTCTGCCGAGGGTTCGCAGCTAGACCTTGGTGGTCCCATAGCCCTCGGTTTCGGGGTGACCGTGCTCGCCTCGCGTTACCGCAAATTCCTCCTCCGGGGAGAGCACGAGCCCGTGCCTTCCGCGTGCCGCGAAGTAGATAGTCCCGAGCAGCATCCAGATCGCCGTCCCATACACGCCCGGTCGGTATCCCTCGTTGAGGAAGGTGGCCACTAGCGCGATCACCGAGATGATTCCGGCGATCGCCGCGCCCGGAACTCCGACCGGGCTCTTATAAGGACGATCGATGTTGGGGTATTTGCGACGGAGAAGTATGAAGCTCAAGCACTGCAACGCGTAGGAGATCACTGCTCCGAACACCGCCATGTTGAGTAGAGCGCCGGAAACATTGGCGGCGAACTCGCTGTCCACGCGTCCGCTCGCCCAGTTGAGCAAGAGCGCCAGTCCATACCCCACAACGGCTCCGAGCAGCAGGGCGAGCCAGGGGGTCTTTCTGGTTCCATGCGTGACTGACATCCATTTCGGAAAGTATCCGGCTCGCGACAGCGAATAGATGTTGCGTCCGTAGGCGTACATGATCGTGTGAAAGCTGGCGATCAAGCCCGACAAGGCGGCGAGGCCGAGCAGAGCAGCGCCGGTGCCGCTACCGAGTATCACCCGGAAGCCGTCGAGCAAAGGCTCGCCCGAGGTCCGAATCGCCTCGGCTCCGGTGACGCCGGTGTTGAGGACCAGCACCAAGAAAGCGGCGATCACAAGCGTGACTAGGCCGACGATCGTGGCTGTCGGCACGTCCCGCTTCGGGTCCATCGACTCCTCGGCTGCGAGTGGCAACTCCTCGATGCCAAGGTAGAACCAGATCGCAAACGGCAAGGCGGCGAAGATCCCCGCCGCACCAAACGGCAAGAAGGGGGTCCCCCCGGCGGCCGGCGCGATGTCGTTGAGCCTCGAAGCGTCAAAGTTGGTCAGAGCCATGACGAAGAACACCGCCAGCACCGCGAGCGAAATCAAGCAGATCGCCATCGAAAAGCGCATCGTGGCTTCGATGCCCACGATGTTCAGCACCACGAAGAGGACATAGAAGATCGCCAGCCAGATCAGCTCATGGAGATCGATTCCAAACAGCTCGGAGAAGACCGGGCGGGCATAAGCGGCGACGAATGTGCCCACCACCGCGGTGGTGACCACGTATTCGATGTTCTCGGCCAGCCCCGTGACGAAGCCACCCCAGGGACCCATCGCCGAACGGGCGAACGAGTAGGCGCCTCCTGTGTGAGGAAGCGCCGGCGACATCTCGGCGATCGAGTAGCAAAGGCCGACGTACATGATCGTGATGACCACGGTCGCGACCAAGAGACCACCAAAGCCGCCGACATCCAGACCGAGGTTCCAGCCCGAGAAGTCGCCGGATATAACGGCGGCAACGCCAAGCGCCCACAGCGACCAAACCCCGGCGTGACGACGAAGACCCCGTTGTTGGAAATACTCCTGGTCGACATTCCGATATGTGACGGAGCCGACTTTTCGCTCCGAGCCGGTTCGCCGCTCGGTGTCCATTGGTTCTCTCCCTCCTAATGGTTGCAACTGACACTAGGAGCGAGACCCCAAGCGGGGTCGTGCAGAGTGGAAAGATCTAATCGGCGCGCTGGGATTGGGCTCCCTAGCCTCCGGTGCTGTCGAAGAGGAGAGAACGTGCGTGGTCTGTTGAGCCTGGAGGCGATGGGGGCGAAGGTCGAGTCAGGGGAGATCGACACCATTGTGGTTGGCTTCACCGATCACTACGGGCGCGTGCACGGCAAGCGGTTCGACGCCGACTTCTTCATGACCGATGTCGCCTCGCACGGCACCCACGGCTGCGATTACTTGCTGACCGTCGACATGGAGATGGAGCCGGTCCCGGGATACACCTACGCCAACTGGGAGCTGGGTTATGGCGACTTCCACATGGTTCCCGACCTGCCGACGCTGCGAGTCGCCAGTTGGCTCGATCGCACCGCCCTTGTCCTCTCCGACCTACACGACCCGCGCTCTCACGAGTTGGTCGAAGTTGCTCCCCGTTCGATCCTCCGACGGCAACTCGAGCGAGCGGCCGAGTTGGGCTACACCGCCCAGGGGGCCTCTGAGCTCGAGTACTTCATCTATCTCGACTCCTATCGCCAGGCGGCTGCGAGCAAGTACCAGGATCTCACCCCCGCCGGCTGGTACATCGAGGACTACCACTTGCTGCAAGGGGCGCGGGAGGAGCACTACAACGGAGCCGTCCGTCGCCACCTCTCCGCTTCGGGGATCCCAGTCGAAAACTCGAAAGGGGAGTGGGGCCGGGGCCAGCACGAGATGAACATTCGCTACACCGACGTCTTGGCGATGGCGGATCGGCACACGGTGATGAAGCTGGCGATGAAGGAGATCGCCGACAGCCAGGACCTCTCGGTGACCTTCATGGCGAAGCCGCAGATGTCAGAGGCAGGCTCGTCGTGCCACATCCATCTCAGCCTGTGGAGCGGAGACGACAACGCCTTCCCTGGCGACCTCGAAGAGGGTCCACTTCATGTTTCGCCGGTCTTTCGTCATTTCCTCGGCGGCTGGATGGCCCATGTCCAAGAGGTGATGCCATTCTTCGCCCCCACCATCAACTCTTACAAGCGCTACCAGGACGGCTCCTGGGCGCCGACCCGCGTCGCCTGGTCCTATGACAACCGTACCGCCGGGTTCCGGGTGGTCGGTGATGGCCAGAGCCTGCGGATCGAATGCCGGATTCCTGGCGCTGACTGCAATCCGTATCTGGTCTACGCCGCCGTCATCGCCTCCGGGCTCGATGGCATCGCCAATGAGATCGAACCCCCGGCGCTGTTCAGCGGCAACGTGTATCAAGCCGCCGAGTTGCCGCGAGTTCCCTATACGTTGCGCGACGCGACTGACCAATTTGCCGAGTCGGACTTCATTTCCGCGGCCTTTGGGAAAGGGGTGCAGGAGCACTACACGCACTTCTTCCGCAATGAACAGGAGGCCTTCAACAACTCCGTCACCGACTGGGAGCGGTGGCGGTACTTCGAGCGCATCTGATGCGACTCGACAACAAGGTCGCGCTAATCACCGGGGCGGCCGGCGGGATCGGTCGCGAGACGGCCCTGCGCTTCGCCGAGGAAGGGGCGCGAGTCGTAGCAGTCGACCTCAGCCACGATGCGGTGGCAGCGGTTGCGAGCGAGGTCATCGAGGCGGGGGGGAAGGCGATGGCGTTTGCGGCGGACGTCTCCAAAGCCAGCGACTGTGAAGCAATGGTGGCCGAGGCCGAGGCCGAGTTTGGTCGCCTCGATGTCATCTTCAACAACGCCGGCATCATGCACTCCGGAGACGATGACGCGGTTTCGACCGACGAGTCGGTTTGGGAGTTGACGATGAATATCAATGCCAAGGGGGTGTTCCTGGGATGCAAATACGCGATCCCGGCGCTGCGACGAGCGGGCGGCGGCTCGATTATCAACACCGCGTCGTTTGTCGCGGTGATGGGGTCGGCGACTCCGCAGGTGGCGTACACCGCCTCCAAAGGCGCGGTGCTGTCGATGACCAGGGAGCTAGCGGTTATCCACGCCCGCGAGAACATTCGGGTAAATGCCCTTTGCCCGGGGCCGCTACACACGGAGCTTTTGATGAAGTTCTTGGACACGGACGAGAAGAAGCAGCGCCGGTTGGTGCACATCCCGATGGGTCGTTTTGGTGAGGCCAGGGAGATGGCCAACGCCGCCCTCTGGCTGGCCTCCGACGAGTCTTCGTTCACGACCGGCGCCACCTTCCTCGTCGACGGCGGGATCACCTCCGCTTATGTGACCCCCCAGTGACCACTCTGCTCAGCCCGGCGACCGGTGAGTCGATTGGCGAGGTTCCGACTCAGGGTGCGGACGAAGTCGAGCAAGCGGTTGGCGCCGCCCGGTCGGCGTTCATCGAATGGCGCCGGGCTTCGGTGCGCGACCGGCGCGACGTCCTCCGTCGGATCTCCGACTTCATCCGCCGCGATCAAGAGCGCCTCGCCGCGCTTGAGTCGCTCAATACCGGCAAACCGATCACGGTCGCACGGGGAGAGATTGGGGCTGTCGCCACCACCTTTGACTTCTATGCAGGCGCGGTCGACAAGTTCGGCGGCCAGACCATCCCCGGCAATGCACCCGGAACCCTGTTGACCTGGCGAGAACCGCTGGGGGTTTGCGGCGCGATCGTGCCATGGAACTTCCCGATGGTGATCGCGGGATGGAAGGTCGCCCCGGCGCTGGCGATGGGCAACACCGTTGTGCTCAAGCCAGCCGAGATCACCCCGCTGTCGGCTCTCGCTCTCGCCGAGCTGGCGCTCGAGGCGGGCTTGCCCGCGGGAGCACTTTCGGTGGTCACCGGTCGGGGCTCGGTCGTCGGGGAGGCGTTGGCGTCGCATCCCGACGTGGCCAAGATTTCCTTTACCGGCTCAACTGAAGTTGGGAGCCGGATCATGGAGTTGGCCGCGCCGACGATCAAGAAGGTGTCGCTCGAGCTCGGCGGGAAGTCGGCCAACGTCATTTTCGCCGATGCCGACCTCGACGCGTGTATCCCATCGTCGTTGTGGTCGGTCTATGACAACGCCGGCCAGGACTGTTGCGCCCGCAGCCGGCTGCTGGTCGAAAGGTCGATCTTTTCCGAGGTGATCGACCGATTCGTGGCCTCCGCCGAGGCGATCAAGGTAGGCGATCCGGCGCAGGAGGAAACCGAGATGGGCCCGCTGATTACGGCGGCGCACCGTGAGCGAGTTACCGACTTCCTGACCATTGGGCGCAAGGAAGGCGCCGAGCTGGTCACCGGCGGCTCGATTCCCGACGGTCCCGGCAACTACCTGACACCCGCGGTGCTGACTGAGGTGGATTCGGGGATGCGGGTCATGCAGGAAGAGATCTTCGGTCCCGTGGTCGGGATCATTCCCTTCGACACCGAGGAGCAAGCGATCGCGCTGGCGAACGATTCGATCTATGGACTGTCGGGTTCGTTGTGGACGCGCGACATCGGCCGGGCCTTACGAGTAGCCAAAGCGATCGAGACCGGGATGCTGTCGATCAACTCGTCGTCGAGCGTGCACATCGAAGCTCCGTTTGGCGGGGTCAAACGGTCGGGATTCGGCCGCGAACAGGGGATGGCCGCCCTCGACCACTACACCGACCTGAAGACGGTCTTCATCTCCGACCACTAACCGAACCTAAGGTTTGCGTGGTGGCTATACCACTACACAAACCTTAGGTTTGGTTAGTCCCTGGGCTTACGAGAAGCGGGTTCTGGGGTCCAGCGCCGGTTTTTCTTGGCGGCTTCGATTAGCAAGTACTCGATCTGGGAGTTGATGCTCCGGAGATCGTCCGCGGCCCACTGCTCGAGCACTTGATGCAACCTCGGGTTGAGACGCAGAAGAAAACTCTTCCGCTCCGTCATCCCGGGTAGAGGGCGCCTGCGTTGACGACCGGCTGGGCACTGCGATCGGCGGTGAGCACGACCATGAGATTGGAGACCATGGCCGCCTTGCGTTCCTCGTCGAGTTCGACGATGTTCTCGGCCGCGAGCTGTTCGAGCGCGTCCTGGACCATCGACACCGCGCCGCGGACGATGAGCTTGGGGGCGGCGATCACCGCTCCGGCTTGCTGGCGACGGAGCATCTCGCCGGCGATCTCCGGCGCGTAAGCCAGGCGGCGCAAGCGACAATCGCGCACCAAGACCCCGGCCTCATCGAGCCGATCCTGGAGCTCGCGCTGCAAGGTCGAAGTGACATCGTCGGCGTTGGCTCGCAACGACGGTCCCTCGTCCTCGACGTTGTCGTAGGGATATTCGCTGGCCACGTGGCGGATCGCCGCCTCGGTTTGCACTTTGACGAAAAGCTCGTAGTCCTCGACGTCGAACGCCGCTCGGGCCGTGTCGACCACCTTTCAATTGATGACGGCCGCGATCTCCACCGGGTTGCCCACGGCGTCGTTGACCTTGAGGACGTCGGAATCGAAGGTCCGGATCCGAAGCGAGATCAGCCTGCGCTGCGTGAACGAGTTGACCCAACCGAACCCGTTCTCACGGACGGTCCCCACGTAGCGTCCGAAGAGTGTCACCACCCGGGATTGGTTGGGTTGATTGATGAAGAGGCCGGGCGGGAGGAGGATCCCGGTGAGGGCGAGAATCAAGCCGCCGATCCAAAGCCAAAGCGATTCGGACGCAAGCCCAGTAGAGAAGAGAGCGATACCTCCCAGGAACAACACGGAGGACAGGAACAAGAACAACCATCCCGATCTACGAGTAATCAACCGTTCAGTCATATCACAATGATATCACGCTCTCCTGACATCCGCCAGGGGAGAGAGGAATAGGCTTGCTATCCATGGACCTTTCGAAGCTGACGACGAGAAGCCAGCAGGCGTTGGTGGCGGCCCGCGACCAGGCTCAGGCCCGCAACCACAGCGGGATCTACTCCGCCCACCTCCTACGGGCATTGGTCGCGCAAACCGAAGGCCTGGTCTTGCCGGTCCTATCAGCCCTTTCCGTGGCGTCCAACGACGTCCGCCAACTCGCCGAGGTCGAGCTGAACAAGCTGCCCAAAGTCTATGGCGGCGCCGAACCCCAAATGACCCCCGACTTGGCCCGCGTCCTCGAAACGGCCGACAAGCGACGGATCGACTTTGGCGATGAGTACATCTCGCTGGAGCACCTCTTGCTTGGTTTGGCCGAAAGTCAAGACGCCGTCGGCTCAGGGCTGCGCGGGCTAGGCGTCAGCGCCAACGCCATTCTCGAAGGTCTCAAGGGCCTGCGCGGAAATCAGCGCATCACGAGCGCCGATCCCGAGGCCACCTTCGCCGCCCTCGAGCAGTACGGCCGGGACCTCACCGCGATCGCCGAGCAGGGGAAGCTCGACCCGGTCATCGGCCGTGACGATGAGATCCGCAGAGTTATCCAGGTTCTGTCCCGGCGGACCAAGAACAACCCGGTCCTCATCGGCGAGCCCGGGGTTGGCAAGACGGCGATCGTCGAGGGTTTGGCACGAAGGATCGCGGATGGCGATGTCCCCGATTCCCTGAAAGGCCGGCGGATCGTGGCGCTCGACCTCGGGGCGATGCTGGCCGGCGCCAAATACCGCGGTGAGTTCGAGGAACGGCTCAAGGCCGTTCTCAACGAGATCAAGTCCTCAGAGGGCCAGGTGATCACGTTTCTCGACGAGCTCCACACGGTGGTTGGCGCCGGGGCGGCCGAGGGAGCGATGGACGCCTCCAACATGCTCAAGCCGATGCTCGCCCGCGGCGAATTGCGGATGATCGGCGCCACGACGCTTGACGAGTACCGCAAACACATCGAAAAGGACGCTGCCCTCGAGCGCCGCTTTCAGCCGGTCTTAGTTGAAGCGCCCTCGGTCTCTGACACCATCGGCATCCTGCGCGGGCTGAAGGAGCGTTATGAAGTTCACCACGGGGTACGGATCACCGACTCCGCTCTTGTCGCCGCCGCGGTCCTCTCAGATCGCTACATCACGGCCCGCCATCTGCCCGACAAGGCGATCGACCTGATCGACGAGGCAGCTTCGAGGCTGCGAATCGAGATCGACTCGATGCCTGAGGAGATCGACGAGCAGACGCGTCGGCGCATCCAACTCGAGATCGAGCGCGAAGCCTTGAAGAAGGAGTCCGACTTGGTGTCACGCGAAAGACTCGCCGGGGTCGAGAAAGAGGTCGCCGATCTGTCCGAGCGAATCGACGGACTGACGGTGCGGTGGAACCTCGAAAAGGAAGCGCTGGGAGCGATCCGCCGCACCAAGGAGCAGATCGACGAGAACCGCTCTCAGTCCGAGCGTGCGGAGAAAGAAGGTGATCTGGCTCGAGCCGCTGAGCTTCGTTACGGGCGCGCCCGCGAGCTCGAAACAGAACTCGCCAATCAAGAGGCGGAACTCGATCGTCTCCACGCCGGAGGGCGCATGCTTTCGGAGGAAGTTACCGACCAGGATGTGGCCGAGGTCGTCGGACGCTGGACTGGGATCCCCGTCCAAAAGCTCATGCAGGGCGAGATGGAGAAGCTGATCCATCTCGAGGAGCAATTACACGAAAAGGTCATCGGTCAAGACGAAGCAGTTTCCGCGGTAGCCGATGCGGTGCGTCGGAACCGAGCTGGCCTGGCCGACCCGAACCGCCCGATTGGCTCATTCATCTTTCTCGGCCCGACCGGGGTGGGGAAGACGGAACTCGCCAGGGCGCTTGCCGAGTACCTGTTCGACGACGAGCGATCGATGGTCCGCATCGACATGTCCGAATACATGGAGCGGCATTCGGTCTCGAGGCTGATCGGCGCGCCTCCTGGATATGTGGGATACGACGAGGGTGGACAACTGACCGAAGCCGTCCGCCGTCGTCCCTATTCGGTGATCCTGCTCGACGAGGTCGAGAAGGCTCATCAGGATGTCTTCAACGTTCTCTTGCAACTGCTCGACGACGGTCGTCTCACCGATGGCCAGGGACGGACGGTCGACTTCACCAACTCCGTCCTGATCATGACGTCGAACCTCGGCTCAGAGTTCATCTCCGAGGACCTTTCCCCCGAAGTGGTCGAAGAGCGAGTGATGAAGGCCGTCCGGAGCCACTTCCGTCCCGAGTTCTTGAACCGGGTCGATGATCTGATCGTCTTCCGTCGCCTGACCAGGGACGAGTTGCGCGAGATCGTCGACCTTCAACTCGATCGTCTTGTCGAGAGGCTTCGCGAGCGCCACATCGGCATTGAGGTGAGCGACGCCGCCAAGGATCATCTTGCCGCCGAGGGCTTCGACCCCGTCTACGGCGCCCGGCCCCTCAAGCGCGTTATCCAGAAACAGGTCATCGATCCTCTTGCGATGAAGCTACTCGCAGGCGAGTACGGCGACGGGGACACGGTCGCGGTGGACGTCCGAGCCGGGGAGCTTTCGTTCTCCCCGAGCGGGATTCTCCGGGTCTAGAGCGCCATCATGCGTACGACCGTGACCCTTGATCCCGATACGGTTGCCATCGTTGAGGCCGAACGGGCACGCACGGGCGCCTCGTTCAAGGAGGCCATTAACAGCTTGCTGCGCCGGAGCGCCGTTGGCGCCGGTTCGTCGAGCCAGTTTCCGCTCCGTCCCGGTAAGCCTCAGATCGACGTCGCCGACTCTTCTGAACTCTTAAGCCGCCTCGACTTAGAGCGACTGGCCGAGCGCAACTTGCACGGATGTTGATCGGTGTGTGATCAACCGGGTCGGATCCAAAGATGAGCGAGCGACGGTTGGATGGTTTGGTGTACCACTGAGACCAGGTCAGCCGACAGCAAGGCGAGGTCGCTCTGGTTTTGGGCTGAGCCGGCGAAACGTTCGACCACCAGTTGGGCGTCGTAGCGGCGCCGGAAGAGTCGACGGTCGATCACGGCTTGGATTCGCTTGCGCAAGGAAGAGAACAGTGCGGTTACGAGCAACGTCGATGCCGCTACCTGCCATGACGCTCGCTCGTCGAGCTGAAATAGATTCTGCGACACAAAGATCGATCCGAGGTACACCGCAGTCAGGATGCCGGTGAGGAAGGCGTAGACCACGGTTCGCCGGATGATCAGATCGATATCGAACAGCCGATTGCGGGTGATGGCGATGGTGATCGCAACTGGTATCGAGACGATCGAAAGCGAGAAGAGCACGTCGATCAACGTGCCCGCGTTTTCATCTCCCCCTCCGACCAGGCGGACCAGACCAGAAATCGGCGGGACACGTGCTGAACGCTATCGACTTGCCGTTCCCGAAGCGTTCCGGTTATCCAAAAACTCTTGTCATCAGATAGGCGGCGCCGAAGCCAACCACCGCCGTCATGACCGTTCCCCACAACATGTCGACCACGGTGACCATCATTGGCCAGCCTTTGATCGTGGCGTGGTTGGTCAGGTCGTACGTGGCATAAGCGACCAATCCAAGGAGCGCTCCCCGCCACAAGGCGCGCGTCGGTTGATCGTCGGCAATCGCGGGATTGACAACGAAGTAGGCAACGCCGACAGCGAAGAGCAAGTAGAAGAGTCCGGCGGCGACCCAATTTGGCCGGGCAGCCATCAACGCGCCCAGTTGCTGGCGGTAGAAGTTGCGGGCGACGAGGCCGAGCCAGAGCCCGTCGAGCATTCCCATCAAGGCCAGGGTTGAAAGAAAGGCGCCGATCGCCGAAACATTAGGGTCGGCTCCTTGTGATCACTGAGATCGATTGCCGCGACCTCGATCGAAACGATCCGCTCGCATTCGTTCGCGACCGCTTCGACCTCGCCGACGGCGTCATTTATCTCGATGGAAATTCTCTCGGGCCACCGGTGCGAGCCGTCGCGGAAACGATGAACGGTCTGGCAAATGACTGGCAGCGAATGTTGATTCGCGGTTGGTGGGACGCAGGGTGGGTCGACTTGCCGCGTCGGGTGGGCGACTTGATCGCCCCGCTCATTGGCGCCGGTCCTGGCACCGTGGTGTGTACCGACTCCACGTCGATCAACCTCTACAAGGCGGTGGTCGCGGCAACCCAGTTGGTCGAGGGCGACATCCTCACCGACTCGGGCAACTTTCCCAGCGATCTCTACGTGCTCGGCTCGGTGGCGGAGCTGACCGGGAGACGGCTTCGGATCGTTGATCCAGAACAGGTGGAGGAGTCAATCGAGGCAGGCGTGGTCTCTCTCACTCAGGTCGATTTTCGAACCGGACGGCGGCACGACCTCCCGGCGCTGACGGCGCGAGCTCATGAAGCAGGGGCTTTGATCGTTTGGGATTTGTCTCACTCGGCCGGGGCGATGCCCATCGATCTCGACCGTCATGGGGTCGAGATGGCGGTGGGTTGCGGGTACAAGTATCTCAACGGAGGACCAGGGGCACCTGCCTTCATCTATGTCCGACTGGACCTCGAGCTCACCAACCCGATCAATGGCTGGTTCTCACACCGGGTTCCGTTCGACTTCGATCCGGCGTACGAGCCCGCTACCGGCATTGACCAAATGCGATCCGGTACTCCCCACGTCATCTCGATGGCTGTGCTGGAAATGGCCCTGTCTGCGTTTGATGGCGTCGATATGAGGGCGGTCAGAGCCAAATCCGAGGCGCTGACCGGAGCCTTCATCGAGATAGTTTCCGACTTCGGCGAGGTGCTGACTCCAACCGAACCCGCATTGCGAGGCAGCCAGGTGAGCCTTCGCATCGAAGGTGCGGTGGACCTGATCAGCGACCTCCATCAAATAGGGATCATTGGCGACTACCGGCCACCAAACGTTGCCCGGTTCGGGTTCGCCCCGCTTTACATCCGCTACATCGACGTGTGGAACGCGGCGATGGCTATTCGCGAATGGCGACAGGAGACAAGCCGATGACCCGCGACATGGCCATGCCTTCCTTGACGCTCTCCGGGATCAGCTGGGCCCGACCCTTCTGGTCCCCCATCACCAGATCGACCACCAGGGCCTTGCCAGCCACACCGGTCCCGTCGATCACCGAGAGGGTGCCGACCCAGG
This sequence comes from Acidimicrobiia bacterium, assembly GCA_013812505.1. Taxonomy (GTDB): domain Bacteria; phylum Actinomycetota; class Acidimicrobiia; order Spongiisociales; family ZC4RG35; genus JACCTH01. The sequence goes on along the minus strand of JACCTH010000055.1, from coordinate 13,008 downwards.
TGGCTTGCTCCTCGTCGTCGGACACGTGAATAGTCCCGACGGTGAGAAGAAACCCCTTTGTGTCGTAAATGCGAACCGGGCCGGAGTATTTCACCGGCCCGGATCGTACTTTCCCGAAACCTAAGGCGATTGTGGTGGCTATACCACAACGCAAACCTTAGGTTTGGTTAGTGGTTAGCCGCAGAAGGCCGGATCGCCCGGGGTGAAGACCGCGACCGGTGTCCCGTCGGCGAGATTGAACTCGACCGTGCCTTCGTCGACGACGTTCAGCACGCCTTCGATCGAAGCATCAGGACCGTCAGCGGCGCTTTGGTTCAACACCTCGACCGGCCAGCCGGTTGGGTAGTTGGGATGCTCGAAGAACTTCTCCGAGGCGACCCACCAAGCGCCGTTGGCCTGGAAGGCCTCGCCGCAGGTGACGAACATTGTGTACGAGTAGCTCTCGCCGGGTCCAACGGTCGACTCCTCGACAAAGGGCGACAGTTCAGGGTTGGGGGTCGTTGTGGCTGCGGTGCCTGCGCATGCAGCCAGCAGGACAACCGTCACATAGGTGAGGATTCTCTTGGTCATGGAACCTTCGACGCCGCTTTAGGTCGGACGGTTCCTGACCGCTTTGCTTTGCGGGGCCATCTCTGCCCGCAACACAATCTCGCGCCGATACGACTTGTGCACATCGCTGATCTGTTGTGCAGTTTCGGTTCGCTGCAGGGCGATTTCGGCTCGCAGCTCGTCGAGTTCCGCCCGGAGGGATTCCACCTGGTTCTTTAGGTCCAGCACTTGCCGGACTCCTTCGAGGTTGAGCCCGCGGTTGGTCAACTCCTGGATCAAGGTCAGGCGATCGATATCCGACGAGGAATAGCGACGAGTCCCGCCGGGGGTTCTATACGGCTCGATCAGTCCCTTTCGCTCATAGATTCGAAGCGTCTGGGGGTGCATGCCGGCCATCTCGGCGGCTACCGAGATCACGAAGACCGCGGTTTGCGGGCGGCCTTTCATCATGCCCTCAGATGGGCACGGAGGTCATCGCGATCGAGCGCGCCGAGCTCCTCGAGCAGCCGCTTCTCCTCTTTGGAAATCTTGGCCGGTACCACCACTTCGATCTTCACATAGAGGTCACCGGTTGGCCCCTTTCCCGCATTGATTCCCCGGCCTTTCACGCGGAGCGTTCTGCCACTGGCCGTGCCGGCAGGCACTTTGATCGTCACCTTGCCGTCAAGTGTTGGGACTTCGATCGAGGTGCCTAGAGCAGCTTCGGTGTAACTGACTGGCACCGTCAGGTGAAGATCATCGCCCCGCCGTTTGAAGAGCTGATGGCTGCCGACGTGGACCTTCACGATCAGGTCACCCGGAGGTCCCCCGCCCTGGCCAGGCGCTCCTTTGCCAGCGAGACGAACCGTCGCTCCGTCTTTGATTCCGGCGGGAATCCTTACCTTGATGTTGCGGGTCCGGACGTCAGTGCCGCGTCCCTTGCATTGAGAGCAAGGCGTCGAGATCAGACGGCCACTCCCACCGCATTGCGCGCAGGGCTGACTAAAGGAGAAGAAACCTTGATTGGAGGCGACGACGCCGTCGCCTCCGCAAGTCGGGCAGACGTCGATGACCGTTCCCGGCTCGGACCCCGATCCTCCACAGCGACTGCAGGGCGCTTCGCCGCGGATCGCGATCTCAGTCACCAAACCGGCAACCGCGTCGTCGAATGAGATGGTGAGATCGGTGGTGGTGTCGGCGCCCTGCCGCGGTCCCTGTCGTCCACGCGAGTTCCTTCCTCCGAAAAGGTCGCCAAGTCCGCCACCAAAAAGATCACTCAGATCCTCGACACGAATTCTTTGCCCGCCAGCGCCGAACGGGCTGCCCGACCGCTGACCGCCGAAGTTGCGATACGCACCGGATTCGACCAAGCGCCGGAGCTCGTCGTACTCCTTGCGTTGCTCGGTGTCGGAGAGGATCGCATAGGCCTCTGAGATTTGCTTGAACTTCTCCTCGGCTGCGGTGTCGCCGGGATTGGCATCGGGGTGGAACTTCCGGGCGAGCTTGCGATAAGCGCGCTTGATCCCCTCGGGAGCGGCCGTTTTGGCGACCCCGAGTACCTGATAGAAGTCCTTTTCAACCCAGTCGCGGTTCAAGGTCTAGGCCTCTCGATGGCCGACGCCCACCAAGCTTGCTCGCAGCACTTTGCCTTTTAGCAAATAGCCTTTCCGGTACTGGGTCAAGACCACCAGTGGCCCCTCGCCCTCCTGGTTGTTCGCGACGGCCTCGTGCAGGACCGGGTTGAAGGTTTCGTCGATCGCCTCGATCGGCTCAAGCCCTTCACGTTCGAGCAAATCGAGGAGCTGATCGCGAGTTCCGCGCACTCCGGCTTTGAGCTTCTCTTCGGCTTCGGTGGAGGTCTCAATCGCCAATGCTGAATCGAGGCTGTCGAGCACCGGCAGCAAGGAACCGACAACGCGCTCGGAGGACCGCTCGATGATGCTTGTGAGTTCGCGCTGGGTGCGCTTGCGGTAGTTGTCGAAGTCGGCGGCCACCCGGCGCAGGTCGTTCAGGTGTGACTCGGCCTCGACGCGGGCGGCGGTTAGTTCGTCTACTTCAACTGGCTCTGCCTCAACTTCATTGACCAGCTCGTCCGTCTCAACCCAGCTGGCATCAACCTCAGGGAGGTCGTTACCCATTCTCGCCCTCGTCGATGATCTCGGCTTCGACCACGTCGTCGTCGTTGCCTTCGCCGCCGGCCGCCTGGCCTGTCGTGTTGGCTTGGGCCGACTCCTGGTACATCCGGCTGAACGCGCCCTGGCTGGCGGTCACGAGCGCTTCGATTCGTGAGCGCAGCGTGGTCGTCTCCGCGCTCTGATCTTCGAGCGTTGTCTTTAAGTCGGTAAGAGCGGACTCGATGCTCGCCCGTTCCTCATCGTTCAGCTTCTCGCCTTGTTCTTTGACGACCTTCTCGGTCTGATGGACCAATTGATCGGCTTGGTTGCGAGTTTCGATTTGTTCGCGCCGCAGGCGGTCCTCGTCGGCGTAGGCCTCGGCGTCCTTGACCATCCGATCGATGTCGTCCCTGGCGAGGGCAGTGCCCCCGGTGATGGTCATGGCCTGCTCGCGGTTCGTTGCCATGTCCTTCGCCGAAACATTGACGATGCCGTTGGCGTCGATGTCGAATGTCACCTGGATTTGGGGCATCCCCATCGGGGCAGGGGGAATGCCAGTGAGTTGGAAGCGGCCCAGGCTCTTATTGTCGGAGGCCATCGTCCGTTCCCCTTGCAGGACGTGGATCTCCACCTCCGGCTGATTGTCGGCGGCAGTGGTGAAAGTCTCGGTGCGCCGGGTGGGAATCGTGGTGTTCCGCTCGATCATCTTGGTCAACACCGCTCCCTTGGTTTCGATCCCGAGGGTGAGCGGGGTGACGTCGAGCAGCAGGATGTCCTTCACGTCGCCCTTGAGCACTCCGGCTTGGATGGCGGCGCCGGCCGCGACAACCTCGTCGGGGTTGACGCCCTTGTGAGCGTCCTTGCCGGTGAGGCCCTTCACCAGTTCCTGGACTGCCGGCATGCGGGTCGATCCGCCAACCAGGACCACGTGGTCGATGTCGGCGACCGCGATCCCCGAATCCTTGGTTGCTTGCTGGAAGGGGCCCTTGCAACGCTCGAGCAGATCCTCGGTCAGCTTCTGGAACTCGGAGCGAGTGAGCTTGCGCTGGAGGTGGAGTGGGCCTTCGGCCGTGGCAGTGATGAAGGGCAGGTTGATCTCAGTTTCGGACACCTGCGACAGTTCGATCTTCGCCTTCTCGGCGGCTTCCTTGAGCCGCTGATTAGCCATTCGGTCTTTGCCGAGGTCGACCCCGTGATCGTTCTTGAAGCCGGTCACCAACCAGTCAACGACGGCCTGGTCCCAGTCGTCGCCACCGAGATGGGTGTCGCCGGAGGTGGCTTTGACCTCGAAGACGCCTTCGCCGATCTCAAGCACCGAAACATCGAAGGTTCCGCCACCGAGGTCGAAAACCAGGATGGCGTGGTCGGCGGTTTCCTTGTCGAGACCGTAGGCCAAGGAGGCCGCGGTGGGCTCATTGATGATGCGGAGGACGTTGAGCCCGGCAATCTGGCCGGCTTCTTTCGTCGCCGTGCGCTGGGCATCGTTGAAGTACGCCGGGACGGTGATCACCGCGTCGGTGATCGTGTCACCAAGGAACGACTCAGCGTCCCGCTTCAGCTTCATCAGGATCCGCGCCGAGATCTCTTGGGGGGTGTACTTCTTGCCTTCGACCGAAATTGACCAGTCGGTCCCCATGTTGCGCTTCACCGAGCGGATGGTGCGATCGGGGTTGGTGATGGCTTGACGCTTGGCCACTTCGCCGACGAGGACTTCGCCGTCTTTGAAAGCCACTACCGAGGGGGTGGTACGCGCTCCTTCGGCGTTGGGGATGATCGTCGGGTCACCGCCATCGAGGGTGGCGATCACGCTGTTGGTGGTTCCTAAGTCAATTCCGACGGCACGAGCCATTTGTTTACTCCTGTTTCTAGCTTTCTAAGCGTTAGTGGCAAGCATAACCTGAGTGCCATATTGTCATATTCCCGACTTCTGGAATAATCTATGGCTCTAAAGCCGTTTTTACGGCAGATGAAGAGGAGTTTTGTGAACCAAGACCTTGAAACCCAGAGTCTCCCGGTCCTGCCACTCCGCAATGGGGTGGTCTTTCCACACATGGTCGTGACCCTGCGGATCGAAACTGCCGAAGGCAAGACTGCCCTGGCGGCATCTGCCCGAGCCGACGACCGGCTCATCCTCGTTCCGCGGGTCGGAGGACGGTACGCCTCCGTCGGCACCGTGGCCGAGGTCCAACAGACCGACGACGAAGGCAACGTGGTGGTCTCCGGAATCGCCCGGGCCCGGGTGGGAAGCGGCTCCACCGACAACGCCGGCGCCCTCTGGGTCGAGATCGAGCCATATCCCGAGGTCGATGTCCACGACGAAGCCCTTGACGACCTGGTTTCGGAGTACCGAGCCGTGGTCACCGAGGTTCTCGACCATCGTGGAGTCGGTGCGATCGCCGATCGGATACTGGGAATCGAGAACGCCAGCCAGCTGGCCGATCTTGCCGTTTACTCGCCCGATCTCTCCCTCGAGCAAAAGGTGGAGATCCTCGAAACCCTCGACGTGCGCGAGCGCCTAGGCAAGCTTTTGGTCTGGATGCGCGAAGTTCTCGCCGATCTGGAGCTCAGACGCCGGGTTCGGGACGACGCCGCCGAGCGAATCGACAAGAGCCAGCGCGACTACCTGCTTCGTCAACAGATGGAAGCGATCAAGAAGGAGCTCGGGGAAGAGGCGGGAGCCGCCGACAGCTACCGGGCCCGCCTCGAGGAAACCGCGTTCCCCGAAAAGGTTAAGGAAGCCGTCACTCGCGAGATCGATCGCCTGGAGCGGATGTCAGAGCAGTCGCCTGAGCACTCCTGGATTCGCACGTGGCTCGACACCATGTTCGACCTTCCGTGGGGAATGACTTCCGACGATCGGCTAGACCTCAACGAGGCTTGGGCTGTGCTCGACGCCGATCACACCGGTCTCCACGACGTCAAGGAACGGATCGTCGAGCATCTGGCGGTCCGCAAGCTCCGCCAGGAGCGAGGGCTCAACGAGGAGAACACCCGGCAGTCGGGCGCGATCCTGCTCTTGGTGGGCCCGCCCGGAGTGGGGAAGACTTCGTTGGGTGAGTCGGTTGCTCGCGCCTTGGGACGGAAGTTCGTTCGTGTTGCCCTGGGCGGTATCCGTGATGAGGCGGAGGTGAGAGGGCATCGTCGCACCTACGTCGGCGCGAGGCCGGGACGTATCGCCCGGGCGTTGACCGAAGCGCAAACTATGAACCCGGTCTTCTTGCTCGACGAGATGGACAAGGTCGGCAACGACTGGCGTGGGGATCCATCATCGGCGCTGCTAGAAGTGCTCGACCCGGCGCAGAACCACACTTTCCGCGATCACTATCTCGAGGTCGATCTCGACCTTTCTGATGTGCTCTTCATCGCTACCGCCAACGTCGTCGAGACGATCCCAGCGCCGTTGCTCGACCGCACCGAAGTCATTCGCCTCGACGGTTACACCGACGAAGAGAAAGTTGCCATCGCTCGCGATCATCTGCTTCCGCGCCAGATCCGGCTGGCCGGTCTCGAGCCGGAGGAGATCACGGTCACCGAGCCGGCTTTGCGAGCAGTGGTCGATCGGTACACCCGTGAGGCGGGTGTGCGATCACTCGAGCGGGAGCTGGGAAAGCTGTCGCGCAAGGCGGCAACCAAGGTTGCTCGGGGTGAAGACGTCCATATCGAGGTTGGGCCTGAGCAGGTGTCCGAGTTTCTCGGCAAGCCCAAGGTCTGGCACGACGAAGCCAAAGACCGCACTGATGTCCCTGGAGTTGCTACCGGTCTCGCCGTCACAGGCTCCGGCGGCGACGTGCTATTTATCGAGGCGTCGGCCACGCCGGGCGAACAGGGTTTGACCCTCACGGGTCAACTGGGTGACGTGATGAAGGAGTCGGCGATGATCGCGCTTTCCTACGTCGAGGCGCATGCCAGCGAGCTTGGCATCGATGAGAACGCTCTCAAACGCCGCTTTCACGTTCATGTCCCGGCGGGAGCGATCCCCAAGGATGGCCCCTCAGCGGGGGTGACGATGGTCACCGCGATGACTTCGCTCCTGACCGGACGCAAAGTGCGTTCCGACGTGGGCATGACCGGTGAGGTCACTTTGCAAGGCAAGGTGCTCCCAATCGGTGGCCTCAAGCAGAAGGTGCTCGCTGCCCACCGAGCCGGTCTAACCCAAGTTGTCTTCCCGCAAAGGAACGAGATCGATCTCGACGACATCCCCGAGTCAGTCCGGGAAACGATCACCTTCCATCCGGTGGAGTCGATCGATCAGGTGTTGGAGCTGGCGCTCGAATCGACCTAGCCCGGCTCGTGGGATTTACTTCTTGTTGACGAACCAAATGGTCGGAGGAGCCGCGACCCGGCTTGATCCATAGCCTCGCGAAGCTGCGGTGCCTCTGCCATTGCTTTGGCTGCGCCAATGTTGTCGAATACGTGCATGACTGTGATGTCGTTGGGGTCATCGGCTGACTGAAAGACGGTGTGCGATCTGACTCCGAACTCCTCCTGCAGCGCATCAGCTTCGTCGTAGACCTGCCGCCACATTTCGTAGTCCTTGACGGGGTGCCGTACAAACAGGTGGGCCATCAATCTCCTTTCAGGCGAGAGTATCGACTTGCCGCGAGGCCTGACGGCGATCTAGCTGTCCCTGCTGACGTTCTCCAGCCGGCGTTGTGCAAGCACTATGTATTCGGGCTCGGTGTCGAATCCGATGTAGTGGCGGTCGCTCATGGCGGCCGCCACTGCCGTTGTGCCGGAGCCGATGTAGGGATCGAGGACGAGATCGCCCTGATAGGTGTAGAGCTCGATCAGGCGACGGGGTAGCTCCACAGGGAATGGAGCGGGATGCCCAATCCGGACCGCGCTTTCTGCCGGGATGTCCCAGAGATCCAGAGTCGACTCCATGAAATCGGTCGCCGAGATCGTCGGTTGGTGGGGAAGGTTGCGGTCTGCACGCTGTCTGCGGTTGAGGGCGCGGTCGAAGCGACCCTTGGAGGCGATGATCACTCGCTCGGTCAGGTCGCGCAGCACCGGATTGGCCGGGCTGCGAAAGCTGCCCCACGCGCAGGATCCTCCGGCCCCATGAGCCTTGCGCCAGATGATCTCGCCCCGTATGAGCAATCCGAGGTCGTCCTGGAGAATCGAGAGGATGTCTGCCGAGAGGGATCTATAGGGACGGCGGCCGAGGTTGGCGACGTTGATCGCCATCCGTCCGCCTGGTTCCAATTTTCTTGCGCAAACTGAAAGAACTTGGGCGATGCCGGCCAGATACTCGAAGTAAGCCGCCGGAACGTCACCCTCCGCGACGTCGTTCTCATATTCCTTGCCGGTGAAGTAGGGGGGTGAGGTAATCAGCAACGCCACCGAGTTGTCCGCCACCTGGTCTGTTCTCATGGCCCTGGCGTCGCCGACGAAAAGCCGATCGATGACCGCGGGAGGAGCGATCGCATCGTCGGTGGAAACGACGGGCTCGGGGAATCGGCGATAAAAGCGAGAAGAATCGTGACTTTCTCGCTTGCCCGAACCGAAGGACAGGGTTGCGGTTGGACGCCGAGGCATGGCGGGACGGTAACGAAGTTAGAGCTCTGCATGCGGTATGCTTGCAATTGCAAGCATGTTTGAAACCACGCTCCCCGATGGCGCTCAAATCGTCGTGCGTCCCATCCGACCCGAGGACAAGCCGCTCCTGGTCGCAGGCATGGAGCGGCTCTCGGAACGTTCCCGTCGGCTGCGTTTTCTATCCGGCGTCGATCATTTGAGCCGGCAGCAACTCGCCTATCTCATCGAGATCGACGGGCGCGACCACCAGGCCTGGGGAGTTCTCAGCGACGATGAGCCGGTCGCGGTCGGTCGCTTCATCCGCGGGGCCGGCGATGACGCCGAGGTGGCGCTGACGGTGGTCGACGAATGGCAGAGAAGGGGGATTGGGAAGCTCTTGCTGGAAGTACTCGCCGTCGGAGCCGAGAAGGTCGGGATCCGACGATTTATGTTTGTGGCACTTCCCGAAAACACGGGCATCAGGGCGTTGCTGGCCCGATTCGGTGTCACCGGCGAGATCGAGGATGGTCTGCTGACCGCCTACCTTGACGTCTCTTCGGTGGCGGAATCGCTTCCCCACAACTCAAACCGATTCAGCGAAGGAAGGGTTGGTCGGGCTGGCGTTGTCACGTAATTTGTCGCGTGGCGAACGCTCTCCAGCAAATTTGTCCTGTGGCGATCGGTACTCGTTTGCCACAGGACGAATTTCTTCAACACCGTTCGTGTGACGACAAATTTGGTGCAGAGTTTCTAGGGGACTGCTTGAGTTGGAGAGGAGCTCCTTTTCGACGTCCCGCTACGTGAACATTCATCTTCCCTTAGTTGATGATCGAGTCTCGACGTGCGGAGGCCTGGTGCCTAACGCTTCAGAACTCAAGATGTAACAACTGAGCAACACGCTCGAAACACAAGTCCTCCCAACTGGTCGCTTCCAAAAGGACGAGGAGGCGACTTTGAGCGAAGGAACGATTGCCTGGTTGTTGGTCAGTTCGGCCTTGGTGCTGTTCATGACCCCAGGATTGGCCCTTTTCTACGGGGGCATGGTGAGGTCGAAAAACGTCCTCAATATGCTGATGAAGAACTTCTTCACGATCTCGATCGTGACCGTGGTCTGGACGCTGATCGGCTACACCCTGGCCTTCGGGACCGATATCGGGGGCCTCATCGGCGGGTTCGACTTCCTCGGGCTCAAGGGAGTGGCAGGCGACTCACTGCTCTTCATGGTGTTCCAGATGATGTTTGCGATCATCACCCCCGCCCTGATCACAGGGGCGGTGGCCGAGCGGATGAAGTTCTCAGCCTGGGTCCTGTTCACCACCTTGTGGGCCCTGATCGTCTACCCGATCATCGCCCACTGGGGATTCGCCGCCGACGGCTGGCTCTTCGCCTGGGGGGTGCGTGACTTCGCGGGCGGGCTTGTCGTTCATGTCAACGCCGGAATCGCCGCCCTTGCCTTGGTGTTCGCGCTCGGACCCCGGAAAGGATTCGGGGTGGAGGCAATGCGTCCCCATTCCCTCCCGCTGACCTTGCTCGGCACCGGCATCCTCTGGTTCGGCTGGTTCGGGTTCAATGCCGGCTCAGCCCTCGCCGCCGACGGCATCGCCATTAACGCCTTCGTAACGACGCAGATCGCGGCTTCGGTGGCGGCGCTGGGCTGGGTCGTGGCCGAGTGGCGGAAGACGGGCAAACCCACGACTTTGGGTGCCGCCTCCGGCGCAGTGGCCGGTTTGGTGGCGATTACTCCTGGCGCCGGATTCGTCTCTCCGCTGTCGGCGATCGCGATCGGGCTTATCGCCGGCTTCGCGTGCTTCTGGGCGGTAAGCCTCAAGTTCCGGTTTGGCTACGACGACTCCCTCGACGTGGTCGGCGTCCACCTGGCCGGAGGAATCGTCGGCTCGATCCTCACCGGAGTCTTTGCCCAGAGCTCGATCAACTCGGTGGTTTCCGATGGGCTCCTGTTTGGCGGGACCGCGTTCTTCGTCAAGCAGGTAGTTGCGGTGCTGGCAGTGATTCTCTTTACGTTCGTGGTGTCCTACGGTCTTGCCCAACTGGTCAAAGCGATCACCGGCCTGCGGGTGGACGAGAAGGAAGAAACCGACGGCCTTGACATCTCGCTCCATGAGGAGCGGGGCTACGTCTTCACGGAGTAGGAGCAACATGAAGCTGGTAATCGCATACATCAAGCCGTTCAAGCTCGAAGAGGTGAAAGACGCGCTGAAGGGTGTCGGAGTATCGGGGATGTCGGTTGGTGAGATCAGGGGCTTCGGCCGCCAGTCGGGTCAGACCGAGGTCTATCGGGGTGCCGAGTACAAGGTCGAGTTCGTGCCCAAGACCAGGGTCGAGCTGGCGGTGGACGACCAGGATGTCGACCGAGTCGTTTCGGCGATCGAGACGGTGGCCCGCACCGGTGATATCGGCGACGGCAAGATCATCGTGCTCCCGATCGAGTCGATACTGAGGATCAGGACCGGTGAAAGAGGAGTCGACGCCATCTGAACCAGGGGCCCTCGCCGATTTTCTCGACTTTCGATCGGCGTTAACTACCGACAGGTCGGGAGGCGTGCAGGGGAGCCGCCTCTCCGACCTGGCGGATGCGGCCCTCCGCCAACTTTCCGAGGCGTATGACGACGTCGCGGTCATCGCGGTCGGAGGTTATGGACGCCAGGAGATGTGCCTTTATTCCGATGTCGATCTCCTGTTGCTTCACGAGGGACGGGCTCCCGAAGAAGCCGTCCGTTCGATCCTCTACCCCTTGTGGGACGCAGGGCTCAAAGTTGGACACGCCACCCGCACCGTCAAAGCAACCTTGGCCTTCGCCCGCGAGGATCACAACACCCTCTGCGCCCTGCTCAGCGCTCGACACCTGAGCGGTCCACCCGAGCCGCTTGACGAGCTCGAACAGGGGATTGCGCGACTCCTGTCGAGCATGCGAGGCGCCTTTGCCGAACGGCTGGCGGCTGAGCAACGAAGCGTGTGGGAGCAAGAGCCGTTCGCCCTCCAAGAATTTGATGTCAAGAACGGCCGCGGGGGACTGCGGAGCCTGCATCGACTTTTCTGGGATCGGAAGCGAGCGCAACTGTTGGAGGAAGAGCCTCTGTTGCCGGTCCAGGCGAATGAGTCGGGAGCACGCCGGGTTCTTCTCGAGGTTCGACAGGCGCTGCATGCGGTTCAACGTCGAGGGGCGGACAGGTTTCCGATTGAGCTCAGAGCTGCCGTGGGAGCCTGGCTGGGACGCGACCCGCTCGAACTGGCGACCGAGCTCTATCAAGCGGTGCGAACGGTGGACGGGTTGGCCGCGCTGCGCTGGGGCCAGGTGCGCCCGGCGGGCACAGATCCAATCGCTCACGCGGGCCTAGCGGTGGTTCGCCTGGTTCGATCGCGCTGGAGCAGAAGGGAGGCGATGACGACTCCGCTGGCATTCGGCACCGGGGCGGTGGCTTCGCACACAGGAGGCCGGCTCTCGGTTTGGGAACATGGCTTCGCTCGCCGCTCCGGCGCCCCCGACTGGCAGGAAGGCGATCGCTCCGGCCTCGTCTCGCTCCTCGCTTCCGGTCGAGCTGGGTGGGAGGCTGTGCTCGGCTTGTGGGAGGCGGGCTGGATGACGAGAGCCCTCCCCGAGATCGCCCATCTGCGGGGCCTGGCGCAAGCGGCGCCCTTCCATGCTCATCCTGCCGACGCCCATTTGGGCGCGACCGTGGCCATCGTGGTCGAACTCGCCGAGGGGCCGCCGGGCTGGCTCTCGGAGATCGTCGAACAGGTCGGCAGCCTCGACGAAGTCCTGCTCGCCGCGTTTCTGCACGACATCGGCAAAGGTCAGCCAGGAGATCACTCGGAGACGGGGAGCAACTTGGCGAAGTCGATGCTCGCCCGGCTGGGCTTTCGCACTGCCACGGTTGATCTCGTCGCAGATGCAGTCCATCATCATCTCTTGCTTTCGGAGACCGCGGCCCGACGCGACATCGACGATCCGGTTGTGGTCAAGGAAACGGCGAGCCTCATCGGCAACGTTGATCTCTTGCGAGTGCTTGCCTTGCTGAGCGTGGCCGACGCTCGTGCCACCGGGCCGGACCTGTGGACGCCGTGGAAGGAATCGTTGTTGCGGTCACTGGTCGCCAAAGTCGAATCGCTCGTGTCCGGCGCCTCTTCAAGTTTGGAGGGCCAGCTCCTCGAGGATCTCAAGAGTCTGCTGCCTGAGCTTGAATCGTCCCCGATTCACCACCATTTGGAGAGGATGCCGGCCGGTTACCTGGCTCGGTTTGGGGCCGACCTTGTTTCCCATCACGTTCGGCTGCTGACGCCCCCGCCAGTCGCCGGTGAGGTGCGGACGGTCGTGCTTTCTGGCGCTCCGGTGTCGACCCTCGTGGTCGCCACGGTCGATCGACCGGCGCTACTCGCCACCGTTGCCGGGGTGCTTTCACTGCGCAACCTCAACGTACGCGAGGCGCGGGCCGTCACCAGTGCCGACCGACTGGTCGTGGACACGTTCCGTGTCGAAGATGCTCTCGGTTCGGACATGGTGGGCCAGGGTCGCTGGCCAGCGGTGCGCGAGGAGCTGGCAGCGGCGATCGGCGGTCGGATTGACCTCACAGAGAGGCTGCTTGTCAAGCGCCAGGCCTACCCACCCCGGACAGTGGCGAATGCGCCCGAGGTTCGGGTCAACGGCAAATACGTCGATGTTCGAGCCGGAGATCGAGTCGGCTTGCTCTACGACCTCGCCTCGGCGATGTCGGAGTTAGGGCTGGAGGTCAAACTCGCCAAGATCGACACCCGGGCAGGCGAGGCTATCGACGTGTTCGAAGTCGACAACCCTTTGGGCCACTCGCCGGCGACGATCGAAGCTCGCCTGGTC
>JACCTH010000047.1 GCA_013812505.1 Acidimicrobiia bacterium | reverse complement strand
GCGCTGGCCAGCGCCGACTACTTCGCCCACGTGGCCGATCTCAAGCAACTTCCTGATGCGACGTTCGCCTTCAACCTTGTAACCCGCTCTGGCCGGGTCAACCATCTCGATGTCCAACGCCAGGATCCGAGGCTGGTGCAGGCCGCTAACGGCGCCGTGATAGGCGCCAAGGAAACCCCGCTGCCCCCAGCCTTGGCGCCGCTTTCACTCGGCGGGGAATCCTTCGCCAGCCGCCTTGTCGGCGGAGCTCTGGGGATGACGATTTCGCCACCACTGGCCGTTCGGGTCGATGGTCGTCGTAGTTCCGATGACCCGCTGAGTGGTGCGTACTCCGACGCGGCCGACGTTGTGGTTCTCTCCCATGCCGGTCCCCGCGCCGGCAGCCGCCCGGCAGTGGATGGACTCGATCGTCCGCCACTTCACCAGGAACAGTTGCCACTGGCCGCCTCGCCGATCGCCTATACCCGCTCCCACATACCTTCTCGCGAAGCAAGCGAAGGTGAGCTCGCAGAGATCGCCGAGTGTTTCGGCAACGCAGCCAAACAATGGAACGATCGCGCCCGGATGCTCTTGCTCGATGGCGCAAGCGGAAACCTTCTCGGCAGTTTCATCTCGCCTCTGACCAATCGGAGAAGCGATCGCTACGGGGGTTCGCTCGAAGGCAGGTTGCGGTTTCCGCTGCAGGTCGTGGGGGCGGCGAGATCGGTCTGGGAAGGACCGCTCGGCTTCCGCTTCTCGGCGACCGATTTCCACGCGGGCGGAATCACCGAGGAAGACGCCTCAGCCGTCGCCACTGCCCTCGCCACAGCCGGGGTCGACGTCGTCGAGGTGGGTGGCGGGGGAGCAGTGGCGGAGTACGACCCTCCGTTCCGAGCCGGCTATCTCGTTCCGCTGGCGGCCCGGATTCGCAACCGGACCGGAGTGCCGGTGCTCGTCGGAGGAGGGATCACGACCCTCGATCAGGCCAACACCATCATCGGCGCCGGTCGCGCCGACCTGGTGCGGATGAGTAACTAGGTTTGGTGCGTGCCGTACGCAGGATCCGCTCGCCCGACCGCGGAGTGGAATCATTTTGATTTTGCGATCAGCGATGGCGTGGGACGGCTCACCTTCGATCGACCCGACGTCCTCAACGCTCTCACCTTCGAGGTCTACGCCGACCTCCGCGACCTGCTCGGCGAACTCGAACATGACGGGCGCTGTCGTGTGCTCGTCATCACCGGACGCGGCAAGGGCTTCTGCTCCGGCGGCGATGTCAACGAGATCATCGGCGCACTGCAGGAAATGGCGACGGACGAACTGCTCGAGTTCACCCGCATGACGGGGGCCGTGGTGCAAAAGATGCGCGAGTTGCCGATCCCGATCGTGGCGGCGGTGAACGGGACGGCGGCTGGCGCAGGCGCGGTGATCGCCCTCGCCGCCGACCTGCGGCTGTTGGCAGCCTCGGCCTCGTTCCATTTTCTCTTTACCAGGGTCGGACTCGCTGGCGCCGATATGGGGGCGGCCTATCTGCTCCCCCGCGTGATCGGCTTCGGGAGGGCGTCCGAGCTGCTGCTGTTGGGCGAACGCGTCGGGGCCGAGGAGGCGGCGGCGATGGGACTTGGGCGGGTCGTGCCAGATGCCGAACTGGCGGCGACGGCCGGCGCCCTCGCCACGACCCTTGCCTCCGGACCGGCTTGGGCGGTCGGCGCCACCAAGTCGCTCTTGACGCGGGAGCAGGACATGAGCCTCGGCTCGGCCATCGAACTGGAGGCTTGGGCGCAGGCGCTGCTGATGCGAAGCGATGACCATCGCGAGTTCTACCGCGCCTTCGTTGCCCGCGAGTCGCCGCGTTTCACGGGCCGATGAGTCGATGAGAATTCTGAACCCGGCCGGTCTGCCCCGTCCAGTCGGTTTCAGCCACGTCACTGTCGCCGGACCCGGCCAGATCGTGATGCTTGCCGGCCAGACCGGCCATCACGAGGATGGGACCATTGACGATGGCCTCGTCGACCAGTTTTGGATCGCTTGTCACAATGTGGTGACGGCACTGGCCGCGGCGGGAGCCAAACCCGAGAATGTGATTTCGCTTCAGATCTTCACCGCCACCATCGACTCCTACCGCCAGTCGCTCGGACCAATCGGTGAGGCCTACCGATCCATCTTCGGCAGCCATTACCCGGCAATCGCCTTGCTCGGGATCAGCGAGCTTTTCGATCCCGCCGCCAAGGTGGAGCTCGTCGCTATGGCTTTTTTGGAGCACGAGCCGACGGACTGAGGCTAGGTTCGGGACTTCGCCGAGAAAGGACCATGGACATGGCCGAAGTCACAAAAGTCGTCCTCGCGGAGTCGGAGATCCCGGAGGCCTGGTACAACATCCAGCCTGACCTGCCGAGCCCGCTGCCACCGGTGCTCCACCCGGGCACGCATCAGCCGATCGGACCTGACGACCTCGCTCCGCTCTTCCCGATGGCGCTCATCGGACAGGAGGTCAGTCAAGACCGTTACATCGACATCCCCGGCGCGGTCCTCGACATCTACAAGATGTGGCGACCGACTCCGCTCTATCGCGCCCTGCGTCTGGAGAAGGCGCTCGACACACCGGCCCGGATCTATTTCAAATATGAAGGAGTCAGCCCGGTCGGATCGCACAAGCCGAACACCGCGGTCCCGCAGGTTTATTACAACGCCCAAGAGGGGACCAAGCGGCTCACGACCGAAACCGGGGCCGGGCAATGGGGCAGCGCCCTCGCCTTCGCCTGCGCGCAGTTCGGAATCGAATGTGAGGTTTGGCAGGTAGCAATCTCCTTCCAGCAGAAGCCCTACCGACGCACGCTGATGGAGATCTTCGGGGCCACAGTGCATTCGAGCCCCTCCGACCTCACCAATGCTGGGCGGACCATCCGCGCCCAGGATCCCGAATCGCCGGGCAGTCTCGGCATCGCGATCTCCGAAGCGGTCGAAGCAGCCGCTGGCGCCGACGACACCAAGTATTCGCTCGGCAGCGTGCTCAACCATGTGCTCATGCACCAAACCGTGATTGGCGAGGAGGCCGTGAAGCAAATGGCGAGCATCGGCGAGCAGCCTGACTTGCTGGTTGGCTGCACCGGTGGGGGATCGAACTTCGGCGGCCTGTCGTTCCCGTTCCTACGGGAGAAGATGGCCGGAAAGATGAGCCCGGTAATCCGTTGCGTCGAACCGACCGCCTCGCCCTCGTTGACCAAGGGTGTCTACGCGTACGACTTTGGCGACGCGGTCGGCATGGCGCCGATGGTAAAGATGCACACCCTCGGCCACGACTTCGTGCCAGACCCCATCCACGCCGGTGGTCTCCGCTATCACGGGATGGCGCCGCTCGTCTCCCACCTCAAGGAACTGGGGTTGGTCGAGGCGGAGGCCATCGGCCAGGTCGAATGCTTCGAGCGGGCGGTGCAGTTCACCCGCGCCGAAGGGATTATCCCCGCCCCCGAGCCCTCCCATGCCATCGCCTCGACGGTGCGGGAAGCGCTAAAGGCGAAAGCGTCCGGGGAGGAGAAGGTGATCCTCACTGCCCTCTGCGGGCATGGCCACTTCGACATGGGCGCCTATCGCTCGTTCCTCGACGGCAAACTCGAGGACTACGAGTATCCGGAAGAAGCGGTGCGCTCGGCGATGGAGAAAATCCCCGCGGTGATTGGCTAGCCCCGAATCGGGTCAATCGGCACTGGTGGTAGCCACGACAACACGGGCCACCTGGACGACATACTCGCGGTAGTCGGCTAAGGCGCCTGGCATGGCCGCAGCCAGTCGCTCCAGATCAGGCCGTTCGTACTCGTGGATCACCACGTTGCGCATCCCACCGACGGTGCCAACCGCTTCGCCAACTCATTGTCGATGGCCTTGTTCGGCGGCGAGGGTGAACGAGGAGCGGTAATTGGCGGCGACTCGGCCCAACTTGCCTACCGAGATGTGACTGTTCACGTCTACCGCCAGATCGACCAGACGAGTGACAAAACGCTCGACCGCGGCCCGAAGCACGCCTCGTCCTCGAGACGAGATGTGCCTACCTCTCCCACCGACGCCAAAACGTCGAGAGTCCGACTGACCTCGGCCAGCTTGTTCCGGATGATGTCAGGATCAAGCCGACGGGGGATCACGATGAGAGGAGCTCGAGGTCGAGTCTGCGCAGGTAGGCGGTTTCCATCCGTTCGGTGAGGGCCGCCATCTGGCGCCGAGCGTATAGGCCGGGATCGGACTCGAAGATCGGAACACAGACCCGAGTGCCTCGGCGGCGAGAACAACGTCGGCAGTCTCGAGGTCTACGACGTCGTTGCGATCGAATCGCAACATCTCGACCAGATCGGCGATCAGGGAGTAGAGTTCTGCCTCTTCACGAATTGCAACTGCCAAGTCGAGATCGTCAGCGGTCGCTGCTTCGACGATTGTGCTTCCGAAGGCGGTCATCAACTCGACGCCGTGCGCAGCAAAAAACCCGTCAAGGTTGCCTTCACCGGCGGCTTCGACAAGTTGTCTTAGAGCCTGCACCGCCGTGGTGATGCGGACGAATTTATGGCCCAAGGCTGTCTACAGCCGGTCGAGGAGGCCGTCGACGTCCTCGGGATCCTGGTAGATCCCGAAACCGAGGCGGAGGCGGTCGCCGCGGTAATCGGTCACGACACCTTTGGCACGCAACGAGCGGTAGCGGTGGCCCGCCTCAGGTGTGCGGAACGTGAGAAAGTTGCCGCGCTCATGGCCGGTGGGCGGGATCAGCTCCCCGAGGCTCGGCGCGGAGGCGAGGAATCGCTCCTGGAGGGCGCGGGCGTGGGCATGAATCGTGGCCGGGGTGATGTCACGATCCTCGAGAAGGGCGAGCACGGCATCGAGCCGGTACAGACCCGAGGGATCAAAAGTCGCCCCGAAGAAGCGATCGCCGCCGGCTCCATAGGCGATCGTGTCGGCGCGTTCGGTCAGCCCGCCGAAACCGGCATACCAACCAGTGTCGACCGGCCTTGAGCCGTAGCCAGGCGGGCAGTGCATGAAGCAGGTTCCCTCGCCGGCCATGGCGTACTTGTAACCACCCGCGAGGAAGAAGGCCCGATCCGCTATCAGGCCCAGATCCACAGGCATTGCCATGAAGCCGTGGTATCCGTCGACTACCACCAACGCCTCAGTTGGAAACGCGTTCACCAGGTCGTCGAGATCTTGGACGACAAACCCCGAATCGAAGAAGACGCTGCTCAAGTAGACAAAGTCGGCGTCTGTTGCCGCCTTCGCCATCCGCTCGCCGAAGCTGTCCCATGGCTCGACCGGCACCCGTTCGACTTCGGCAAGGCCGGCTTCCTCCCAGCGCCGGGATTGACGATCGAAGGAGTGGAACTCGCCGTCGGTCGTCAACAGTCGGACCGGGGGTGAAAGACAACTGAAGACCCGGTTGACGAGCTCGTGGGTGTTGGGGGCGACGGCGATGGTCGAGCCGTCGCCAAGTCCCAACAACGCGCCCAGCCTGCGGCGGAGCCGGGGGAGGAAGTCGTCGAAGAACGGCTCCCACTTGTCATCCATGGACAGAGCCGACTCTTCCCACCAGCCGAGATGAGCGTCGTAGGCAACGTTTGGCCAGGGGTGGTGGCTGTG
>JACCTH010000043.1 GCA_013812505.1 Acidimicrobiia bacterium | reverse complement strand
CGCGACCTCCCGCCGACGGAGTTCTGGGGCCATCAGTTCGACGCCGGATTGGCCTTTGTGCATTTCCCGCAAGGCGACGGTGGCCTCGGCCTCGCGCCCGGAGTGCAGCGGCATATCAACGAGCGTCTCGGTGAAGCCGGCGCCAGCTTCGACAACATCGCTCGCAACATCATCGGCTACGGAATGGGCGCCCCCACCGTCGTCACTCATGGGACCGAGGAGCAGCGACGGCGCTGGTTGCGGCCCTTGTTCACTGCCGAGGAAGTTTGGTGCCAGGGATTTTCCGAGCCCGGGGCCGGCTCCGACGTGGCCGGCCTTTCCACCCGCGCAGTGCGTGACGGTGACGAGTGGGTCATCAACGGACAGAAGGTTTGGACGACGCTGGCGCACACCTCGCGTTGGGTGATGCTCGTAGTCCGGACCGATCCCGATTCGCCCAAACACCAAGGGATGACCTACTTCATCGTCGACATGGACCAGCCCGGCGTCGAAGTGCGGCCCCTCCGTCAGATCACCGGCGAGGCCGAATTCAACGAGATCTACTTCACCGATGCCCGCGCCCCCGACGCATACCGCTTGGGTGACGTGGGTGACGGTTGGCGGGTGGCGCTGACCACTCTGATGAACGAGCGGGTCGCGATCGGGCTCACCGCCCGCCCCCGAGGTGGGGGAGCGATCGCCGACGCCATCGAAGTCTGGAAGTCCCGTGAGATGGATGATCCCTACTGGCGCGATGAGCTGATGAAGCTGTGGGTGGAGGCCGAGGTGGCGCGGCTGACCTCGATGCGCTCGAGCCAGCTCTTGGCAAGGGGGACTCCCGGGCCCGAGGGCTCAACCGCCAAACTGCATTGGGCCGAGCTCAACAAGAAAATCACGAACCTCACTGTTGATCTGCTCGGAGCCGAGGGGCTGTTGATGCCGGGGTCGTACCCCTTCGTCCGGCCAGAAGCCGGTGTCGGAGCGAGCGTCCACGGTCCCCAGCGACGATTCCTGAGGGCTCGGGCCAACTCGATCGAGGGCGGCACCTCCGAGATCATGAAGAACATCCTCGGGGAACGAGTGCTAGGCCTGCCCGGTGAGCCGCGGGTAGACAAAGACCTCGCCTGGCGGGACGTTCCCCGCTAAAGCACCGCCACTTCGAAGGTGGCCGGCCGCCCCAAGAACCTGCCATGTTGATCCACCGCTACCTCCAGCGCCGCGAGCTGCTTGTTGTCGAACGATTCGTAAAGCACGGCCTCGACGGCGACCGCGGTCTTGGTCACGGTTCGCTTCCATAGTCCGGTGACCTGATCATCGACAAGAATCACCCCGTTGAAAGGGACTCGGCGGGCGGTCTTGGTCAGACCGGCGAGGTCAAGTAAGTACTTGCTTTGGCTGTATCCAACGATGTATTCGTCATAGCCTTGGAGCAGGTCGACGCGGGGACCAGCGGCTCGTCTCCCAAGAGCCTCACCCGACGACCAACATGCGACGTCGCCGATTTGCTCTTTGGTCAGGCGGTCGCCGACCAGTTGCAGCCCGCGTTTGATGTCGGTCTGGGTGAGGCTCGACCACCAGCCGAAGTCCTTCACGGTGGCGGGGCCATGCGAGGAGAAATAGCGAAAGGTCAGTTCGGCCAAACCCTCGTCCCGGGTGAGGCTCCGTACTGTGGGGACTCTGTCCTCGACGAGGGAGTAGGTGTGCTCGGTGCCCTTGCGAGGCCCGCTGCAAACGATCCCGTCGATCTCGGCGCTCATCAGCAGGTAGGCGAGCCGAAACCGTTCTGCCACGATGTTCGCGTTTCCTAGAGCGCCGGCCAGCTCCGACCGCGTGAGGGATCGCCTTCCTTTGAGCGCGTCGATCAGGATCGCATCGGCGCGATCTCGTAACAAGCGGTCGAGACCCTCCTGCCGGTACATGAAGCCGTTGATCATGTGCACCCGATCGCGGGTCAGCTCGAGCAGCCAGCGCAGGTCGGCGGGATGGACGAAATGCCACGTTGGACGCAACACATGTGTCCGCAGGAATTGCCCGTCATCGAATTGTCGGTCGAGCGTGTCGTTGTCGACACCGGTGCGCTGGCCGATCGACCACTTGGCCGGGCCATAGTCCTGCGATTGCATCGCTCCCAGCCGCCGCACCACCGATGCCGCGTCTTCGCCCGGCCAGCCGGTCAGACCTACCGACTGGTACCGCCGTCGGACGAGAGTCGTATTCTTATCGATGCCTATTTGATCACTACCGGGATGCCGAGCTGGACCTCACGAGCGATCTCGGTGATGATCTCGTTGGGGACGCGGACACAACCCAAAGAGACCGGGTCGCCGATGCGGTCTGGTCGATTGGTGCCGTGGATGCCGATGATGCCGTCGCCGCCGTTGAACTCGGTGATGGTGTCTGAGCGTGCCGAGAGCCCGAGCGCATGCGGGCCCCAGGGGCCGGTGGCATCGGTCAGCTCGACAATATCGGTGACAAAAAAGGTCCCTTGCGGTGTGGGGTTTTCGGGTGAGCCGATGGAGACCGAAGTAGTGATAACGGCTTCTCCCCCGACGAACAACGTGAGTGTCGATGCTGCAAGGTCGACCTCAATCCGCTGGTCAACTTTCGAAAACGTGAATTGGTCGGCCTCCACCCAACCGGTCGCCTCATTCGGGCGACCCGGGATCGACACCTTGATCCAGCCCTCGACCGGCCCCTCGAGAACCGGAAAAACGGCCGGGCTGCCGAGGATCGTCAACGCCGGGATGACCCGGCTTTCGATCGGAGAGTTGGGAGCGGGATAGACGACTACGTCGGCAGCGGCATGAGCGATCTGCCCTTCGTAAACCGGTGCCCGCCCAGCGGTGGTCGTTACCATCGGTCGCGACGTCGTCGTCGTGGCTACGCTCGGGATCGACGTTCCGGTGGTCGCGAGGACCGTGAAACCCTTGTCCTCCGTTGCGCAGGCAGCGACAGCCACCAGCACCAACACGCCAAAGCGGATCCATCTAGGCATGCGAGGTGTGGATCACCAGGAGAGTGCCGGTAGCGACAGTGACCCGGGCGTGATCGTCGACCATCTCGTTCGAGAGGCCCCTTGAGCTGGTGGCCGAAAGGCGGCCCGAGTGCAATGCCCACCTGAGCCCGGACGTCGAAATTCCCGAGGCATCGCCGCCATAAGCGAGCAACGACACCAAGTCGCCTGCCCGCCCGAGAATTGTGGCGCGGTCCCAAACGACATGAACGGTTGACCGCCCGGTCTCCCAGGTGATATGCATCGATCGTAATTGCGGATTGGTCAAGACGGCGGCGTTCACCAGCAGATGGTCGAGCCGTCCGCCCCCGCCACCGAGCACGACGAGTTCGGTGGTGCCACGTACCAGCGCGGCCTCGAGGGCAAGCTCGAAGTCCGAATGCTCCTTGTCCCGCGGGTGCATCTCGGTGGCGATGTGGCTGAAGCTGTCGCTCGGGCGGATCGAATCGAAATCCCCGACGATGAGATCGACCTTGAGCTCGAGCGCCGAGGCGTGGTCAAAACCTGCGTCGGCCGCGATCACCAAGTCGAAGTTTCCTTCCGGGCCAGTCAGCCCGGCCGCATCACCTCCCGTGACGATCAGCGTCCGCATGATCGCAAATGACAAAATCGTCTTACTCGCGCCAGCGCGGATAAGGCTTCTACTTCAAGTAGAGGTTGAGCCACTTTTCCACCTCCTCATACCAGTAGAGGGACGCTTGCGGGGCCAGGATCCAATGATTCTCGGCGGGGAAGTACAACAGCCGGGCCGGCACCCCTTTTGCCTTGAGCACGCCGTAAAGCTCGAGCCCTTGTGTGTGCGGCACCCGGTAGTCGCGCTCACCGTGGATAACGAGGGTCGGGGTGTTGTAACCGGAGGCGTGAGAGGATGGGCTGTAGAGATCTATTTGGGCGCGGTCCTCAAAGATCTCGGCACCAAAACTCTGCGGACGGCCCGAGGTGAGGTCGCTGGCATAGGTGCCGCCAAAGTTGGTGACCCCCGCATGCACGACCGCACACGCGTATCGGTCGGTTTGGCTCGTGACAAACGCCGCCAGGTAGCCACCGTAGGACCCGCCCGCCAGCCCCATCGCAGTCTCGACCACCAGGCCCGCGCCGATGAGATGGTCGGTGACGGCCTCCAAGTCGCGGTAGGGCTTGTCGCCCCACGCCCCGAGGATCGACTCGGTGTACTTCTGGCCGAACGAGGTCGACCCGTGATAGTTGACGAGCGCGACTCGGTAGCCCATGCCAGCAAAAATCTGTGCTTGCCAGCGCCACTGCCACGAGTCGCCAAAGCAGGCGTGAGGACCGCCATGGATCAGGTGGAGCAAGGGAAGACGCGCGGTGGGGTCGGCGCCGGGAGGATGAATCAGGAAGAACTGGATTGGTTCGGCGTCGGCGCCGGGGATGGTGTGATCCTCGACTGCTCCCCAGTCGACGGCTTTGACATCATCAAAGTTGGTGACCGGCTCGAGGGTGTCGTTGGCGTCGAGCCGCACGACCTCAGGCGGCTGCTGAAGCGAGTGCCGGAGCAGGAAGACGGTTCCGTGGTCGTCGATCACTGGCGAGGCCAGCGTCCCGCCAGTTGTCAGGGGATAGGGCCCCCTTTCGGTGAGCCGATACAGCGTGGTCCGCGCCTGGTCTTCAGCGAAGAAGACGATGTCGCCGTGGCCGTCGAACTCCCAGCCTTCGGCCGACCGGTCGAGGTCCTCGGTGATGACCCGATGCAGGTCGGTTGCGCGGGGATGGATCACCAACCGCACCCGGTCGCCATAGAAGCCCGCCAGAAGCTGCTGACCATAAAGCAGGGCGTCGCCGCCTGGCGAGTAGCGGGGACGGGTGGCGTGCGCGGGCGCCTCCGGAGTCAGCTCGGTTTCGGTTCCCGATTCGATCTCAATCTCGAAGATCGAGTGTCGCAACTGGCGATGGGGAGGAAGCGAGGCGTCGGCGGAGAAGGCCACAAACCTCGAATCGGGAGAGATGTCAAAGCAGTCCCAGGGGTCGTCGGTGCTCGGCCAGGCCCACCAGCGGGTGGCTTTGGGCATGAGGTCGGTGAGCTCAGAGGTTTCGATATCAAAAAGAAACAGGTGGGGCACCTCACCGGTGGTCAGCCAGGTGTCCCAATATCTATAGGTGGCGAGCTCGGTGGCATGGACGACGAATTTCGCCTCCGTTCGCCGCTTCATTTCCTCACTCGTCTCCTCCGGAGTCAGATGACCGTTGAAGAGATACGCCAGAATGACGAGGCCTTGTCCGTTGGGGAGCCATTTCGCCCCCAGGGTTCCTAGAGGAAGATCGGTTACTGCTACGGGTTCGTCACCTTCGAGCCCGAGCAAGTGGAGTTGTTTCTGACCATCGACGGGGGCGATGAAGGCGATCTGCTGGCGATCGGGGGAGACGACCGGTTTGCTGGCGTTGAGCTCCTCCGGGGTCAGCGGTCGTTTTACACGATCACCGATCAGCCAGAGGCGGCTCTTGCCTTCGTTGGCAGCAACGTCATTGGTAGTAACCGGGACGACGAGCCGGCCGGCGCCCGCCACGGCCGGGGCTCCGACTCGGGGAAGCTCCCAGAGACGATGGGCGGTGAGCGGCTGCACCCGGAAGAATGTACCCCGTCAACCGGGTGCGGAAAGAGCCATGGCTCCTTCCGCGACGACGGTGGCCTCCTCGCCGCCAACTGAGTAGAGGGCTATCTCGTCTCCGGCCCGAGGCAAGAAAAACCCACTCGAGTCGGCCTTCCAGAGAGTGTGGAAGCGGCTGTATTGATCCCAAAATGGCAGGTAGCTCTGGAGATAGACGGTGGAGGGGAGCGTGACTTCGAATTCGACCGAGTCGTTCCCGTCCCAGATCGCCGGGATCAGGCCGTCAGGCGAGAGGGAGAGGTAGTAAAGGAGCTCACCGTTTGGTGACCACTCGAAAGCGATCACCGGTTGGTCGGTGATGAGGGTTTGGTTGTCATCGCCGACGGTGCTGACCGCAAGAGGTCCAGCCGCGTACGCATCGTTCGAGGTGAACGCCACCCTGTCGCCCGCTGCCGTGAACAAGCTGAACCCACCAATATCGGCGATCACCTCCCTGTCCTCGGAGCCGTGATCGACCGCGACGAGCGAGCGGTTTTCAACCACCAACACGCGGCCGTCGTCGAGGAACAGCGGCGCCTGGTAGACCCCGGGGGCGATGTCGAGCGGCTGCGATCCTCCGTCCAGGTCGAGCAGGTAGGTATCCGACTGGTTGGCGTGAACCAGCAACTGAGTGCTGTCCGCTGACCAATCGAAGTAGAACGGTTGGCCGACGTCGACCAAACGAGGCGTCGATGAGGCCACGTCAAGCAAACCCAGAGCAACCCCACCCCCGGCAGGGTCGTTGCCGAGATACGCGAGAGTTTTGCCATCGGGGCTGAAGCCGTAGAAGAACGGGATCGTGCTGCCGTCGACCCGGCGCTGGCTTTCGCCGTTCCCCATCGCAATCCGGGCGACGTTCTCGGTGGCGTCGAACTCGGTCCAAACCGCGAAGGTCGAGTCCGGGGCCCAGCTCGGTTGGGAGGCCACTGGTCCGGCTTCCCCCGACAGCAGCTCGACCTGGCCTCCGTCTTGATCGACTGCCAGCAGCCCTTCGGCTTGAACGAGCAACGGCGGAAGCTTCGCTGACTGCGAGCAGGCCACGAGGCCAGCGAGCACCAAGCTCGTCAGCAACCGTCGGACCATGCCCTGATCCTACGCTTCGTCAGTATCGAAATTCCGGTAGGTGTCTAGTTGGCTCGCCGATCCCTACCGCTCAAGGACCTTCGACCGGGACACCTGGGGGCATGAGCTCGATTACCAGTGCGTCCGCCTCGGCGGATTCGAGCACCTCGACCACGACCTCCCCGGAGGAGACCAGGGCTTGCGCCTCCTCGGCGCTGGTGGGCTTGCCGCCGAGCGAGACCGAGACCGCGCTTCCCTTGGGGATCGCCGCCAACACGTCCGGCTCGAAGGAAGCGAGCAAGACCAATCCCTCCGGCGCTTGACCGGTTGGGGTTTTGATCCAGATCTCGGCGGGTTCTCCCTCGGCAATCACCAGGTAGAGAATGGCGATCGGCGAGGGGTTGTCGGTCTCGACACAGATCCCCGCCCACCCGAGCGGGTTGCGGGCACAGACCCGCCCCGGAACTCCGCTCCAGGTGCTGGGCCATTGCACTAGCAGAGGGACGTATCTGAGCTGCTCGCCGATCTCGGGGGGAGCATCGGAGGGGTCGAGGGAGCGCTGGTTGGGGTCGAGCTCGTACCAGGTGGGCAGATCGATGTCCGGAGTTGGCTCCACCGGCTGGGGGATAAAGCCTTGTTCCGCCGATCCCGGCACCGCCGCTCGCTCGACGAACTCGATCTCGGAGTTAACGCCGCTGGCGACGGCAGCGACCCTGATCTGCTCGGTCTGCTCGACCGAGCACGGCAACAGGAGGGTGGCGGTGTCGGTCGAGGACATCAGCGCCAGTACGACCTCCGTTGAGGCGAATGAATTCTTAAGAAGGTATCCCACCATCAGGTCCGCTCCCAAACCCACCGCCTCCCGCGTGTGCTCTACAACTAAGAAGTGCAACCTGAGTCTCTCGGGCACGGCGTGGTCGGTAACAGGCTCGGCGCCGGTGGTATCGATGATCAAGTCTCCCGATGCGTGCGTCTCAGCACCAGCCAATGCGGTCTCCGCATATGAAGCCGAAATATGCAGCCAGCCTATGTCCGGAATGGTCAGGACGTTTCTTAGTGCGACTTCTGGTTTCCCTAGCCCGCCGCATTGCCCCCAATCCGGGTTCGGGAGGTTGCCCTGGCCGACAGGTTGTCCGCAGGCATACAGAGCGAACAGAGCCACGAACCCAGAAAGCCTTGCAAGTCTTCGATTCATGATTCCCACACCCGAGTGTTGTCAAAGTTGATCTGTCGGAACTGTCCGTCCGTGCCCTTGACGCTGCTGACGGCGCGAATTCGAATGTCGATGGCATCACCCGCCGATGGCATCGGGGCCGAGGCAAAATCCATGCTGACCCACGTCGTCGTCGGGATGAACGAACCGCTAGCCAGGACGGCCCACTCGCCAAGAAATGTCACCTCGTTTTGATCACGGCCCGTCGGGTAGTTCCCTTCAGCACAGCTGCCAGGCTCCACAGCCGCATAATCGCGTCGTCTCCAATCGATTATGACGCTGACGGACCCGAGGATGGTTCCAGGCGATTGTCGATTTACGCTCGCTCTGGCGGTCAATGTTTGCGCCTGCCGATGCAGAGTCACGCGCTGAGCAACATGGGCGCTGTCCTCAAGCGGCTTCCATCCCAAGGCGGCGGTCCCGAACTGCTGGCCGGTCGTGAGCTTCACCTTGGAGTGGGTCAGAGAGAACGTCCAATACAGAGGGATGTTGCCTGACCACCTTTCGAAGCCCCAATTGGCGTGAAGGCTCCCGGCGGCGCCGCCCGAATTTGAGAGCTCTTTCTGTATGACGCCGGCGTCGTCATTTGAGAATGATCTGACATCGGTGCCCGGCGGGTCCAGGCAGGTCGCCATGAGTGGAGTCCTGCCGTCATCGGAGTCGAACATTCCGGTATGGTAAAACCCCAGGGCGTGGCCGAACTCATGACTCGCAACATCCCGCAGTAGGTTTCCGGTCAGGTCCGATCGAATTTGGATCACCTTAGTGGCACAGATTGTGCGCCCCTGTACGGTCGGGTCCCCACCAATTAGGTCGACCAGTCTAAGCGACCAACCACTCAATCCTTCGTTGAGAACCACGAGGGAGTTCCCCGTGTACTCGCGCTCAATCTCCCAAAGGTCCGCTGCTGCATTAACCTCGCTTCTCAGTTGGGGAATCCACGCCGCATCTCCGATATCCGAAAAGAAGTAATTGAATTGACCGTCGCCGCAATAGCCGGTGTCGTCAGTCGTGATCTCGTAGGTATGCGCGATGTCAGACTGCGTCAGACCTAACAGGCACACCGATAAAGCAAAAAGCGCCTTGGCCGCGAAATCACGACGGGGTTGTCGGTAGTTCCTGCCATGAGACTGCATTTGCGCCTTGTGCCGATTTTGTCGATAGGCTAGGTGTAATCAAGGCTTCGGCGGAAGACTGGCGACTTATGATTTTCGCGTTTCGGCTCGGTGGGGCCCAGACCGGAGAGTTGCTATCCCTTGGCCGATGATGTGATCTCCTTCCCAGTGGCCCGGGACTGCCCGATCCTCGACCGCGGCGGACCGCGCTGAGATCGTCACCGCATCCTCGACTTCCCTCGACCTCCGGGTCGATAGACACATCGACAACGGGCCCCGCTGGCGCGGAGAGCAAGATGCAACTCCCGACCCAACCCGAGAGACCGGTGGATGGTCTCGTGACACACCAGGCATCTCTTCTTCCAATCTCGTTCCATCGATTCAAGGATTTCCCGATGAGAAAGCCCTTGACAGTCGAACGTTTGTTCGATATAGTCGAGGGTGATGGAAAGTGGGGTAGGGGTCATGGAGGGGTTGGAGGGGTTGGAACCGGGTGTCGAGCTGGCGACCGCGTTGGCCCAGGTCGAAGCGGACTCACTTTCTCCTTTTGACCGGGTGAGCGTATTGGCGGCCTGCCAACGGCAGGTGGCCCACTATCAAGCCCAGGCTTACGAGCAGATCGCTTCCCTCTATGCCGCCTTCATCTTCGAGGACGGGGATTTCGAGCTGGCCTGGGACGGCACCGCTTCCGAGATCGCCGCCCCTTTGCATCTCACCCGCCGAGCGGCGGAATACGAGCTCGACCTGGCCCTCGAGATCCATTCCCGTCTTCCCCGGATCGGGGAGCTGCTCCGGCAGGGACGGATCGATCTCCGCCGGGCAAGGGTGTTGGCCCGGGGGACCTGTCATCTCGACCCCGAGACCGCCTCCGAGTTGGTCACCGAGTTGGCCGAGCTTGCAGCGAGGTCGACTCCCACCCAGCTCGAAGCGGTGTTGCGCAAGCGCGGTCTGGCCCACGACCCCGGAGCCGCCCAGAGGCGCTACGAGGAGGCGGTGAAGAATCGCCGAGTGCAGCTCGAGGGCACCGTCGAGGGCACCGCCCATCTCTCCGCTTTGGATCTTCCCCCCGAGCTGGCAGTCAAGGCCATGGCCCGGATCTGTTCTTTGGCCGAGGTAGCCCGGATCCCCGGGGACCACCGCACCCTCAATGAGCTCCGGGCCGATGTCTACTTGGACCTGCTCTTAAAAGGTGGGGAGGGGAAGAAGCCGGGGGTCATCCATCTCCACGTCGATCTGGCCACCCTGGCCGAGCTCAACCAGCATCCCGGCGAGCTGGTCGGGTATGGGCCGGTGATCGCCGACATCGCCCGCCAGATCGCCGCCCAACAACACCAAGGCGAGTGGCGCTGGACCCTCGACGATGCCACCGGCAGCCACCCCTTGACCAACGGGCTGGTGCGGAGAAGACCGACCTCGGCCCAAAGACGGCGGGTGGAGGCGCTCAACCCCACCTGTATCCACCCCGGCTGTCGGGCCCCGGCGATCAGAGCCGATCTCGACCATCGCATCGAATGGGCCAAAGGGGGACCCACCCGCACCGATCATCTCGGCCCGTTCTGTCGCCACCACCACATCCTGCGCCACCAAGGCCAATGGAGTTATCGACCCATCCCCAATGGCGACTACCTCTTCCAAAGCCGCACCGGCCACCAATACACCACCAGCGGGAGATCGCCCTAACTCTTTGGCGGCGGAATACGCCGTATTGGCGGAAGGTTTCTGCCCGCCCAGTTCTACGCTGCCTGACTACCAATGTCTGCGATTGCGGTCCTGACCTCGGGCGGGGACGCCCCCGGGATGAACGCGGCCATCCGCGCGGTGACGAAGGTCGCCGCCTCGCGCGGCGTTTCGGTCTGGGGAGTCGAGATGGGTTATGACGGGTTGATCGACGGCAACTTTCGGCCGCTGACCCGACTCAACGCCAAAAACAAGAACCTAACCCCGGTCGGAGATGTCGAGGCGATGGGGAGCCTCGGCGGCACCGTCCTCGGCTCCTCCCGTAGCCCTCGCTTCCACACCCGAGAAGGCAGAGCGCAAGCTGTCGCTCAGCTGAACAGCTACTCGGTCGAGGGCCTTATTGTGATTGGTGGGAACGGCTCACTTGCCGGGGCTCATGTCCTCGCTCAAGAGAGCTCGATCCCGGTAGTGGGGATCCCGGCCTCGATCGACAACGACATCGGTCTCAGTCGCGAGGCACTCGGAGTCGACACCGCCCTCAACACAATCATCGACGCGTGCGACCGCATCACCGACACTGCCCGCAGCCACCATCGAGCTTTCATTGTTGAGGTGATGGGCCGCCAGTCGGGCTATCTCGCGATGGCGGCCGCGGTCGCCACCGCAGCAGACGGGGTGTTGCTCCCCGAGCATCGGCGAAACCGCGAGGAGGTGGTGAAGGCAGTCATCGAGTGCATCGTCGAGAGCTTCGGCCAGGCTCGCGACAAGACCAGGGTGCTGATTCTCAAAGCGGAAGGTGTCGACATCACGACTCACGAGCTGCTCGACGAGGTCGAGAAGGTGGTCCCTCCCGACATCGAAGTTCGCAGCACCGTTCTTGGCCACTTGGTTCGAGGGGGCAACGCCAGCTTTCGCGATCGGCTCCTCGCGGGACGGTTCGGCCTGGTAGCGGTGGAGGCGGTCCTATCGGGAGTCACCGATCGGATGGTCGGCTGGAACCACACCGAGGCCGGAGACCCGACCAGCGACAGTTGGATCCGGCTGTTTCCGATCGCGGATGTGCTGGAGGAAACGACCGCGCTGCTCGATGGGACGAGTTCGGTAACGATGGATCGGGTCCGTCGGATGGAGGCGATCCAGGGCGTGCTCAGCCTCTGATCTCAAAGCGGAGGCAGTCGTGTGCCTTGCGAAGCGCTGACTCCACCTCGGCCGGGTCAGATCCCTTCGCAAAGATAAATCCGAGATATCGGTCCGCTTCCGGGACCATCCGGATGGTGCTGCCGATGGGCGCCGCGATTTCCACGCTTTCGATACCCGGAATGTCCTTGGCCTCGTCGACCCCGCTCCAACCTTCAAGAACGCCGCTGGCCGGAGTCGGGATCATCATGACTCCCGTGGGGCGGCCGCGCCGTTGGGTCGAACGGTGTCGACCAAGGGCGTGTCTCAGGATGAGAGCTTCAAGCGAGGTCTCGAGCAATCCGAAGGAGAGCGAACGGCCGCACACGCCTCCGATCGAGCGGGCCGCGACTTCGATCACCTTGACATCGTGGGGACCGGCGACTCGCAGCTCGGCATGGATTGGGCCTTCGACGAGGCCGAGGGCGGCCACCGCTTCTTCGGTCACCCTGGTTATCTCGGTTTGGGTGCTTTGCGGGAGCCGGCTCGGCGTGACGTAGATGGTCTCTTCGAAGTAAGGACCTGTAAGCGGGTCGGGCTTATCGAAGACCGCCAGGACCTCGAGGTTGCCCTGCCAGACGATGCCCTCCACCGCCACTTCGGGCCCTGGCACGAATTCCTCCAAGAGCACCACGTCCGCGGAAGCGATCGCGCCAACGCGCGACACAATCGACGCCAGTTGAGCGGGAGAATCGACTTTGATCACGCCCTTGCTTCCCGCCAGCGCCAGCGGTTTGACTACCAACGGGAAAGCCAGATCACCGGGGTCGGGCCGGGCGACCTCGACCACCCGCGAGCGGGGCTGATTTACCTCGCCGATGTCGAGCAAACGTCTCATCAGGCTCTTGTCGCGGGTGGCCCGCGCCGCTTGGGGGGGATTGTGGGGAAGCCCCAGCTCGGCGGAGGCGATGGCCGCAATCACCACTCCGGCGTCGTCGATTGGGATGATGGAGTCGATAGGCGTCCGCGCAGCCAGCTCGACGATCGACCTGGCGGCTCCTTCCGGATCGTTGCAATCAATCGTCAGAAAGCGCTCAGGCTCGACCAGCGGCAACGGCTGCTCGGCTGCCACCGCCACTTCGACGCCCAATGCTTCGGCAGCGGCAAAGAAGTCCGCCGCGCGATATGAGCCGGTGGGGACGATCAGAAGGACCCGAGGCACGTCATCTGAGGCTACGAGATAGAATTAGCCCGTGGAAAACGTGCTCTCCGTCGCGACGGAAGCCCTCGGGATGATCATCGGGCTGCGCGACCAGGAGCCAGGGGAGTCCGAGGTGGCCTTGTTGATCGAGGTCACCGGCACTCGCCAGGGCCAGTACGCCTACGAGTTGGCCTTCGTGCCGATCGACGACGAAGACGAAGGCCATCATCTCGAACGGCATGGCGACCTTGCCATCCTGATCCCCCAACAAAGCGTCGAACCCCTGCGGGGCGCCTCGCTATCGATCGGTCCCGACGGCCTGGCGATGGATAATCCCAACCGGCCGCTCGCGAGCCCGGCGATGGCCGCCCCCCAAGGCACCCTCGAAGGTCCGCTCGCCGAACAAGTCTCCCAGGTGATCGCCGAGGCAGTGAACCCAGCCATCGCCGCCCACGGGGGGCGAGCAGAGTTGGTGTCGGTGGACGGGACGATCGCCTACCTTAAGCTGAGCGGCGGCTGCCAGGGCTGCGGCATGGCGGCGGTGACCCTCAAACAGGGCATCGAGCGGATTCTGAAAGAGTCGATCTCGGAACTGAGCGAAGTAGTCGATGTAACGGATCATGCGTCCGGTTCTGACCCCTACTTCCAAAGCTCGAAGAAGTAGCCCCGCAAAGGTCTTCTTGGAACCGGAGCGCTTGGCCGCACGTCTGACTGACATGCCCCGCCGGCTCGCCGTAGTTGCTGCCGCCTTCATCTTTGCGAGCATCGGCCTGCCGCTCGGCGCCCAGACCAACCCTGATCCGGCCAACCCTGATCCGGCCAACCCTGATCCGCCGACCCGAATGGAAGCCGAAGCGGGGCTCGCAGGTTTCGTCGACGGGTTCACGCCGATGGATGTCGACGTCACCGTGTCTACCGACGTCCTTTTCGCCGGGCTCCTTGAAGCAAAGCTCGGAGCCGTCACCCAGGTGCTCCCGATCGAGGTACCTGCCGGTGGGTCCAAGGTCTATAACCTTCGCCTCGGCCTCCCCGTCGGCAACCCCCAAGTACGACTACGCCTTCTTTCCGAAGCCAGCGAGGATCCGGCGGCCACGCTCAACCTCTCGCTCAAAGTCGCGACTGACCAACTGATCGTTGCCGTGGTAGGTCCCGATGAGCTGGTCAAGACCATCGACGAATCGATCTCCGCGGTCACCGAACGTGACGTGGTCGGGGTCGGGATTTCAGCCGATCAGCTCGGTCAGGAGCTCGACCCAGCGCGTTACTTGGTGCTCGCCGACCCAACCGAGCTCCCAGAAGCGTCGGTGAGCTGGCTAAGTCGCGGCGGCCGCTTGGTGGTTGACACCGCGGACCTCGGCGCGCTCGGGGTCGACCTTCCCACCGGGACGGGCAACTTTCCCTTTGGCTCTGGTTGGGTCATGGCCCTCGACGGTCTCGCCCAGCTCGGCGATGAGCAATGGGCCCACGTCTTCTCACCCGTGCCATATCGCTTTGCAGCGCGCGAGACCTGGCAAAGCCCCGAGATCCAACTGATGCAGTCCGCGATCAGCGGTGGCGACCAACGGGTGCCTTCGCTGCCCTGGCTCCTCGGCGCCTTGCTCGGCTATGCGGTGCTTGTCGGGCCAGTCAACTTCGCCATTCTGAAGAAAATCGGACGGCGGGAGTTCGCCTGGGCGACAGTCCCGGTGCTGGCACTCGCGGGCGTCTTAGGTTTCTGGACCGCGGGCCGGGAGCGGCTCCAGGAGCACGTTGTCAGTCATGCGTCAGTAGTCGTTGCCAACGAGACGGGCGTCGAAGGACGCACCGCCTCGGTCCTGGTCGTCGGTGGTGAAGGAAATCGGACCTTCAACACCGCTGACGGCTGGGACACCGTGCCGGCCGAGGCGACCGCCGACTTCAACATGCCAAACACGGCCTCGGTTTACGCCCGCGTCGATCCCGCCGGCGGCTACAGCTTCGAGCTGGGTGAGCTGGGAGCGGCCGGCCTGTCCAGCCGGTGGCAAGGCTCGGTAGCAGACATCCCCCAAGTTGATGCCAAGGCCGACGGCAATCAGCTCGAAGTGGAAGTGTCCAACACCACCGACCTCAGCTTTTGGAGCTGGGGAGTGGTCGCCCGCGGTCGAGTGGTTGTCGAAGATGATCCATTGGAGCCGGGCGGCAGTGGCTCGCGTTCGCTGGTCCCAGGGCAGAACGGCTTCAACGAGTTTGGCACCGTCGGCGACGCGGTCATCAATCAAATGCAGCTTTGGGAGGATCCGTTCATCTGGAACCGGCTTGGTCCTTTGAGCCAGGTGGCGGCCGCGCTGACCACCGACCACGATTCCTACTTCTTCGGTTTCACCGATCAGCTCGCGGTCTCGCTCGTCGTCGACGGAGACCGTGTGGAGGCCACCGGCACCAGCCTGGTCGTGGTCCCGATCGACTTGGCCGAAGTGATGGCCGTCGAAGGCAACGCGCTCTCTTCGCAGCTGCTCGATGCCGAGGACGCCAGCTTCATCGACTTTGGACCCGGCTATGTCTATGTGCAGGGGCGAAGTGCGATGATGGGTTGGGAAGTCCCCGCCGGCATCGCCAACCCGACCCTGGTGGTGAACCAGAACTTTGGGGAAGTGCCCGCCCTGCTCGATATGTATGACTGGGAGGGACGTACCTTCGTCGAGGTGGCCGATCAGGACGTGATCGACCTCGCCCGGTTCCGCAACGATCGTGGAGAGGTGATACTGCGCGTTGCCAACGACGATGACGTTTTTGTCGAGTCGGGTTTCTCCCCCTATTCCTTCGCCCTGGAAATGGTGAGCTGATGGGAATCGCCATCCTGGAAGGGGTAGAGAAGCGCTACGGCGAGGTGATGGCGATGAACGGCATCGACCTCGACGTTCCCGAGGGGTCGATTTATGGGTTAATCGGGCCTAACGGTGCCGGCAAAACGACCTCGATGCTGGTCATCTCGAGCCTGCTCGCCCGCGACGCGGGCAAGGTGGAAGTGGCGGGCAAGGACCCCCAGGTCGAGCCGAGAGCGGTACGCAAAGTCCTCGGCTATATGCCCGACGTGTTCGGGTTCTACGAAAACTTAACCACCACGGAGTATCTCGACTTCTTCGCTGCGGCCACCAAAGTCCCAGCCGCCAAACGTCCGGCGCTGATCGCCGACCTCTTGGGCCTCGTTGATCTCGAAGGCAAGGCGGACGCAGATGTCAACACCTTGTCGCGGGGAATGAAGCAACGCCTCTCACTCGCCCGCGCCTTGATCCATGACCCCCAGCTTCTTGTTCTCGACGAGCCGGCTTCCGGCCTCGACCCTCGCGCCCGAGTTCATCTCCGCGAGCTGATCGCCGAACTGTCGCGAATGGGAAAGACAGTGATCATCTCTTCCCACATCCTCTCCGAGCTAGAGGGCATCTGCTCACACCTGGCCGTCATCGACGAAGGCAAGGTCAAGGCGTCCGGCGATCTGAACGAGATTCGCCGGACCCTCACCGCCAATCGCCGGATCACTCTGCGCACCCCCGACGAAGAAGTCGACGAGGTGGCCACCATCCTGTCAGGACAGCCCGAGGTGAGCGAAGTCGATGTGGAGCGAGGGCGCCTGCGTTTCGTCCTGACTGGCGAAGACGAAGACTCGGCCCGCATCCTGGCGCTCGTGATCGGCTCCGGTCGCCGTATCTATGACTGGCGGCTCGAGGTCGCCGGCCTCGAGGAGCTCTTCTTGAGTATCACGGGCAGCGAAAGCAACGACTCATGAACCCGGTCTTGCGCCGCGAGGTGATGGAGCGCTTCCGCAGCCGGCGCGCCCCCTGGTTCCTATTTGCCTGGACGATCGGCGTCGGCATGATCGGCTACGTTGCCTATCTGGTCAGCCAGCAGGTCGCCAACCAGGTTCTCGGCCGGCTCATCGCCACCCAGTACATGGGCCGATTCCTGTTTCAGGCGATGGCGGTGTTGATGATGACCGCCGTAGTCCTGATTGTCCCGGGGGTGACCGCGTTGTCGATTGTCACCGAACGCGAACGCCAAACCCTGCCTCTGCTCCAGGTGACGCAGTTGAGCCCAATCCAATTGGTGCTCGGCAAGCTCTCCTCTTCGATCGGCTACTTCCTCCTGCTGCTCATCGCTGTCGGACCGGTCGTGGCGATCCCGCTGCTCTTTGGCGGAATGTCGGCCGGTGACATCGGCGCCGCGTTGGCGATGATGCTCGCCACCGCGATCACCCTGGGGAGCGTCGCCATCGCCGTGTCCTCGCGCGCTCGTTCCAGTCGCGGAGCAGTTGCCGGCTCGTACGCGATTGCCTTCATCATCGGCTTCTTGAGCTTGGCGATCTTTCTTGGCGAGCTCTTCTTGGCTCGTCCTTCCGACCAGGCTTTGATCCCGGCTCGTGGCCGCGAGTTCTATTCGTCGTGGCTCAATCCCTATGTCGGCATGGTCGATGCCATCCGTCAGCCTTTGCGTGTCCCCACCGACTACACCCTCACCCCCTTCGCGGCGTTCGACGCGATCGTCTATGCGCGCCAGGGGGTGTCGACACCCGCGATCTCGATGGGAGGGGGCTTCGGCGGGCAGTTTGGGGTTGGCTTCGCCGCGGAAATGGCGGTCATACAGCCCTTTCCCGCGCCGGGACAGGACGAGCTTGCAGTTCGGGTCAGGCGCGGTCCGGTTTGGACGCGCACGCTGATCATCTACGCCGCCATCACCGCTCTCGCCCTGCTGCGGGCAGCCTTTGTAGTTCGGGCACCGGCTCGCAGGATCTTCCTCACGAAACGGAGACGCAATGTCTAAGACTATGAGCCCTCTTCGCAACCCCACGGTCCCCACTGGCGTTCGGGATTTGGTGGGACGAGCTCGGGGCCGTCTGCTGGTCGCGGGCCTCCTGCAGACGATCCTGGTCGCGGTCGGAGTCGCAGCAGCGCTCGCCTCAATCCTTGTGGGCGTCGCTCGTTACACGGTGATCCCCTGGGCCGAACCTGTCGCTTTTGGGGTGATCGGTTTGGCGGTCCTGGTTGGAGTGGGGTTGGCGTTGTGGCGGCGCTCCTCCCCGGCGGGCGCCGCCCTCTCGGTCGATCGCCGATTGGGCGGCTTCGACCGGATTTCCACCGCGCTCGAGCTCGGTGCTCTCGACGAACGACACGAGTACGAGGATCTTCAGCTTCGAGCAGCAGACGTTTGGGCGAGCGGCCGCAGCCTCGACGGGCTGGTCCGGGTGGTTCCGCGGGGCTGGCTGCCACGGCTGGTGATTGTGGCCCTTGCCGCGACCTTGCTCATGGCGCTGGTCCCGTCGGCGGCCGATGTGGCGCTGGCCGAGCGGCGAGCGCAACAACAGCTCATCCAGGACGAGATCGATCGGCTCACCGAAGCCGCCGCCGAAGCCACCCCCGAGGTGAAAGAGACTCTCGAAGCGCTGCTGGCCGAGCTGGCGCAAGCCGAGACGTTGGAACAAGCAGTAGCGGCATTGGGCGAGGCCCGCCAGGAACTAGCGAGCCAGGCCGATCCGGCTGAACTGGCGCAGCGAACAGCTCTGGCCGGTCTCGAGCGCCGCTTGCAGCAAAATCCCCTCGCCACGGGAGCGTCGGCAGCCGAGCAACTGCGCAATCTGGCGGCGGGTCTAGCCAACGCCAGCCCCGCCGAGATGGCAGCCGCGGCGGCCGAACTTTCGGCCCGGGCCGAGGACCTGGCCGGCATCGACCAGGAGCTTTCCGATGCTCTCGCCGGTGCCGCGCAGGCTCTGGGCGAGGCGGCCGCAAACCCCGACGCGGCTGCCGCCGCAGCCGAGGCTTTGGCGGACGCCGCAGGCCAGCTCGACGCCAGCAATGCCGCCGCCGCAGGCGCGGCCAACCGTGCCCAGGCCCAGGCCGACGTCCGCGACGCCCAACAGCGGCTAAGCGACGCCCAGGCCCAAGGCCAAGCCCAGGGACAGGGCCAAGGGCAAGGTCAGGGCCAGGGACAAGGTCAGGGCCAGGGACAAGGTCAGGGTCAGGGACAAGGTCAGGGCCAGGGACAAGGCCAAGGCCAGGGACAAGGTCAGGGACAGGGTGGCGCCGGTGGCGGTGCGGGTGCTGGTGGGCAAAGCGGCACCGGCTCGACTTCGGGGGGCACCGGGTCGGGCACCGTCGGCAGCGGCAGCGGAGATCACGACCCGAGCCGCGACCCGAGCCGCAGCAGCGTCTTCGACCCGGTCGAGGCCGGCTTGGGCGACGAAGTTCGAGTCGATCTCACCGGCGGCACGACTCCGGGCGACCCGCTCGGGACCGCGACCGGCCAGGGTCTCGAAAACGTCCCATTGCAGAGCTACACCGATCGGTTCACGGACTATCGAAACACGGCTCTCGACTCGCTAGACCGTATGGTCATCCCGGCCGATTTGGCCGACCTCGTCCGCCAATACTTCACGGAGTTGGAGCCATGAACCCAGAAGAGTTCGCCACCCACCTAGCCGCCGCTCGCGCCGAGGTCGGCAAGGTCATCGTCGGGCAGAAAGATCTCGTCGAGACCGTGCTGGTCGCCGCGATTTGCGAAGGCCATGTTCTCCTCGAAGGGGTGCCGGGCCTGGGCAAGACCAAGCTCCTGGCGACGTTGGGGAAAGTGCTCGACGTCGAGTTCGGCCGGGTCCAGTTCACTCCCGACTTGATGCCAGCCGACATCCTCGGCACCAAGGTCCTCACAGGCAACGACTTCAAGTTCCACCAAGGCCCGATCTTCGCCAACCTCGTCCTTGCTGACGAGATCAACCGCGCCACGCCGAAGACTCAGTCCGCCCTGCTCGAAGCGATGCAAGAACGACGGGTGACCCTGGGCGGGGAGACGCATCAACTGCCCCGGCCATTCCTGGTGATGGCCACCCAGAATCCGATTGAGCAGGAAGGCACCTATCCGCTGCCAGAAGCGCAACTCGACCGCTTCTTGTTCAAGGCGCTGGTTGGGTTCCCGCCGGCAGACGACGTGGTCGAGATCCTCAAACGAACGACGGCCGGACCCGAGACGGAGCCGAACGCGGTCATGGACGGGGCGGCAATCGTCGAGATGTCGGAGTTGGTGCGCGACCTTCCCGCGGGGTCGCATCTCCTTCACTACGCGGCGACGCTGGTGGAAGCGACCCATCCGGAAAGCGAGAAAGCACCCGAGCTGGTGAAGCGCTATGTCCGCAACGGCGCCAGCCCCCGGGGAGCCCAAGCCCTCATCCTCGGCGGCAAGGCATTTGCCCTCTTCGCCGGCCGCCCCAACCTGGCAGCAGAGGACATCTGGAAGGTCGCCCCGATGTCGCTCCGGCACCGGCTGGTTCTCGGATACGAGGCACTGGCCGACGGCGTCCGCGCCGACCAAATCGTTTCCGAGGTGCTCGAAGCCCACCCTTCGCCACAACCAGTTTCCTGATGCTGCTCCCGGCCGAGCTGCGCGGCCGTCTCGAGCGGCTTTCCCTCGTGACTCGCCGGCGAGTGATCGCGCAATGGGCGGGCCGGCACCGTTCGCGCCACAAAGGGGAAAGCCTCGACTTCGCCGACTACCGCCAATACGTCCCGGGCGATGACTTTCGCCGAATCGATCACAACCTCTGGGCAAGGCTGGGCGTGCTCCTGGTCCGCCAATTCGAAGCGGAAGAAGAGCTCCCGCTGCGCGTGGTTCTGGATGTCTCGAAATCGATGGGTTTCTACCGCAAGGCTGAGATCGGAAAGGTCCTGGCGGGGATGATTGTTTACCTCGGGCTGGCGGGCGGCGATCGGGTTCAGGTCTACGCGGTCGGAGGTACGTCGTTGCAGGTCGGTCCCGCCGGGCGGCATCTCTCCCGCTGGCCGCAGCTCGAAGCCTGGCTGGAACAACTGCCGACCGGGGGCGGAGGCGAGCTCGCTCCTACATTGCGCAAGCTGGTCGGCGAAGGCACGACACGCGGCGCCCTCATCCTCGTCTCCGACCTTCTCAGCCCCGACTTTGGGTCCGCTCTCGACGGCCTCGGGATCGGCGCCGGAGGGATCATCCTCCATGTTCTCGGCGAGGAGGAGCTTGATCCGGGTTTGGCCGGCGACCTGCGTTTGGCTGATTCCGAATCCGGGGGCGAAGTCGAGGTGTCGACCTCGGAAGAGGCGATGCGGCGTTACCGGGCGGCGCTCGAGGCTTTTGCCACCGAAGCTGCCGCACGAGCGCGGCGGGCGGGTGTCGACTATGTCCTCGTTCCGGCAACCGACGATGCTCCAATGAACGTGCTGAGCGCCCTCTCGCGGACCGAGGCGCTGGTATGAGTTTCTTGATACCCGCCGGCTTCGGCCTGGCGGCATTGGCCGGGCCGCTCATCGTCCTTTACATGCTGCGAAGCCGCCGGCCCCGGGTGGAGGTGCCGAGCATCATGCTGTGGGAGAAGGCCGAGATCCCGGTGTCGTCGGCCGTTCCCTGGCAAAAGCTCCGATGGACTCCCTTGTTGCTCCTCCAACTGGCGGTCCTCGCCGCCTTCGTCCTCACCCTTGCCCGGCCTTTCTACCGCGAGCGAACGCTGCTCGGTCCCCACACCGCGTTGGTTTTTGACACCTCGGGGTCGATGGGGATGGCGGGCCGGCTCGAGACCGCGAAGACGCAGGCGCTCTCCTTGGTCAGCGACCTCTCGGAGGCGAACCAGGTTTCGATCATCGAAGCCGGTCCGAACCCGCGGGTGCTGCTCGCTTTTGGCCGCGACCCGGCGTTGGTCACCGAGGCGATCAATTCGCTCGAAGCGGGCGGGGGCGTCGCCGATCTCTCCGGAGCGGTGCGTCTGGCTCGCGGGCTCGCCACCCCTGATCGACCGACCAGCGTCCTGTTGCTCACCGACGGAGGCAGCCAACCCTTGCCCGAGGAACCGGTGGAAGGAGCCGAGATGCTCCGCTACGACGACTTCGGCGACAACCTGGCGGTGGCGGCTTGGAGTCTCGCGCCTTCGACCGAGGGAACCACGCGAGCTTTTCTAAACCTTGTCAACTACGGAGCGGAAACACGAACCGTGCGAGCGGAGATGGCGGTCAACGATCTTCCGGCCGGTTCGATCGAGCTGGAAGTCCCGGCGCAAGGTTCGGCTCGTGAGACCACCCCGATCGACGCCGGCCCCGGCGACCGGCTGACAGTCCGGCTGCTCGACAACGCCGACTCCCTGCCGCTCGACGACTCCGCGACGTTGATTGTGGGCTCGGCGCCCGAACAGCTCGTCTCCGTGCTGGGGGAGGGCTCGCCCTTCCTCGAGGCGTTGGTCGATGCGGTGCCCGGTTTCACCAACCAGGGCGAAGGCACCCCCGCGATTGTCATCTCCGACGGCGGTCCGTTGCCGACGATCGATCGTCCGACCTGGCTCATCGCCCCCGAAGCCACCCCCGAAGGTGTGACCGCCAGCCAATTCGCGGGCAACTTGGCTGTTACCTATCAGCGGCCCGGAGAGCCGATCCTCGATGCGGTCGACCTCTCAGGGTTGGTTGTCGGCGAAGCGCAAGTTGTCGTCGCCCCGCGCTGGCTGACGTTGGTGCGCGCCGGCGACGTCCCTTTGATCCTGCTCGGTGAGATCAACGGACAGCGAGTTGCCTATTTCACTTTCGACATCACCAAGTCCAACCTGCCCGTTCAGGTGGGCTTTCCCATCCTGGGCGCCCGGATCTTGAGCTGGCTGGCCGGCGCCACGTCGATCAACGCCTCCACCGATGCCGCCGGGACCCCCATTGGCCTTGCCACTCCGGCAGGCTCGTTGGCCCGGGTGACCATGCCCGGTGGCGAGGTTCGCGAGTTGGTCGAAGGATCAGCGCAGTTTGCCGACACCGATCAGCCCGGCGTCTACGAAGTGTCCTATATCGACGCCGAGGGCGCCGTCACCGGGGGGCCGGTCGCAGTGCGAACATTTGTCGCCGACGAATCGGCCGGGGCCAGCCGGGACATCGCCACCACCGGCGCCGTCACCGCGGCCGAAGAGGCCTCGGTCCGGATCAGGGAATGGGCGCCGTGGGTTATCGCCCTGGCTTTGGCGCTGATGGCGATTGAATGGTGGGTGGGCCACCAGCGGCCGTTCCTTCCCCGGCGGAAGGTGGTGACGTCGTGACCTTTGCCAACCCCTGGTGGTTGGTGGCGCTTCTGCCTGGGTTGGCCCTCATTTGGCTGATCGCCCGGCGCGGCGGGCGGACCGTTCCTCGACGCCAGCATCGGTGGGCGGTGGTGATCCGCTTGGTCGCGGTGGCTGCTCTCGTCCTGGCCGCCGCCCAGCCGATCCTCACCCGAGCGGTCGACCAGCGTTCGGTGCTCTTCCTTCTTGATCGATCGGCCTCCATCTCCAGCGCGGCCGCGGCCGACCAAGAGGCTTTCCTCGCCGCTGCGCTCGCCGCCGCGAGGGGCGATGAACGGACCGCCATCGGGGTGTTCGGGCGCAATACCCAGCTCGACTCGGCCTTCCGTATCGATCGCCAGCCCGGCCCAATCCGAACGAACCCCGACGACTCCGCCACCGACCTCGCCTCTGCTCTGGACGCAATCGCCGCGCTGATGCCCAGCGAAGGATCGAGACGGGTCGTGCTTCTGACCGATCTGGTGCCGACGACCGGCGACGCACGAGCCGCGGCCCGGCGCCTGGCGGAGGCTGGGATCGCCCTCGACATTGTTGAGTTGGACGCCTCGAGGAGTGCCGACGCGTTGGTGGAGAGCGTGCAGTTGCCTGCCGTTGTGCGCGAAGGCGACAGCGTCGACGCCACGGTGGTGATCCGATCGAACCAAGCCGGCAGCGCCACGCTCATCGTCGAGAGCGGTGGCGAAGAGCAACTGATCCAAGTCGACCTGGTTTCGGGCCGCAACGAAATCACGGTCGAGCTCGCGGGAACCGGATCGGGGTTCCTCTCGGTCGCGGCAACGGTCGAGGCCGGTTTCGACACTCGAGCCGAGAACAACCAGGCGGAGGGAATAACCCGCATCCTCGGCCCGGCCAAGGTCGCGGTGGTCGAGGGAGTCGATGGTGAAGCCGACGCGTTATCCCGCGCATTGATTGCAGGCGGGATCGACGTCGAGGAACGCCGTTCGATCCCCACTGCGGCCGAGCTGCTCAATTACGACGCGGTGATCCTGGTCAACTTCGATCGCCCCGACACCGACGACGCTGAAGCGCTGGCGGCCTTCGTTGAGGAGCTGGGTCGTGGCCTAGTCGTGATTGGGGGTGACCGCTCCTTCGGGCTCGGCGACTATCACCAGACTCCACTCGAGGCGGTTCTGCCGGTCTCCTCGAACCCCGACGACCTCGTGCGTCGCCAGCCGGTGGCGGAAGTGCTCGTGATCGACACCTCCGGGTCGATGGGCGCCTGCCACTGCGACATGGGCAGCGCCGTCAACACCGGAGTCGTCAAGACCGATATCGCCCGGGCTGGAGCTGAGCTGGCGATTGAGGCTCTTTCGGCTTCCGATCGGGTGGGCGTGTTGACCTTTACCTCCGGCACCGA
This sequence comes from Acidimicrobiia bacterium, assembly GCA_013812505.1. GTDB lineage: Bacteria > Actinomycetota > Acidimicrobiia > Spongiisociales > ZC4RG35 > JACCTH01. The sequence continues at coordinate 47,103 of JACCTH010000043.1, read as the reverse complement.
CTGGGTAATTCCCCTCCAGGAGCGGTCGGGGATCACTGATGCGGCCGATGCCCTCAGCGGCATCACCGCCAACGGCGACACTGAGATCTCCAATGCCCTCGAGGTGGCGTTGGCGGAGCTGGCTGGAGCACCCGAGCAACTCCGTCACATCGTTCTCTTCACCGACGGTTGGGACCCGAGCGACGCCAACTTGCTTCCAATCGCGCGCGAGATCGCCGACGCCGGAGTCACCCTCTCCGTGCTCGGCACGGGTGAGGGTCCCGGCACAACTCTTGAGCGGATGGCTGAGCTGGGCGGGGGCCGCTACTACGCCGGCGAGGATCTCGAGGCAATTCCCGAGATCTTTGTCCAGGAGACGCTGACAGTGGCTCGCAACCTTGCCACCGAGGGAACTTTCTTTCCGGTTCTCTCCGCTCCTTCCCCGGTGACGGCTGAGCTCGTTGAGTCCCCACCGCTCCTTGGTTATGTCCTCACCAAGGCGAAGGGAACAGCGTCGGTGCTGATGGAGATCGGCCAAGCCGACCCGTTGCTGGCGACCTGGCAGCGCGGGCTCGGAAGAGCGACGGCCTGGACCTCGGATGCCACCGCTCGCTGGCTGACCCAATGGGTCGACTGGGAGGGATACTCCGATTTTTGGGGCAACGTGGTCCGTGACGTCCTCCCCGCCGGCCGTGACAACCCTCCGGTCACGTTTGTCGAAGACGGCCAGCTCCAAATCCGGTATTCGGCGGTGGGTGCCGACTTGGACAGCACCGCCACGGCCCGGGTGCGAGGTCCCGATGGTCAGCTCAGTGTCGTCCCTTTGACTCGCACATCCGAGTCGGAGTTCTCCGGGTCGGCCCCGCTCGGACCGGCCGGCGCCTACTGGGTGGCAGTCACGCAACAAAACCCGGACGGCTCCCAGGTGACCTCGGGTTCGGGGGCGGTTTCGGCCTATGAAGAGGAGTTCGCCTTCCGCGAGCCCGACCCCACCCTCGGCAACGACCTGACGAGCTTGACCGGTGGGCGCCTCAATCCCGACATCGCCTCGATTTTCGATCCCGCTCCCGAACAGGGTCGCGCTGAGATTTCGATCTGGCCGTGGCTGGCCGCAATGGCGCTAGCCCTCTTCCTGGTTGACGTGGCGATGCGCCGGCTCGTGTTCACCGCCGGTGATGTGGATCTTTGGCGCGAAGGAATGGTGACGGCGCGTACCCGGGAAAAGAAGCGGGTGGAGACGGTCAAAGAGGAGGCGGCGGCTTCGGGTCAGAAGCCCGAGGTGCTTTCAGAGTCGGAAACCCTGCAGCGGCTGATGCGCCGCAAACGCCGCTGAAGCGCCCTCCGGTAGCCTGAGCCCGCAGTGGTAGCACTCCCCAATCGGAAAAGGCCGCCCGACTGGCTGGCTCGTGCAGTTTGGATCGTGGTCGGCGTTCTGCTCCTAGCCGTTGTCGCCCTTTGGATCACGTACCAGATCCGCACCCTTCTCTACTTCGTGTTCCTGGCGCTTTTCCTCGCGGTGGCCCTCGAACCGGCCGTGCAGGCTCTGGTCAAGCGAAACTGGCGCCGGCGGGTTGCCGCCGCGGTGGTGTTCGCCGCCTCCGGGGTCCTCTTTGCCGGTTTTCTCTTCCTCCTCGTGCCGGTTTTGGTCACCCAAGGCACAATGCTGATAGAGAACTTGCCGGGTTATGCCGAATCGCTCACGACCTGGGCGAACGCCACGTTTGGCCTCGAGCTCTCTGTCCCAGAGATCGGGGCCGACTTCTCGGACCTGGGCTCGCTAATCGAGCAGTACGGGTCGCAGGTGGCCGGGGGGCTCTTGGCGGTCGGCAACACGGTCTTCGGTCTCATCTTCCAACTCGCATCCGTCACCCTCTTTGGCTACTACCTGCTCGCCGAAGGCCCGACCTGGCGGCGGTTGCTCCTTTCCACTCTTTCCGCCAAACGGCAAGAGCGGGCGCTTTCGACCTGGGACACGGCAGTCGAGAAGACAGGTCAATACGTCTACTCGCGGGCACTGTTGGCGATCGTGTGCGCATTTTTCACCTGGGGAGCTTTGGCCATCATCGGGGTCCCCTCGCCCCTTCCGCTGGCCGTCTGGATGGGTGTCATCTCCCAATTCATCCCCGTCGTCGGTACGTATCTAGGTCTCGTCCTGCCGGCGATTGCGGGGATGGCGGTGAGCCCGATCAAAGGCTTGTGGGTAGTGGTGGCGCTCATCGGATACCAGCAACTAGAGAACTACCTCATCGCCCCGAGGATCACCAGCCGAACCATGTCGATCCATCCGGCGGTGTCGATCGGGGCGGTGATCGCAGGGGCCAGCCTGCTGGGAGGCGTCGGCGCCATTCTGGCTCTGCCGCTCACCGCCACTATCCAGGCAGTGATCTCGACTGTCATAAGCCGCCACGACGTCATCGAATCGGAAAGTCTCGAGGACTTGGAAACCGTTTGATCTTCGGTCGAGATTGGTCGAAGTTTTAGGATGCCTGCAACGATCGCCGAGCAGCGGCTGACCACAATTGTCGACGGGAGTGACCGCCCGACCGGGGTGACCTTGCTCGTCAATTCGGCCCTTGCCTCCACCGTTGGGATTGTCATCGCCGTCCTCGCCGACTCGCTTGGCAGATTCATCGTGGGCTGGCTCGTCGACCGGGACCCGATCATCTACCACGACCGGGTTGAGTTCCTCACTGGTGACAACCCGCTGGCCCTCGCCGGCGGCGCTCTCGCCGCCCTGATTGTCGGAGCGTCCTTCCTCGCCATCTATCCGGCTAGTCGCCGCCACGACCCGGCCCGTCTTTGCGTGCTCTGGCTGATCCTGCACTGCTTCCGGCAAGGATTCGTGCCCATGGCGCTGGCGGGGGTCGACAGACAGAGCGACGTTGCTCTCGCCTTGACCCACTTCGATCTGCCGGCGGGGATCGACATGGTTGTTGGAGTGGGTGGAGCAATTGGCCTGCTCTTGGTCTCCTTGGCTGCGGCCCCGGCGTTTCTGGCGTTCGCCACTTCGCGCAGTGAGATCGCCACCCCGCCGCGGCGTGTCGGCTTCGTAGCGCGGATCGGTTTGGGAGGCGGTCTGGCCGGTGCCTTGCTGGCGGTGTTGTTCTTCGTGCCCGACACCGGTAGCGGGCTCGTGTCCGCCATCCCGCTCTTTGGTCTCTTCACAGCCGCGACGCTTTTGTCTGCACCTGGGAGCAAAGCCGTCGAACACGACCCACACACGACGGCCCGACGGTTCAGTTGGGGTTTGGTCGCGGCGGTGGTGATCCTGTTTGTGGTGTTCCGCTTCGCCCTCGCCCGCGGGATTCCAATCCCACCCGACCCGGAAACGTTCTTCGTTTCGTGAGGGCGGCGGTGGTCACCGTCTCTGATGGGGTGACTGCTGGAACTCGTCAAGACGCTTCTGGCGAGCTCTTAGTCGAGCTCTTGGGGAGGGCCGGCTTCGAGGTGACCGACCACGAGGTCGTGCCCGACGAGATCGAGGCGATAACTCAAGCTCTCCAGAGGCTCGCTGTCGATGCCCGCCTGATCATGACCACCGGTGGCACGGGTCTCGGACCGCGTGATGTCACGCCCGAGGCGACCATGCAGGTGGTCGAGCGCGTCGTTCCCGGTCTCAGCCATCTTCTCGTGAGCAAAGGGCTCGAATCGACTCCGATGGCCGCCTTGTCCCGTGCCGTGGTTGGGGTGAAAGGGTCCTCCTTGATTGTCAACCTGCCCGGCAGCCCGCGAGCCGTCGAGGAGGGTTTCGAGGCGCTGTCAGCGGTGCTGTCGCATGCGCTCGATCTGCTCGGCGGTGACACCGGCCACTAGACCCGCCTAAGTTTGGGGTTGATGACCGAGGACGTTCTCCCCACCATTCCCGATTGGAATCGGCGCCAGATCGATTTCGTCCTGACGACCGTGGTCGGTGTGCGAGGTTCGACCTATCGAGGTTTGGCGGCGCGCCAACTGGTTTCGGCCGACGGGACCATGGTGGGGACTGTCTCCGGGGGCTGTCTCGACAACGATCTGATCGCGATTGCCGCCGAGATGGGACGTGACGCCGAACCGCGACTAGTGAAGTTCGATCTCACCGCGGATGACGAAGCCGTTTGGGGTTGGGGGATCGGTTGCAATGGGGTCACCGAGTTGCTGATCGAGTCGGCCAACTCTGCCGCGCAATTCTCGACGGTCATCAGCGAGCGGCCGGTGGCGATCCTGCACACCCTTTCCGGGCCGGAGATCGGCCGCCATCAGGCGATCAGCGAAGTCGACCCGGGCTGGGGAACCGAGGTGGCCGCGGCGATGCGCGACGGCCGTCACCGGCGGCTCCACCGGGAGGGAGTCGACTATTTGCTGGAGGTCAACTCAGCACCGCCCCGGCTGGTGGTGTGCGGAGCGGGTCACGATGCAGTTCCTCTGGTCCGGCTGGGAAAGGAGCTCGGGCACGAAGTGACGGTGGTCGACGACCGCCGAGCCTTCCTGACCCGCGAGCGCTTCCCGGAGGCCGACCGTTTGATCCAGTGCGCTCCGGCCGAGCTCTCGGAGCGCATCGAAGTCGACGATCGCACTGCTTTCGTAGTCATGTCGCACAACTACCTGCGGGACGTCGACTTCCTCGGCTCGCTTCTGGGAAAAGGCGCGGCCTACATCGGCTGCCTCGGCCCCGGCGAGCGGCTGGAGAGGATGCTGAAAGACCTCAACGCTCGTGGTCTTGTCCCCGACCCCACCGATCGGATCTATGGTCCCGCGGGGCTTGACGTTGGGGCCGACGGGCCCATCGAGATCGCCTGGTCGATCCTTTCGGAGATCATGGCGGTGCGGCGAAATCGCCAAGGCGGACCGCTGGTCGAGAAAAAGGGCCCGGCCGGCTGGCGCCCGTTACCGTAGAGAGCCGATGAAGATCACCCAGGAGTTCACTGTCGATCGGCCGGTCGAGGCGGTCTGGGAGCAGTTTCAAGACGTTCCTGCCGTCGCCGAGTGCCTGCCGGGTGCGACCCTCACCGAGGACAAAGGCGGAGGGGTGTACGCCGGCAACATCTCAGTGAAGCTCGGCCCGATCGCGGCAACTTTCGAGGGCGAAGCCAACGTCACCTCTGACCCCGCCAACCGCACCGCTCTTATCGACGGCAAAGGAGTCGACAAACGGGGTGGAAGCCGCGGACAGGTCAAGGTGAACTACTTCCTCACCGCCGCTGGCTCAGGCACCAACGTCAAGATCGATGCCGACATCACCCTTGCAGGCCCCGCCGCCCAGTTCGGTCGCACCGGTCTGATCAATGAGATGAGCCGCCGGCTCATCACCGACTTTGCCGGCTGCCTCGAAGCCAAGATGGCAGCCCCCTCCGAGGCGGCGGCCTCGGAGATAAAGGCGGCTGATGTCAAACCCTTTCGGCTCTTCTTGACAAGCCTTGTCTCCTGGGTAAAGGGCCTGTTTCGCAAGCAGCCCTGATGCGTTTTCGCTACCGAATCGGTCCGTCTGAGGTACCGATTTAGTCGCGAAAACGGGGGAGGAACGTCAGCCTTGGACCGGCGTCACCGGGATTCGTGAGCGGCGGGCCTTGTCCTTTTTTCGCAGAGCCGGGTGGGGAAGTGGCTGGGGCCGGTTCAACTGCTCGACCAAGAGCGCATAGGCCTTGTTGCCGATCATTTCGATGATCTCGTCCTTCAGACTTTCGTAGACCGGCTCGCCACCGACAAAGGCCAGGGGGCTGTCGGTGCACCACCACGCAAACTCAGCGCCGCCGTCACCCCAGTCCCGCCGCTTCCATTCACGAAGCACGGAGGTGATGTGGCCATGACCGTCGGTGTCCTCTTCGAGCCGCAGGGGTAGTTGCCAGCAGACATTCGGTTTCCATTCGAGAGGCCGTTCTCCGGCGTCAAGAGCGCCGAGGTGGAGTGCACAGCCCGCGCCGCGTTTGAAATCCGGACGATTGAGAAAGATGCACGCATCGTCGACGAGCCGCGATGTCTGGTCATCGCCTCGCTGTCGCCAGATCTTCGTCCCCGCCTTCTTGCGAAACTGCCAGTTGTCGTCGGTAAGCAGCGCGGCATGGCGTTCGACTTTGGCCACATCTTCTTCGTCGGTGAACCACGCTCCCATCGAACAGCATCCCTGGGAGAGCTCGGGCGTTGGCGTCGTGTAGATCCCCTGGCAACCTCGTCCAAAGATGCACAGCCACGACGAACGAAGGAAGGTCGCATCGAAGAGCCAGGTGCGGTTCTCGTCAGGATCGCGGAAGGAGATGAAGTCGTGAACATCCTCGGCGCGCATGGGCCGATGATCGCAGGTCACGCGCCCAGTTAGGGGACCTCTGTTGTCGTGGTTGGCTCGAGGGTGGTGGTGGTTGGCTCGAGGGTGGTGGTGGTTGGCTCGAGGGTGGTGGTGGTCGGCTCGAGGGTCGTGGTGGTTGGCTCGAGGGTGGTGGTCGTCGTTGGTGCTTGGGTCGTGGTCGGCGCCTGGGTCGTCGTCGTAACCGGCGGGCGGGTGGTCGTGGTGGTTGGCGCTGTGGTCGTGGCTCCGGCCGTGGTCGTCACGCCGGGGATCGACGTGGTCGAGGCGGTGGAGGTCGTGGAGCCCGGCCGGGTGGTGGAAGTGGTGGCCCCTGGCCGCCTGATTTCCGAGGCAGGAACCGTCGTCCCAGGTGCAGAGCTTCCAGTGGTTGAGCTCGGCAATCCACCGATCGACGTCGCCGAGGTGGTCGATGGATCGTTGCCTTCAGTGGTCGACGCGAGCAGCGGTGTTGTTGTCGCCTGTGCAGAAATCGATGCGCTCGTCGAGGTCGTTTCGAGAAAGGACAGCAGCTCATCGACGCGAACCGAATAGGCGGCCCGGGGGAGCAGCGATCCGGTCAGGGCCATCCCTGTGATCAAGAAAAAGGTGGCAACGAGGGCACCCACCGGGCCCGGCCGCAGGGCGGCCAGCTGTCGAAGCGGCGCCGAGAGCCCGGCGACGGACCGCAGCTCGGCTTCGTCAACGCTCAGTAGAGCGCGAACGACCTCGGGGTCGAAGTCCGAGGCGGCTCCGCCCGCGATCTGTCGCCGTGCCGCGTGGTAGTCGAGCGCACCATTGACGAGATGGTCGAAAGTCACCGCCACCGTGACCACTCGCGCCGCTAGTGGAATCTCCTCACCCTTCAGCCCGTAGGGGTGGCCGGACCCGTCCCAGTTCTCAGTGTGATGAGCGACCGCTCTCGTCGAAGGGCCAAGCCATTCGGTAAGAGCTCCGAGCATTCGGGTTCCTGTGGTCGGAAAGGTCGAAAGAAGCTCGGACTGCTCGAGGCTCAGCTCCGGGGTCGCCAGCTCGGGAGGGAGAGCGAGCTTGCCGATCTCATAACTTATGGCCGCCCAACGGAGGCGGTCCAGCTCCGCCTCATTGAGATCGAGCTGGCGGCCGATGAGTTCGGTCAAGGCCGCGACGCGGTAGGGATGGCGATTGTTTCGGGAGTGATTCCGCCGGAGTGACAGGACCATCGCCATGACGAAGGCCGCTGCGTTGGAAGTTTGTCCCGGAGGCGAACGCAACAACTCGGGTCGTCCCACCAGCCTGACGACCTCGACACGCTCCGGCGCCCGATCGGGAAAGAGAAGCTCGATCTCATAAGTCATTGCCAGGAGCTGTAGGCGACTACTCCAGGGAAGGCTCACCCAAGCTGCCAGAACGCCGGCGACGGCGACCGCCAACCACCACCACCCTGTTGGCGCCGGCAAGAGGGCCCCGACCACGCTGGCGGCTGTATAGGCGGCGGCGAGGGGAAGCAGGACCGACAGGACGCGTAGAAACCACACCCGCTTGGGGCGGGCAGCCCACCTCTCCGAGCCCACGCCAACCATCATCCCAGAGAAACTCTAGGCGCCTTGAGTGGCTAAAAAGCCCAAGTCAGAGCTTGTCGACGATCTCGAGGGTTTGGTCGACCGTCAGCGCCGCCCCCTCGGCGAGCAACGCCGCAGACCGAGCTGGCCGGAGATCACTAATGGCTTGCCGGGCTCCGCTAACCTCGTTGACCGAGATGTCGAGCAGTCTCGTCTCGCTGCGCCGCTGGAAAGCTTCACTCGCTCCCGCCAGCTTGACGCCCAAATCCACATTCCCCAATTGGAGCACGTACTCAGCGTACGAAGCGATCTGGAGGGGGAGGGCCGAAAGATCGCCGGCGGCGACAAAACGCTTCAGCCCGGCGCGCAGGTGGAGAATCGCCTCATGCGGCCGATTGTCGTTTAGCAGGCAGAACGCGAGCATGTTGTCGGTCCACCCGATCTGAAAGCTTGAGCCTGTCTCTGCCAGGAAGGCCTCGGCACGGGTGAGGGCGTCGATCGCCTTCGCCAAGTGCTCGGTGCGTTGGGGGTGGTCGGACCCGGTGCCAAGGAAATGAATGCTCCCCAATCCCCAATAGACGGTTCCCAACAAGGTGGCGTCGCCCACCTCTTCGGCAATTTTCACAGCTTCGTCGAGCTGATCCAACGCGAGGCCAGTTTCGGGCCAGCCAGCTGAGGAACGGTTGTAAAGGGCGTAGGCCAGCTCTCGTCTGTCGCCGAGCTGGCGAGCAACACTCACCTGTTCTTCGTAATAGCGGTGTGCGGCCGGACCATCTGCCTGCCAGTAGGCCAACCCGCCCGCTGCTTCCAGTGCCCGGAGCCGGCTGCGCGGCGTGCCTCCCGCCAAAGCCAGCGCAGAATCGGTCCGGACTCTTCCTTCGCTGAGAAAGCCACGCATCTGCCAGAACCGCCAAAGCGCACCACACATTCTCTGCGCCGTCTCGGCATCTTCGTCGGCGATCGAGAATGACAACGCTGCCCGCATATTCTCGTGATCCTCGCTGATCCGGTCGAGCCACCAGCGCTGGTCGTCTTGGGTGAGGTGGGGCGCCGCTCTTTCCGCCAAGCTCAGATACGCCTCCGCATGCCGGGCTCGTATCTTGTCGGAGGAGGGGTGCGGCTCCAGCTGCTCAGCCGCCAACTCCCGAATCGTTTCCAACATCAAGAAACGAGGCGTCGACGCGTCGACAATCGGCCGCAGCAAGCTTTGATCGACCAGGGCTTCGAGCCCCTCTAAGAGATCATGCGGGTAGCTGGACCCCAGCACGAACTCGGCTTCTTCCAAGGCGAGTCCTCCGGTGAAAACGCCGGCCTGGGTGAAAAGGTTTTGGCTTTCGGGCTCAAGCAGGTCGAAGCTCCACTCGATCGCTTTCCGGAGCGTCCGCTGGCGTTCCGGAAGGTCGCGAGCACCGCCGGTCAAAAGTCCGAGACGGGAGCCGAGCCGTTCGGACATAGCTTCCAGCGAAAAGATCCGGAGACGGGCGGCGGCGAGCTCGATCGCTAATGGCAGCCCATCGAGCCGGGCCACAATTCGGGCAATGGTGGAGGCATTGTCCTCATCGATGATGAATCCGGGCCGTGCCGCTTGCGCTCGCTCGACGAAAAGCGCCACGGCTTCACTGTCTAAGTCGAGCGCCGGGACGGCGAATTCGCGTTCTCCGGAGATGTGCAAAGGGGAGCGCGAAGTCACGAGGATTTTCAGGTCGTGAGCGTGGTGCAGCCAGGTGGCGACGCTTTCCGCGGCCTTCAAGACCTGCTCGAAGTTGTCGAGAATCAGGAGCATCTGCTTTCGGTTGAGCAGCTCGCCCAGCCGCTCGTCAGGCAGACGTTCGGGGAGTTGCAGCGAGAGGACCGAGGCTACGGCTGAAGTCACCAGCTCGTGGTCGGTGATGGCGGCAAGCGGAACGAACCAGACGCCGTCGCGATGTCGATCGATCTCCTCGGCGCCGGCCTGGATGGCGAGTCGAGTTTTGCCGGTGCCACCAGGACCGGTGAGCGTCACCAAGCGCGAGGAAGAGAGGAGCTCTCCGACCTGAACCAGCTCGGCCCGGTGGACGAATGAGGTCAACTGGACGGGAAGGTTGTGATTTGTTCTCGGCAGTGACGTGAGCGGTCCGAATTCAGCGGGCAACCCTTCGATGAGTAGTTGGTAGACCTCTTCGCCTTCGGCCAAGTCCTTAAATCGATGTATGCCCAGGCTCCTCAGCGCGAACATCGGCGGCACGTGCGGCGCCGCGAGGGCAGCGGTGACGCCGGAGAGAAGAACCTGGCCGCCATGACCGGAGGCGGCGATCCGGGCGGCGCGGTGCACGTCGACTCCCCAGTAGTTCTCGCCCCCGAGGGCCCCTTCTCCGGTGTGGACCCCGACGCGTACTGCCACCTTCCGGTCGTTGCTCCAGGGTTCGGCGGCCAGATCGTTTTGAAACTGGCCAATCGCCCGTATGGCGTCGGTTGGCGAGGTGAAAACGAGGAAGAACGAGTCCCCTTCCGTTGACACCACAAGACCCCCAGCCTTTTCGACCGCCGACTTGATGATGTCGCTGTGTCTCTCGACGAGGTCCTTGTAGCCAGATGCCAGCTCATTGAGCAGCCGTGTCGACCCCTCGATGTCGGTGAAGACGAAGGTGACGACACCCGTGGGCAGAGAGGTCACGGGGCGAGCTTCTTGCGGAGCCGCAGGACGAAGCGAGTTCGGCCCGGTTGGGAGTCGAGGGTGAGCGACCCGCCGTGATCGTTCACGATCCTTTGGCTGATTGCCAACCCGAGACCGCTTCCCTTTCCGGGTGCTTTGGTGGTGAAGAATGGCTCCCAAATCTTGTTTGCTTTTTCGGACGGAATGCCAGGGCCGTCGTCTTCGACGACCAGGGTCGCTTCCCCGGAGTTTTCGACGAGCTCGATGGCGATCTCCTGCGACGCAGCGTCGATCGCATTGTCGATGAGGTTGGTCACCACCTGGCTCAGCTCGCCGCCCTGCGCTTCGACCGTCAAAGTATCTGGAAGTTTCGTGGAGACCCGCAACGAGCTCGACTTGTGGCGAAGCAAGGTGAGACTGTCCAGGACGACTGTGACCAAGTCAACATCATTGCGCTCGCCCTGGTCGTGGAAAGTCCACCGCTTCACGGTCCCCACGAGATCTGATAGGCGCGTTGCCGCCAGCACCATTTCGCTCGTCAGCTGGCGGATCTGGGCGAGCTCCGCGACCTTTTGACGCTCGGCCTCCGGAGTCGCCCCGAGCTTCTCCTCGTCCCACCCCTGGGCAACGAGCGAGCCGGCGAGTTTGGAGTCGACTCCCGAGGAGGCGAGCAGCCTGGCGAGAGCGCGAACTCGATCGGATCGCTGGAGCGGGCTTAGGGTGACCGCGCCAGCAGACGGGACCAGTCGACCGACTGCCTCCTCAAGGCGGGATCCGGCATTGATCAGCGCCGCCGCCGGATTGTTGACCTCGTGCAGAAGTCCGGCGGTCATGGTTCCCAAAGCAGCCAACTTCTCCGCTTGCACAAGGGCGGTTTCGCGCTCTCGCAGTCGGGTGGTCACAGTGCGGAGCATTCGCATTGATACCTCCGGGGAGGCCATGAGGGTTTCGATCTCAGTGCCCGGGATTCGCAGGAGCTTGCCGGGGGTTTGGGCGACAACTTGCGCCGACGTTGGCCGCCCTTCGAGCAGCGACATCTCCCCGATCACCTCTCCGACGCTTGACGTTCCCAACACCAGGTCGCCGCTCGCACCCTTGCGAGCAGCTCGAAACGTCCCCTCCAGGACTACGAACAGATCGCCCGGCGCGGCCCCTTCTTCGATCACCACCGTCCCTTGGGGGGTGTCGACGATGTTGCAGATGCTTCCCAGCCGTTCGATCTCCTGTGCGGGCAGAGCCGCGAAGTATGGGACCTGGGTGAGAATGTCGGTTGCGTTCACAGCTTGGCTAAGTGTTGATGGACCAGGCTGACCGCCATCGCTCCCTCGCCCGCGGCGCTGGCGATGCGTTTGATCGAACCAGAGCGGACGTCTCCGGCGGCGAAAACCCCAGCCAGGCTGGTTTCGAGCAGGAAGGGATTGCGGTCGGCCGACCATCCCGGTTCGGGCTGGCATTCACGTCCGGTGAGGATGAAGCCCTGCTCGTCGCGTTGGAGCTGGCTGGCCAGCCAATCGGTGCGAGGCGCCTGACCGATGAAGACAAAAGCGGCCGAGATCGGCAAGGTCCTCGTGCCATCAGGCCCGGCCAGCGCAAGAGACTCGACCCGTTGCTCGCCATTGACTTCTTGCACGGTGGCACGGGTGACAACGTCGATGTTGGAAGCTTCGATGCGATCGATCAGGTAGGACGACATTGACCCTGCGAGCGACTCTCCCCGAATTACAATCACCACCTTGTCGGCGTAGCCGGCGAGGTAGATGGCAGCTTGTCCGGCCGAGTTCCCCGAGCCAATGACGGCGACGGTCTCGCCCTTGTGCTCCAATGCTTCCACCGGGGAGGCACCGTAGAAGATGCCACGACCGGCGAACTTGTCAGCACCGTCGGCGGGCAGGGTCCGATAGCTGACCCCGGTCGCAATGATCACCGAACGAGCGTTGGCCTGAGTCCCGTCGGCAAAGGTCACGACCCGAAATGGATCGTTGCGAGTTATCGAGACGGCTTCGACCGGTATCACCATCTCTGCTTCGAAACGGGCCGCCTGCGCCACCGCCCGCCGCGTCAGCTCGGCGCCGGTCAACCCGGCCGGAAAACCGAGGTAATTCTCGATCCGCGAGCTTTCACCGGCCTGGCCGCCCGCGGCCTGCCGTTCCACCGCGATCACGTCAAGACCTTCAGAGGCGGCATAGACCGCTGCCGCCAGTCCCGCCGGGCCGGCGCCGACGATTACGAGGTCGTAAGTGTCGAGCTCTGGCCGCGTCTTGAGGGCGACCGCGTGGGCGAGTGCTTCCAAACTGGGACTCATCAGAGGCTCACGATCTTCGAAGAGCACGACAGGCAAATCAGACGCCTCGACACGGATCGCTGCGAGCAAGGCGCTTCCCTCGAACCCACCCGCATCGATCGCTTGATAGGGAACCTGGTTGCGCGCAAGAAAGTCCTTTATCTCATGTGTAGAAGCGGCAAAGCGATCGCCCAGGACGCGAATCCCTGAGAATCCGGGCCGGTAGCCGGCGCGCCAAGTGCTGAGGTCGTCGTCCAAAGCCGGATAGAGCCGAACTTCCGGTGGCTCCCACGGTTTGAGGAGGTAGTGGCTCGCCCCGGCGAGGTTGACGGCGGCAATTGCAGCTTCGGTGTCGGCGTAGGCGGTCAACAACACCCGCCGGGCAGATTCATCTAACCGGCGGGCTGCTTCGAGGAATTGGACGCCGGTCATCTCCGGCATTCGCTGGTCAGCGATGAGAAGGGCGGTGGGGGAGCCGCGCGCCGAGAGTTCGTTGAGGGTGGCCAGTCCCTCCGCCCCCGACCCGGCGCCGATGATCTGGTAGTCCGCCTGGTATCTCGCTTCGAGATCGCGCACTACCGCGGCCACCACCAATGGATCGTCGTCGACGACGAGGATGACCGGCAGTCTCTCCACAGCCCCGCACGATAGGTTTCTGTTTCTCGCCCGGGAAAGCGTCGATTTACTTGGATCTGGGGGGAAGCGAGAAGCAGGTGAGTGCTCCGACCAACTCGCGGCAAAATTCGGCAGGTGAGGAGCTCTTTTCAGCAAATTCGGCACCAGCGCGTCGGAAGCCGGTTCGCTCGCGCCAAAGAACGTTTAGGCGTTCCTTACCTGCCGAATTATCGAGGCGGGTGTAGAGGTTCCTCTCAGCTGATCGCAACCCACGCAGCAACAGTTCGAAATTTGGCAGCACATCGGTCGTCCGCAGCAAATTCGGTACTAGATCAGCGGAAAAACGCGGATGTAGTCACAAATTACGCCAGCGGCACGGATGTAGTTCCAAATTTCGGATCGGTACGCGGGCGTGCCCGCGACGGAGAGCGATCGAGTTCTCTCCCCTTCGGGGGGAGAAACTAGGTCAACAAGCGCGGATCGGTGGCGTCGGGGTCGATGCCGTAGCGGTCGATGGCGTCCTTGACCGCCGATTGGTCAATCTGCCCGTCCATGGTTAGCGCCGACAGCACCGCGAGCACCACATGGCCGAGGTCGGTCTCGAAATGGTGGCGAAGGGCAGCCCGGCCGTCGGAGCGACCAAAGCCGTCGGTGCCGAGAATCACAAAGCGGCGCGGGACGAACCGGCCGACTTGGTCGGGTACCAGTTTCATGAAGTCGGTCACCGCCACTATCGGACCCTCGGTGGTTTCCAGGATCGATGTGACGAAGGGAACCCGCGGTTGCTCGGATGGATGAAGCCGATTCCAACGCTCGGCGCTGTTGGCCTCGTCCCGCAGTTGTTGATAGGAAGTGACCGACCACAGTTCGGCGCCGACTCCGTAGTGATCGGCGAGCTCGACCTGCGCCCGGCGGGCGGCCAGGTTGCCGGTGCCGGAGAAGAGAATCGTGGCCCGATGATCCATCCCGGCGGGGGCAGCACTGAATCGGTAGAGCCCATCGACGATCCCCTCGGATACCCCTTCCGGGCGCGGCGGCTGCGAATAGTTCTCGTTGTAGAGGGTGAGATAGAAGAAAACGTCTTCGGGATTCTCCCCGTACATTCGGTGGATGCCGTGCTCGATGATCGTGCCGACCTCGTATGCGAAGGCGGGGTCATAGCTCACGCAGGCCGGGTTGGTGGCCGAGAGGATCAGGCTGTGCCCGTCCTGGTGTTGGAGGCCTTCGCCGGCGAGTGTGGTCCGCCCAGCAGTCGCCCCGAGCAGGAAACCTTTCGCACGAGCATCGCCAGCCAGCCAGGCGAGGTCCCCGATCCGTTGGAACCCGAACATCGAATAGAAGATGAAGAAGGGCACCATCGGCACGCCCCTCACCGCATATGAGGTGCCGGCCGCAATCCACGAGGCGATTGAGCCGGCTTCGGTGATCCCTTCCTCGAGAATCTGCCCGCCTTGGGATTCGGCGTAGGACAAGAGCAGCTTGGCGTCGACCGGTTCATAGAGCTGCCCCTGGCTGGCGTAGATCTTGAGCTCTCGGAACAGCGAGTCCATCCCGAAGGTGCGAGCCTCGTCGGGGACGATCGGCACCAACCGCGGCCCGAAGCCCTCGGTGCGGGCAAGGTTGCGGATCAGGCGGGTGAACGCGGTGGTGGTGGAGGCTTCGACCTTTCCCGAACCGGAGTAGATCTCGGCGAACGATTCTGGCGGGGGGAGCGGCAGCGGAGTCCTCGTTTCGATTTCACGGCTGGGGAGATATCCATGGAGGACCTTGCGGCGCTGGAGCAGGTATTCGAGCTCTGGCGAGCCTTCGGCGAAGCGGAGGTAGGAGGGCTCTTTGTCGCCGGCGAGCGACTCTTCCGAAACATCGTTCTGCAGCGACAGCCGCTCCCGCAATTCGCGGAGCTGGGCGTTGGTCAGCTCTTTGATCTGATGGGTGGCGTTGCGGCCTTCGACATCTGGACCGAGGGTCCACCCTTTGATGGTCTTGGCGAGGATCACCGTCGGCGCGCCGGTGAGCTCGGTCGCCAGCTTGTATGCCGAGTAGACCTTCTTGTAGTCGAGGCCACCGCGCCTAAGTGCCCAGACCTCGTCGTCGGTCATATCCTCAACCAACGCCAGTGCCCGCGGGTCCTTGCCGAAGAACTGCTCGCGGACGAACGCGCCGTTCTCCACTTTATATCGTTGGTACTCGCCGTCGACGGTGTCGTTCATCACCTGGACGAGTGCGCCCTCATGGTCCGCCTCAAGCAATGGATCCCAGCCGCTGCCCCACACAACCTTGATGACATTCCAACCGGCGCCGCGAAAGACCGATTCGAGTTCCTGGATGATCTTCCCGTTGCCGCGCACAGGTCCATCGAGGCGCTGCAAGTTGCAGTTGATGACCCAAATCAGATTGTCGAGCTTTTCCCGACTGGCGAGCGAGATCGAGCCGAGCGTTTCCGGCTCGTCGCATTCTCCGTCACCGAGGAAGCACCAAACGTTTGACTCGGAGGTGTCGTCAAGACCGCGGTTGTGGAGATAACGATTGAAGCGGGCGTGATAGATCGAGTTGATCGGACCGAGGCCCATCGACACCGTCGGGTACTCCCAGAACTCAGGCATGAGGCGCGGGTGGGGGTAGGACGAGAGGCCATCACCGTTGATCTCGAAACGGAAGTTATCGAGGTGCTTCTCTTCGATGCGACCTTCGAGAAAAGCGCGGGCGTAGACGCCGGTGGCGGCGTGGCCTTGGAAGTAGACGTGGTCGCCGGGGTTTTCTCCCGCCTTGCCCCGGAAGAAATGGTTGAAACCCACCTCGTAGAGCGTGGCCGAGGAGGCAAAGGTCGAGAGATGCCCGCCGATCCCTTTCTCACGGTGGTTGGCCTTGATCACCATCACCGCTGCGTTCCAACGGATGAACCGCCTGATCCGTCGTTCGAGGTCGGCGTCGCCGGGATACTCGGGTTCTTCCTCGGCGGGGATCGAGTTGATGTAAGGGGTGGTGATGACCGGGGGAAGCCCGATGTTGACCGAATGGGCGCGTTCGATCAGCTTTGACAAGAGAAAGCGCGCCCGGCCGGGACCATGAGCACTGTTGACCGCGTCAAGCGACTCGAGCCACTCCTTGGTCTCTTCGGGGTCGGGATCGTAAAGCTGATGGAGAAAGTCGTCCGGCAGGGTGCGGGCGACCTCGCCCGGATCGTTGACCGTCATGCAGCGTCGAGCCTAATGCTGTGCTTATCGTTGCTTCCCCGGTGCATTTGCGGCAATGCCCGCGGTCGACCGCCATTCGGCGACAAAACGGGTGAACTCCGTAGGAGCTTCGAGTTGGGGGCAGTGGCCCACATCTTTCATGAGAACGTGGGTCCAGTCGGGACGCAACTCAGCCAACCGTTCCACTCCCGAACCGGGGATTACGCGGTCGAACTCACCCTGGATGAGCAACGTGGGAGTTGTGACTCGTTCTACGACCTGCCTGAACTCCTGCCGGCGAGCGACGGTGAAGCCGGTCGATCGACCCGAGCGCACGATTGCCTCGATTGCCCATGGCTGGCGGCGGCGAATCTCGGTCATCTCCAAGCTCTCAGTGAGCAGTTCGGCGGGAATGCGTTCGGGGTGATGGCAGACGACTGCGAGGGTGTCGGCGATCTGCTGGCGAGCGGTGGTCGAGCGCCAGTATTTCTCGATCATCGGGATGCCCACTCCGGGGATTCCTTGGAGCAGCAGCCGACGTGACACGACCGGGTCGATGCGGGGGTCTCCCCAACGCGGCGCGACCGCGGGCGCCAGCAACACAAGGCCTGTCAACAGGTCGGGCCGTTGCGCGGCGACGAGGATCGAGACGAGCCCACCCATCGAGTTACCGATGAGCAAGGCGGGCTCATCAAGGTGCTCCAAATACTCAATGGTCACCCGGGCATGCCGCTGCATGGAGTACGAACGTGAAGGGGGGCTGTAGCCGAAACCGGGCAGATCGAACGCTGAAACTGATCCAAGGGCGGCGAGAGGGGGCGCCGGCGGAACCCAATTGAGATGCGACCCGCCGAGCCCATGAACGCAAACAATGGGCGAGCCCTCGCCGCCGAGATCGCGGGCAAAGACGACCCCTGAGGGGATATGCACAAAAGTGCCATGCACCTGCTCGACAGTAGCCTGGCCGGGTGCGAATCCTTTTGGTGTCAACGTACGAACTCGGGCACCAACCGCTCCATCTGGCCTCCCCGGCGGCCCGGCTCCGCCAGCATGGACATGACGTCTGGGTGGTCGATTTGAGCGTCGACGGTGAGGCGATCGACGCCAACTGGCCCGAAGCCATCGCCTATTCCGTGCCGATGCACACGGCGTTGCGACTCGCCATCGAGTCGGCGGCAGGTATCCGTGCCACCCATCCGGTGGTGCCCATCGCCTTCTACGGGCTCTATGCCGGGATGGGAGGTGGCGAGCTGGGGATATCGCAACTGGTGGGGGAGTACGAGCCGGCGTTGATCGAGTGGGCGGGCGCGTTGTCCCCGCGAGTTCGAGCCGACGTTTCTCAGCAGAAGTTCCTGGTCCCGGATCGGACCGACCTCGCTCCGCTGTCCACCTACGCCCGACTAGTCGGCCGAGGGCGTGAGCGTCGGGTCGGTTACGTCGAAGCCAGCCACGGCTGCCGTCACCGTTGTCGACACTGTCCAATTCCAGCGGTCTACGACGGCCGCTACCGGATCACCGGGATGCAAACGGTCCGGGTCGATATCGATCAGCTCGTCGAGGCAGGCGCCGAGCACGTCACCTTTGGCGACTCGGACTTTCTCAACGCTCCCCGCTATTCGCTCGACGTTCTGAAAGCGTCGCACCTCAGGCATCCTGACCTTACCTTTGACGTCACCGTGAAGGTCTCCCACATCCTCGATCACCGCGGTCTCTGGCCAGAGATGGCCTCGGTCGGAGTGGTGATGGTGGTATCGGCGTTTGAGACGACCAACGATCGGATCCTCGCCATCCTCGACAAGGGCCACACGGCCGCCGATATGGCGGAGGCGGTTGAGATACTGAAACGGGCGAGGATCGAGTTGCGCCCTTCCTGGCTTCCGTTCACTCCGTGGACCGAGCCAGAAGATTTTGCCCGGATGCTCACGTTCCTCGCCGAACAAGACTTGCTCGATTCCGTCGACCCCGTGCAGCTCTCAATCCGACTGCTGGTGCCGTATGGCTCGCTGCTCGCCGACCGTCCCGAGATGGGGGAGTACGACGCTTCGCGCCTCTCCTATGAGTGGGTCTCGCCCTACCCAGAAGTTGAGCAGATGCAAGAGCGAGTCGCGGCGCTGGCCGAGGCAGGGATCGGTCAGCCGCCACTCGCAACTACGCAAACGATCTGGGAGAACGTGATGACGAGGCCATTCCCACCGGTGCCAGCTCGCCAGCGTTTACGCCTGACGGAGTCGTGGTTTTGTTGTTCGGAACCAACCCACCAACAGTTGGTGTCGATTCGCAATTGAGGCTCTTGATAGCAAAGTACTTTGTAGCGTAAAGTACTTTGTCATGGAAGAACCGCTCACCCCTTCGTCGGAGCTGCTCGAGGAGCTCGCCCGCATCCAGCGAAAGACGAAGCTTGATGTACGCGGGGAATCATGGCGCTACCTCGCGGTGTGGTCGGTGGTTTTCCTCGGGGCCTTTTTCTCGAGCTTTCTCTCCGACTTGGCTGGTTGGTACTGGGTGATCGGAGTGCCGCTCGGCTACTTGGGGATGTACCTCGCCTACCGCAATGTCAACGACGACAGGGTTGGCGCTAAGTCCTGGCCCTACGCGGTTACGGGCATCGGCATCGGGATCGTCAACATGGTGGCCTCGTTTGTACTGCCCGACGAGGCGATCGTGGTCGCCGTCTGGGTGGTGTTGGGGGTTGGCTTCGCCGTGCTTTCCTGGATCGATCGCCAGCCGTTGGCGGCGGCGCTGTTTGCCGCGCTGAGCTTGCTGGCGCTGCTGCTCGGACTCACCACTGAGGACACTTTCCAGCTCTATCCGGTGCTGGCGATGATCTTCACCTTGATCACCGCCGCCACGTCGTTTGGGCTGTGGCTTTGGGCAAGAAGGTCATGACCCATCCGAGCCGATCGCTCGATGAGGTCATCCACCAGAAGAATCGGTTGGGGATTCTGGCGGTGCTGGCCGAGGCCGATTTCGTCGACTTCGGATATCTGAAGGAGGTGCTCGATCTCACCGACGGCAACCTCAGCCGTCACCTGTCGGTGCTCGAGGAACAGGGTTTGGTGTCGATCAAGAAGACCTTTGAAGGCCGGAAACCGAGGACGATCGTCGATGCGACACGGCGCGGACGCAAGGCATTGAACGAGCATCTGCGGGCAATGCAGGAGTTGATCAATCGAGTTGGAGTCAAGGAGAAATAGATGGCAAATGTGATGGAAGCCCACGATCTGGCCAAGCGCTTTGGCGACCTCGTGGCAGTCGATGGCGTTGGATTCTCGATCGCCCCGGGTGAGACCTATGGCTTGTTGGGCCCCAACGGCGCCGGCAAGACGACAACGATCTCGATCATCGCCGGCCTGCTCGAGGCGGACGCCGGCAAGGTCGAAGTCGGTGGGGAGACGATCTCGCCTTCAGCGATCGGACCCAAGCGGAGGATGGGTCTGGTGCCCCAGGACCTGGCGATTTACCCGGATCTCACGGCGCGGGAGAACCTCCACTTCTTTGGCCGCCTCTACGGCATGGACAACAACGAGGTCAAGGAGCGGTCGAATCGAGTGCTGGAGATGATCGGGTTGACCGACCGTGCCGACGACCTCACCAAGGAGTACTCGGGCGGCATGAAGCGCCGGCTCAACATCGGGATTGGATTGCTCCACGGTCCCGAGTTGCTCATCCTCGATGAACCGACGGTCGGAGTCGATCCCCAATCGCGCAATGCGATCCTCGAAGCAGTGGAAGCGTTGTCGGGGGAAGGGATGGCCGTGCTGTACACCACCCACTACATGGAAGAGGCCGAGCGTCTCTGCGACCGCGTGGGAATAATTGACCAGGGCCGAATCAAAGCTGAAGGCACCCGCCGCGAGCTGGTGAATCTGGTCGGTCAGAAGGATCGAGTCACGATCGCCGCTGCTGGTGGCCAACTCCAAGAGGCTGCTCGCCGGCTCAGTGGCCTCGAAGGAGTCGAGGAAGCCGGCGCCGACGATCAGGGAATCACTCTGCTCGTGGTGGAAGCCGGCCGTTTGCTGCCTGTGATTCTCAGCGAGCTGAGCCAAAACGGCATCTCGGTTTCTGGGGTGACGATCGAAGAGCCCGACCTCGAAGCGGTCTTTCTGCACTTGACCGGAAAGGCTCTGCGCGACGTATGAGGAACTTTCTTCTCATCACTGCTAAGGATCTGCGGCTGCGAATCAGGGATAAGTCGTTCTTCATCATCGGGCTCCTGGCCCCGCTGGCGCTGGCCTTCATCTTCAACACCGTCTTCGGTTCGGCGTTCTCCGACGTGGCCGAGCCTCAGCTCGGGATCGTGGATACGGAAAGCGTCGACAGTGCCCAAGTGTTGGCGAACATCGCACAACAGGTTGGAGCGTCGTGGCAAGAGCTCGGTTCCAAGTCCGAAGCCGAGACCGCGATCGAGGAGGGGGAGCTCCACGCAGTCTTCGTGGTGCCGGACGACTTCGATTCGGGGTTGGCTACGGGCCGCATCGGGACGATCGGCGTGATCTCCGGGATCGACGCGGGAATCACCGGCGACATCGCGGCCGGGATCGCCCGCGGTTACGCCCATTCGCTAAGACAGACCCAGGTCAGCATCGCCTCGGCCATCGCGGCTGGTGGCGACCCCGCCACCGTGGTACCGGCTGCGCTGGCCAGCTCCGGTCAGTCGCTCGTCTCCCTGGGCGAGATCGAAGCCGAGATCCGTCAGCTCGATCTCAATACGCAGACGGTTGCCGGAATGGCAATGTTCTTTCTCCTCTTCACTGCGCAGGCCGGATTCTTGAGCCTGCTCGAGGAACGTAACGGGGGCACGCTCGATCGGATGCTGTCGACTCCAACGCGACCGGCCTCGATCCTCGGTGCCAAAGCCGCCGTCTCGGTCGTGCTCGGCATCGTCTCGCTAGTCGTGCTGATCATCGCCGGGATCTTGCTGATGGACGCTAAATGGGGTGACCCGCTCGGAGTGGCGCTCTTGGTTGTCGTGGGCGTGCTCGCTGCGGTTGGTATTGCCGCCGTCACGAGCGGCTTCGCCAAAACTGCCGAGCAAGCCGGAAACATCCAGGGGATCGTCGGGACCGTACTGGGTCTGCTGGGAGGCGCCTTCTTCCCAATCGGACAGGACGGCGGCATCCTCGCTCGGTTGACCGCGTTGACACCTCATTATTGGTTCAACCGCGGCCTCTCCGACCTGGCCAGCGGCGGCGGGGTGGGCGCCGCGCTTCCCGCCGCGGGTTGGCTCTTCGTGATCGCCGCAGTCACCGCCCTCGTCGCGGCCTTCGTAATCAGAAAGCAGGTGTCGAGATGAAGCCTTTCACCATCGCCTGGGTGAACCTCAAGCGTCTGTTCCGGGACCGCTCGACTTACTTCTTCGTTTTCATCTTCCCGCTGGCGTTGATCCTCCTCATCGGGCTCCAATTCGGCGGCGATTTCCTACCCCAGGTCGGGGTTCTCGCCACCGAGGAAGGCACGACTGCGACCGAGATCGTTGACGCCCTCGAGGCCGAGCCCGGCCTCGAAGTCGTGCCGCTGCGGACGGAAGCCGAGCTGGTCGACCAGGTGGAGCGCGGGAACCTCGACGCCGCCCTCACCATTCCGGCAGGACTCGACCAAAGCCTGGCCGCAGGTCAACCCGCCGAGCTTGGCTTCATTGCTCGCCCCGGAGGCACGGGCGCTGCCCTGGCGCCGGTGGTCGGCGAGGTCGTCCAACGCAGCCTCTTGGCTGCGAACGCCGCCGCCTTTGTCAGTGTCCAAGGCCTCGGCGACTTCCCGACGAGCGTCGCCCTCGCCCAACAGGTGGAGAACGGAATCCCGGCCGCGGAGGTCACCGAGGAGACCGTGGGCGAGTCGCTCTTCCCGGCCAGTCTCGGACGATTCGATCTCGGAGCGTCGAGCCAACTGATCCTCTTCATGTTCATCACTGCCCTTTCGGGAGGCGCGGTCCTCATCCAGACGCGTCAGCTCGGTCTCTCCCGACGCATGCTTTCGACTCCTACTTCGGTGACCACGATCATCGGCGGCGAGGCATTGGGCCGGTTCGCGGTGGTGGCGCTGCAGGGGATCTACATCATGATCGGCGCGCTGCTCATCTTCGGTGTCCATTGGGGCGACCCGGTTGCCGCCATTGCGATTGTCCTGGTGTTTTCGGCGGTAGGAGCCGGCGCGGCGATGGTGATCGGCACCCTTTTCCGCAACGCCGAGCAAGCAGCCGGAGTTGGAATCATGGTGGGGCTGGGGATGGCCGCCTTGGGCGGGGCGATGCTGCCACTGCAACTGTTCTCACCAACTCTGCAGCGAATCGCTCACTTCACTCCCCATGCCTGGGCCTCAGATGCGTTTGCCAAGATCAGGGACCAGGGCAACATCATTGACATCGCCCCCGAGCTGGGTGTGCTGGCCGCCTACGCCGTGGTGCTGATCCTCTTTGCTTCTTGGCGCTTGCGAGTCGCGATCACTCGACCCTGAGCGCTCGGCGCACCTCGGCGGCGAGAGCCTGTCTCCCGGCGATGGCATCCTCGCCAAGGAGTTCACGATTCTGGGCGAGGCCCAGCGCCTGGCGGAAGATGATCGTCGACACCCCGTCCGCTTCGATCAGCCCACGGAGGCGGTAGGACTCGCCCCGACTCAGGCAAGCCTTGAGAAAGGCCGACTCGTTCCTCAATGCACCCGGTCCGGTGGCCAGCTCGTCAGCCACGACCAGGTAGGACTGGAGAAACGGTCGAATCGCCCACGGCGCCGTCTTCGGGTCGAGCATCTTGAGAAGGGCTTTCGGTTTGGACTCCCGCCACTCGGGATCTATCGAATCGAGGTCGAGGGCGATCGCGTTGCGGAACTCGTCCTTCTCGGGAAAGAAGAACTCAAACTTCAACAGGTCGCGCAGCTCGCCGACCCGGCGCCAAAGTCGGGTCTCACTCAACTTTCCGACCTGGTCCTCTAGGGCCATCTCGAGGATGGCCCTAGGCAGGAAGTGATGGGCGACCAGGCCGCGGTAGTAGCCGGCGCGCAGCGCCTGGTTGGGGTTCAAATAGAAGAGATGCTCGGGGCCAGCGTGGGAAGAAACGTTGCCGTGCTCTGCGAGGAGCCGCAGCACTCGGCCAACCGCCGCCTCATTTTCGAGGATGAGCTTTTCAGTGGTAGGCAATTTGAGCTCGGCTATTAAGTCGACGACCGATCGACAAACCGCTAGGAGTTCGGAAAGGGATCGCGCTTGTCCCTTGTTTTGGAGCAGGCCGATCGAGACTACGGCGGCAGGGGTTATCGGCGTGACCGCGGCCACCCGGTGCATCACCTCCAAACCGAGCTTGGCCAAATTGTTGGCGTCATCGCCCTTGTCGACAACGCTCATCGTCTTCGCCACTGACACGGGCTCGCCAAAACGAATGTGGATGTCGCCATAGCGTCGGCGGAGCGAGCCGATCATTTTGAGCGCCCAGCTAAACGACTCCCCTTCCTTGGAACCTCCTTGCGCCTCGTCGGTATACGAGCCGAGATCCTGGATCTGGTCGTAGACGATCGAGACCGGGACCAACATCACGTCTTCGCTTTTCTCGGACTTCCACGAGTCGACGACATAAGAGAGCAGGCCGTACTTGGGCGGGAGCAGCTTTCCCGACCGTGACCTGCCGCCTTCCATGTACCACTCGAGAGGAAAGCGATTCTCAATCAGGTAGTCGATGTACGACTTAAGTACGAACCGGTAGAGGTCGTTGCCTTTGAAGCTGCGGTGGATGAAGAACACGCCGGTTCTGCGGACGAGTGGGCCGACCGGGAAGAAGTTCATGTTGATTCCGCCGGCGGTGTGGTTTGGCGGGAGATCGTTCTCCCATTTCAGGAACTGGAGGGAGAGACGATCTAGGTTCGATCGATGGGCGGGCAAAAAGACTAGGGGAAGCTCGCGTCCGATCGCGTTCAGCTCGGCGACTCGTTGCCGGTCATAGAGAACAGCTCCATAGCCCTGCTTGATCATCCAATGGATCACATTGGCGACGAGGTCGATGACAAACGGGCTGTGCGAAGCCGCGATCTCGCGCAAGTAGTGACGAGCGCGAGCCTCGGCCGTGTGAGGGCTGAGTCCTCGTTCTGCTCCGTACCGTTTGGCTCCAGCCAAGAACTCGGGGCTCGTGGCCATTTCTTCGTGGAGGAACTTCGGCACCTTGTACCTATCCCCCCGCAAGGCTCGCTCGGCCCGATCGAGCGCTCGCCACGCCCGCCTCGTGATGAACATTGGGCTCGACGACGTGGCGCGATCGGCCAGGAGTTGTTCCGCCGTTGCCCCCTCTCCACTGACTACCGCGACCCGATCAGGCCACCGGGCCAGGATCACCCGCTGCCGCAACACATCGGGATCACGCGGGTCGCCGAGCTTGAGCACATCCCACCAGGAGACGCGGCGGTCACCCGATCGCGCCGACGGCGACCACACCACCCTCACCGGGAGGAAGAAAGGGTTATCGCCCCGTCCTGCCCGTTCTTCAATCTGTGGTTCCGTGCTCCGTCGCGCCTTGCGACGGCGCGAGGGGGCCAGACGGATGATCTCGGTCCCCGCCGGCGTGTTATCCGCGACCCACTCCCTTATCAGTCGGTTCTCGACCTGGCTGGAAGCATCGGCCAAGACAACTCGCTTCTGGTGCATCAAACGCAGGCTATAGCCTGCGTTTGATGCGCGAGAAGGGGAGTGATGAAGGCGGTTGTACAACGGGTAGCCAGAGCCTCGGTTGAGGTCGATGGCGAGATCGTCGGGGCGATCGATGCGGGCTTGCTGGTCCTTGTCGGAGTGGCGCGATCCGACAGTGAGGCCGACGCCCAGGCAATCGCCGCCAAGATCGCCGGGCTGCGGGTTTTTGCCGACGACGCCGGCCACATGAACCTTTCGGTCAAAGACGTTGGCGGCTCGGTTTTGGTCGTCAGCCAGTTCACGCTCTACGGCGACGCAGTCAAAGGACGCCGGCCGTCGTTCACCGCCGCCGCGGCGGGCGAGGAAGCCGAGCCGTTGGTCGAAGCCGTCGCGATACGGGTTGAGCAAGACGGGGTGGTCGTGGCGCGCGGAAGGTTTGGGGCGCGAATGGCGGTCCGTTCGGTCAACGATGGACCGGTCACGATCCTGCTCGAAACGAGATCGGGCCGGCTGGTCTAGCCGCCGACATACCGCTGGCCGGTGGGGCAGACATGAAGGAAGTCGCACCCGTGACAGGCCAGCGACGGGGTCGGCTGGTTGGCGCCGCGATTGATCCCGCTCACGATCTCGTCGATTCGCTCGAGCGCCGCCGCCAGCCATTCGCCGTCGGCTTGATAGGTGACTTCGCTTCCGTTCGCTCCGAGATAAGCAAACGTGACCGCGATGGTTCCGGTTGGATGCCGTCCGAGGTGCCCCTCAGAAGCGGCGATGGCATACGCTTGGAGCTGGACGAGACTCGCCGCTCGCACCGCCGGATCAGGGCTTTCCGATCCGGTCTTGAAGTCGACAATCTCCCAATCGTCATCTCCGTAAATCGCGTCGATGCGACCGCGGATATCGAGGCCGTCCCAACGCATTTGGAACGGCTGCTCGATCATCGCCGGGGCAACCTCTGCGAATCGGCTCTTTTGGAATCCGTTCCAGCTCGACGTTCCCTCGTACGCATCGAGAGGGTCGGTGTCTGAAGTCTCCAAGTCCTCGAGCGGCACCTGGCCGCGGTTGTGGAGCTCGATCGCCCGATGGACGAGTGATCCACGCCGAGCCGCGGCCGACGAGATGCGCGGGAGGCGATCGACCTCGCTCCAGTGATAACGCAGCGGGCAGGAGGCAAATGTGACCAACCCGGTGACCGAGGAGGTTGGGGTCTCTTCGGCCAGCGGGTCGAGCGGTGCGGGCAGGTCGAAGAGCATTTGTTGGAACTCTTGTTTGCGCACGCCGAACAGCTCGTGGTCCACAGCCGTTTCTTCGGCAGTTCCCGGACTTTCGATCTCGGCCCTCACGGCGGCTTCCCAGCCGTCCGCGAACAACGGATCTGGCGCCGGACCTTCGTGCTCGAAGCGAAGCACGGTCGGCTGCGGCGGATGACGCGGAGGTGGACGCGAGTCAACTCTGGTGGCGGGGTGGTTGGCGATGACCTCCCAAAGCTCACTCGGTAGCGACGGTCTCCGGTTGGTCTCAGTGCGCCCATACCAGGAGGCCCCGGAGACGAATAATCGCTCCTTGGCGCGGGTGGTTGCCACGTACGCAATCCTCCATTCCTGCCGTTCGTGCTGTTCTCGGAGGAGGTCGTTGTTCTCGTCATCGGACAACTGGGAGTCGATGGCCGGGAGCCACTCCCGATCGAGCCGGTACTCGTAGGGCAAGACTCGGCCCTTGGTGAAGGGATTGTCAAAACCCATCGAGCCGGCGGGAAAGTTCTTCTGGTAGACCGCCGGGAGAAACACGACATCCCACTCGAGGCCTTTTGCCCGATGGACCGTGACGAGCGTGACCGCGTCCTCGCCCGACAGCCGCGCCGTGTCGAGCTCCTCTGCTTTCTCTTCGGCCATTGCCCCGAGATGAGAGAGAAATGCCTGAAGCGATGGCGCCCCTTCCAAAGGGCTCCAATCTTCGGCCAGATCGAGGAAGCGGTAGAGATTGAGGCGAGCGCTGAGCTGTGACGAAGCTGGCATCGCCGCGAGGTCATTCCAGGCACCCGTGGCGTCGAGGACTCGCCGGCAAAGCTCCACCAACGAGACTCCCTGGGCGTCGACGAGCAACCGCCGGTACTCCTCGCGGAAGGTGCCGAGCGCGGCCCGGGCCGGCGATCGTAGATCGGCCAACTCATCGACGTGGTCGGTGGCTTCGAGGAGAGTGTTGAGCGGGAGCTCGACGTCCTCATCGGCGATCTGGGAACGGTTCTGGGCCTTGGCCCACCGGGTCAGGTGCACCAGGTCGCCCATGCCCAATCGGTAGCGGGCGCCGAACAGGATTCGGAACAGTGCCGGCGTGTCTTCGGGGTCATGGAGCAGGCGCAGCCAGGCGTGAAGATCGGCAACCTCGGGCACGGCCAGGAGGCCTCCCAAGTTGGCCACCTCGACCGGAATCCCGGCGGCTCGCAACGCGTCATGGACGAGGGTCATGTCCTTGTTCTTCCGGAACAGGACCGCCATCTGTTTCCACTGATATTGGGTGGAAAGCTCCTCGATCTTGCGGGCGATTTCTTGTGCCTCGAGAACCGCGTCCGCGTGCCACGACACCGCAACCTCGCCGCCGATGTTGGCATCGAGGGGGCGGAGCAGTTGCTGCTCAGACCCGGTCCGGGACCGAACAGCGTTGGCGACTTCGACCACCACGGGCAGGGAGCGACGGTTGAGGGTCAAGGGCAGGCTCGCCGCCTCCTCGCCCGCGGTCGTTCGAAAGTGGCTGGGGAAGTGGATGAAGTTGTGTGACGATGCCCCGCGCCATTCGTAGATCGTCTGATCGACGTCGCCGACGGCGGTGATTGGGAATCCGTTCCCGAAAAGCTTGCGCAATAGCTCCCGCTGGGCAGGGTTGGTGTCCTGGTACTCGTCGAGCATGACCGCCTGGTACCGAGATCGAATCTCACCGGCGACCTCCGGATAGCTCTCGACCAGCCGGTGCGCGGCGAGGATCAGGTCGGCATAGTCGACGACCCCGCGGCGAGTCTTCTCATGTTGATAGGCGCGCAGCGCCTTCAACAGCGACGTGCGGCTTTCCCACGCCTTGTGCGGAGCGGGGTCCGGCACCGCGATGTCGTCCGGCACGAGCAGATTGTCGCCGAGGGCAGAGCCGAGCGAGCGGATGTCGTCGACATTCGCGCGGTTGGCGGGATTGAGCGAAGGCAGATCGACTCCGGCCATCACGACCTCGATGAGCTGGCGGGAGAACGTCGGGGTGATGACTTGGGTGGCCCGCTCGACTCCAACCAGCGCTCCATATTCCCGCAAGATCTGATGGGCAAAGCCGTGATAGGTATGAACCTCGATTTCTCGTCCGCCCTCAACTCGCGTTCCCAACGCGGCCCGGATGCGGTCGGCGAGCTCGGCGGCTGCCTTGTTGGTGAAAGTGATGCTGAGAATCGATTCAGGTTCGATCCCGAGCTCGGTGACGAGCCGAACGATTCGCATTGCGATCGTGGCGGTCTTGCCAGTCCCGGCGCCGGCGGCGACTCGCAGCGGAGCCAATGGATATTCGACGACCGCCAGTTGTTCGGGGACCGGGACCGGGTTCATTGCCGAAACCCTTCTCGGCCCTCTGGCCAGGCCGGGCAAACAAGCCGAACCGTGCAACGGTCGCAATGGCTGCCTGGTCTCGGCGCCCAGTCTTCGGACAAGATCGAACCGGCGACCTCACCGAGCTTGACAGTGACGTTGGCCAGATTGTTGGCGTTGAAGGACCGAACCGCCATGTCGCGTTCCGGATACCAGAGCTGGGCTTCGGTAGCGAGGCCGAGGCGCGATAGCTCGGGGTCGTTTTGGACAGCCAGCATGTAGAAGCCCAACTGGAGAGATTCGGCCGCCTCAGCCTGCGGCGGCGCTCCGGTGCCCGTCTTGTAGTCGACGATTCGAAGGTGGCCCGACGACTGCGTTTCGATTCGGTCGACCCGTCCGGTCCACACAACATTGCCGATGTCGGTGCTCACCTTGCACTCCGCTTGCAGTCCGATCGCATCTTTGCCGGGCCAGTTCTCGTACATCTGGGTAAGGAGCTTTTGCGCTTTTCGTTTCCAAGCATGGTTCAGGACCGGCGAGCCAAAGTCGGCATTTGCTTCCCAGATCCGGCCGAGGTGCGACACAGCGGATTCGGTGGTGCCATGAGGAAGCCCGGCCGCGATCGCGTCCTTTTCGGTGTGCTCCAGCGCTAGGTGAACGAGACCCCCGTATTGGGCATACACCGAAGATCCATCGGTGGCGTCGAGATGGTTTTCGAGGACATATCGGCGAGGGCAAGTGTCGTAAGCCTGGGCGCTGGTCGGGCTCATCCGCAAGGGTGTGGTGATGACGCCGTGGTCGGGTCCGGGTTCTGAGATACCGGCCAGACGTCGCGGATCGGGTTCGGTTTCAACAAGGACCGCCAGCGCGGCGAGGCGATCGACGGCGGGTAACGCCGGATCAGAGATGGTGAGGCGCAGGTGGGCCTGCGCCTCGTTGGGCGTGACCGGGGGGCGCGTCTCAGCCGGGGGACCGATCTCGTTGAATGACGCGGCGCCGACGGCCGCCAGCAAAAACCGGCTCGGGCGCCGTTCCCCTTCATCGATCGCGGCGGCCGTTGCGGTCCAGATCACCCTGGCTTTGGCGCGGGTCATGGCGGTGTACGCGAGACGCATCTCTTCCTGCAACCGAAATCGATGAAGGGCGTCGGGATCGGTGCCGACAGCGAGCTGTTCGGGGCGCAACAACGCCCGGCTCCGGGCCAGGTTCGGAAACACTCCTTCGGCCGAGTCGGCGATGAAGACAACATCGAATTCGATGCCCTTCGCCTGGTGGAGGGTGGTGAGGATGAGCTGGTCGCCGCGACTTGGCTGGAGGCTCAGCAAAGGCACCGCCTCGAAGTCATCCTGGCTGGCCAACCTTTCGTAGGCAATCAAGTCGACTCCGGCATCTCGTTCAGCCTGTTGATCGAGGGTTTGGGCAAAGTCGCTCAACGCTTGGCGATCTTCGCGACAGCCCGGGTCGCTCACATACCGAAGGAACTCGGGAACGGTGGTCCAGGCTTCCCAGAAACCCTTTATTGCCGGCACCTTCAGACACCAACCGGTCTCGGCCAATAGCGAGTGAAGTTGGGACGAGCCCACGCTTGCCTCGGCGAGGATCGAGCTCCACGGCCGGTGGGTGCGGCGACGGATACGCAAGAGCTCCCTTTCCTGTCCGAGCGAGAGCTGGAGAAGTGGTCCGAGCAGGAGTCGACGCATCGCGCGGTCGGCCTCGTCGACTAGTCCAGGTCCGTTGTTCGGATCCTTGGCGAGCTCGTCGGCCCAAGCCGCTTTGGCCAGGTCGAAGATCACCTTGACCGCGGGATGGTCGGTCAACCGGCGATCGGGCCGGCGATGGGGGATCGAGCGCCGGTCGAGGGCACGTGAGAGCTCCGGCAGCAGGTGGCGGCTCGAGCGGACGAGCACTCCAAGCCGTCGGTAGGGGATACGTTCTTCGAGATGGATCCGTTCGGCTTCCGATGCGATCCAATCAGCTTCACCGCTGGCTTGGTCAAAGACGTGAGCCTCGACCCGCCCGGTGTGAGGCGCGGGAGTCACCGGTCCCGCCTCGCCAGGAAGGTCACCACCGGCAACTACTCGCCCTGCCCCGGCGAGGATCGCCGCCGGCACGCGAAAGCTGGTCGTGAGGATGATTCGCTGTCCCTGCTCGCCAGAGAGATCGCGGAAGCGCTCGGGGAACTCGGCGACGTTGCCGAGCTCGGCCCCGCGAAACGAGTAAATCGATTGGTAGGGGTCACCGGTGACTGTCAGGTTGCGATGGTCTGCGGTCAGCAGCTCGAGCAGCCGGGCTTGGGCCGGCGATGTGTCTTGGTACTCGTCGACGAGCACGTAGGGGAACTGCCGGGCAACCTGCCGGCGGACGTCGTCGCTTTCTAACAGAGTGGTCGCCCGCGAGAGGAGAGCGGCGTAATCAAGTCGCCGGCGAGTGTCGAGCTCGGCCTGATAGCGGGTCATGAAGTCGGGGAGGGCTGCCCACCGAGGCCGTTGCAATGCGAGCGTTCGCAAGCGGGTTTCGTCGATTAGGCGCTCCTGGCACCGCAGGAGAAAGTCGGCGACTTCGTCGGCCAACGTCGGCGAGATGAGCAATGCCCGGAGAGGGACCGGCCATTTCGCCGGATCCTCGGTGGTCAGCAGCTCGTGTACCAGGCCGACCTGCTCGAGTCCGGTGAGGAGAGCCGGCACCGGTTCGACGCCCTTGGTGGCGAAGGTCTCGAGCAGGCGGCGGCAGAACGCGTGAAAGGTCGCGATGCCGGGGATCGGCAGGCCGGTGCGGCTGGCCCGACGGGTGAGGTCGGCCGCGGTTCGTCGTGAGAAGGAGAGCAACAGGACCTCACCGGACAAGGCCCGATTGGCATGAATGAGGTAGACCGCCCTGCGAACCAGGAACTCGGTCTTCCCGGTGCCCGGTCCGGCCACGATGATCTGAGGCCCATCGGTATGGGTAATCGCTGGATCCCAGTCGGACGGACCGATCCTGAGATCAGCGGTCATGCGGCCTGCTGGGTCTCCCGCCGGAGGCAGAGCGGACAGTGGGTTCCGTCACCTGCGTATACAACCTCAAAGACGAGACCAGCGCTGGCAATGATGTCGAGGGCTTGATTGATTTCCATACAGCCGAACCTATCGGCTCGGTGTGACAAGAACCGATCGTTAGCCGGCGAAGACGTGACAGGTCCAGAGACGGCCGCTTGAGTCTACGTAGACGCCAACTCCGACCGAGGTGTACCGGGATTCGATCATGTTGTTGTAGTGGCCGGAGCTGTTGGTCAAGCCCGTGAACATGGCCGACACACTGGCCCCGTAGGCGATGTTCTCGCCGACGATGGTCCAGGGGTTGAGCAGCGAGCCGATGTTGGAGTGGGCAAAGTTGTCAGAGTCCGCCATCTCCTTGGCCCACCAGCGAGCGTAATTGTTCAGCTCCGCATTCGACGTGAGCGCCCCAACCCCAACCGAGCCTCGCAGCCCGTTGATTCGACCGAGGAAGTCTGCCTCGGCCCCGCCGTCGAAATTTCCCGCGGGGATTGTGGTGGCAGGCGGGGCGGTGGTGATGGGTGGCGGAGCCGTCGTGGGTGGCGCGGTAGTTGCCGGGGCGGAGGTGGTTGCCGGCGGCGCTGTCGTCGCCACAGGACGGGCGGTGACTGTGGTCGATGGATTGGTTGCGGTTGGACCGGTGGTGGTGGTCGTTGCCGCGGAAGTCGTTGCCGGAGCGGTTGGCAGGGGGATCTCCTCGACCGAGAAAGTCGAAGCCGGGGATCGTCCCACCCGGTTGAGGAAGGCTTCGAAGGAGTCGTACAAGGCGCCTTCGATAATTACTCCGATGCCATCTGCGTTGAGGTTCTGCAACGGAGTCTCGAGATTTCGTTCCGCGTCGAGATCGTTGGCAGTGAGGTCGACGACTCGTGGTGGTGCGGTTGCACCGCTGATGACCTGGCTTGCAGCTACCCACATCACCGTGGTGATGCCCAGCAAAATCGCTCGCTTCACTCGACCCTCCCGAGGTCCTACCGGGCTCGGACCCGGTGCATCCCTATCCGAGGAAGGGTTATCGGCGCTTTGGCGAAATTGCTTTAGGGACTTGAGCCCTACCTAACCAGCGAGAGCTTCCAGATTCTGCCAAGCAGGGCACTGAGGCCGGAACGAGCACCAGTTGCACAACGGTCCGGTTCGGGGGGGGAAGTGATCACGTTCGATGGCCCGGTTGATCGCCGACCATAAGGCGTTGAGCTGGCGCTCCATGGCGTCGAGCTGACGATCATCGACCGGGAACCGATACATCGTGGGACCGTTGAGATAGAGCAGCCGTACTTCGACCGGGGTCTCTCCGAGATGGCGTCGGATGAGCAACGCATAGATCTTGAGAGCGAAGAAGGCGGGGATTGAATAGGTCTCGGGCGGCGCTGTCCCGGTTTTGTAGTCGGTAATGACGATCCGGCCGTCAGTACGCCGGTCCACTCGGTCGAGGATGCCCCGAATCATCATTCCCTCGCCAATTGGTTCGAGCAGGTCGAGCTCGCGTTCTAGGGGGTCGAAGGAGTTGGGGTCTTCGAGTTGGAAGTAGTTGGCGAGCAGCTCCAACGAGTCGATTCCCCATTGGCGCTCCTCGTCAGGGCTGGCAAAAAGGTCGGTGAACTCCTCCTCGTTGCGGATCTCTCCCCACGCCTGGCGAAAAAGGTCATAGAGGCGGTTTGGGGAGCGGTCGGCTCGCTCCAGCTCGTAGAACCGTTGCAGAGCCAGATGCGAAGTTGTCCCCCTGGCTTGCTGCGGAGTGGTGGGCTCGGGGAGATGGTCGATGGCCCGAAACCGGAACAGCTGCGGACAGGTCTTGAAATCACCGGCTCGACTGGGCGACAACGTCTCCAAGGTCATGTTGGGAATATACGGCGAGCAAATGACAGATTTGGAATTTACCCCGTGGAACCCCCCGGTTCGGGTGAAAGATTGGACCCTCGAAAAGAAGAAAACCCCGAGAGAGCTGCGAGACAAGCTCGTACCCTCTCGGGGTCCTCTGTCGTTTGAACTCCGAGACAAAGCTCGTTCTTCACCCGACTCCCGTCCCGCCTCTCGGCTGACTTGGGTCTGCTGGAGTCGCCTCCAACCGACTTTGCCAACTTAGGCGACGGAAAGTCGGGACGTCAAGCCGGAGGCCTATCAAAATTTCGCGACCGGCTGTTTTGTTTTCGCTCTCTTCCCGCGTTTCTTCCCCCCTTTCGGGGGGAAGAAAGCAAAACCGCCCCCAGTCTCTACCGCGGTGACGCCCAGCATCGGAAGAAATCGACCGCTCACAACCGAATCATCAAAGGGAGCGGACCCCACCTGGCTCCCGACATAATTTGTCGCCACAGGAACGCTATTTGGGAAATTCGTCCTGTGGCTAACGAGTACCGTTCGCCACGGGACAGATTTGGTTTTGGGCGTTCGCCTGAGGACAAATTACGCGCAGTCGGAGAGTTGGCGGCGGGCAGGCGATTTCGGCCCGGATAAAGCGACACTTGCGGGGGGAGAAACAGAAAGAGAAGACCCCGAGGGAGCTTTGACGAATCTCCACCCTCTCGGGGCCTTCCAGGTGCTGACCCGAAGGTCGCACACGAGTCCCATCTAGGGACTACGTCCTCGCTGAGACGACGACCCGAAGGCCCACAATCTCAGGGTGACAATTGCGTGGGGTCCGAAGACCGCCGCACCAGCGAATGTAAACGACGAGTCGAGTTGCTGCAACATGTTTTCGCGGAGGTCCGCGCCAAGGCCCGATTGCTAACGTCGCTGCGTGGCCTACTCGAAAAAGCTGCTCAGTCCTGGCGAAGAGGTGGTATCCGAGTTCAAACCCCATTGGACCGCCATCCTCGGTCCCCTCGGTCTTACTCTGCTCGCGATCGCGCTGGTCGTCGTGTTGCTGGTGTTCAGCCCTGCTCCCTGGTCCTTTTGGGGCCCAATTGCGGTGGCGGTGTTGTGGTTCGTTGTGACGATCCGCAAATTGGTCGATTGGATGACGACCGACCATGTCATCACGAACGAGCGGGTCATCCAGCGCAGTGGCTTCATCAGCAAGGCGGGCAAAGAGATCCCGCTCGAGATGATCAACACCGTCTCCTTCAATCAGTCCGTGTTTGAACGGATGGTGGGTAGCGGCGATGTGATGATCGAATCGGCGGGAGAGACCGGACAGACCCTCTATAGCGACATTCCGCGAGCCGAAGAGAAGAAGAATCTGATCTATAAGGCTCGGGAAGAGCGGATGCTGACCCTTGAGCGCGGCGGCCAGGGAGTGTCGAGAGCCGAGCAGCTGCAGATCCTCTCGAAGCTCCACGACGAGGGCCGTCTCACCGATGCGGAGTACGAGGCGCAAAAGCGCCAGGTCCTCGGCTAAACCCGATCAGGAGTCACCGATGACGCACATGATGGACTTCCCCCTCAATCTTTCGACCCTTTACGAGCGGACGGTTCGGATTCATCCCGGTCAAGAGATCGTCTCGGTGGAATCCGATCGCAGCCTGGTCCGGACCAACTACGGCGAGGTTGATGGGCGAGTTCGCCGGCTGGCGAGCGCGCTACAGAACCGCCTCGGAATCGATCAAGGCCAGGCCATCGCCACTTTCGCGTGGAACAACCGCCGCCACCACGAGCTCTATTGGGCAACCGCCAACACTGGCCGCATCTGTCACACGATCAACCTGCGGCTGTTCCCTGAGCAGGTCGCCTACATCGTCAACCATGCTGAGGATGGCGCCTTGTTCGTCGATCCCGATCTCGTTCCGCTGATGGAGCGGATCGCCCCGAACTTGGAAACCGTCCGTCACTACATCGTGATGGGTGACTCGGTCGGAGACACCTCGCTGCCGAATGCCATCGCCTACGAGGATCTGCTCGACGAAGCCGAGCCTTGGGGAGAGTGGCCGTTCCTTGACGAGCGTTCCCCGATGATGCTCTGTTACACGTCGGGAACGACCGGAAACCCCAAAGGCGTCGCCTACACCCAGCGCTCGACGTACATCCATGCCATATCCAACCTGGCGATGGTTTCGCTTACCGCGGACGACAACGTCCTTCCGGTCGTGCCGATGTTCCACGCCTCGGCCTGGGGCTATCCGTTTATGGCCACGGCGGTGGGCGCCAAGCTCACCTACCCGGGTCCCGACCTCACTCCGGCCGGCCTCGTCAACTTGTTCGAGAAGGAGCGGGTGACGTTCGCGGCGGGAGTGCCGACGGTTTGGTTGGGGATCATGCATTATCTGAGTGAGCACCCCGAGGCCGACCTCTCCTCGATGCGCGGATTCCTGTGCGGCGGGTCGGCGGTTCCCCGCGTGATGATCGACTGGTTCTGGAAGAATCGCAGCATTCTCATCAAGCAAGGCTGGGGCATGACTGAGACGAACCCGGTGGCGTCGGTGGCGATGCTGAAGCCGCACATGGCCGACTGGGAGTTCGATCGGCAGCTCGACGTCTTGGAAACAGCGGGTCTGCCCGCCGCCGGTCTGCAGGTGAAGATTGTCGACGACGAGGGAAACCGGCTCCCAGAAGATGGCGAGGCCTTCGGTGAGCTGTTGATTCGCGGCCCCTGGATTGCCGCCGAGTACTACCGAGACGCCCGATCGGCACAGACTTTCCAGGATGGCTGGATGCGGACCGGTGACGTCTGCAAGATCACCCCCGAGGGCTACATCAAGATCACCGACCGCGCCAAAGATGTCATCAAATCAGGCGGCGAGTGGATCTCCTCTCTTGACCTCGAGAACACGCTGATGGCCCACCCGGCAGTCGCCGAAGCGACCGTGGTCGGGCTGAAGCACGCCAAATGGGACGAGCGTCCGGTGGCCTTTGTGGTCTTGCGGCCCAACGCCAACGCCGATCAGGAGGAGCTGGTCGGATTCCTCGCCGACAAAGTCGCCAAGTGGTGGCTGCCGGACAAGGTGGTCTTCATCGAGGCCATCCCCAAGACCGGGACCGGCAAGTTCGACAAGAAGGTGGTACGCGATCAGTACGCCGACCTTCTCATGGGCTAGTTGCCGGTTTGGGCGAGCTGCATCAGGCATGGGGCTGGGTCGCGGTCGCGAGTACGGGTCTGGCCGGGTTGGTGGCGCTGGCGATCCATTGGCGGAAGCGTCCAATCGGTCGCGGTTTTTGGATCATCGTCGCTATCGCCATCACGGCTCTGTTGCTGCAGGTGTTGCTAGGTCTGGGGGCGATGAACTTCGAGAGCAAGGATCCGGGCAACCAGCACGTCTTCTACGGCGTGGTCATCTCCTTCACCCTCACCTTCGCCTACATCTACCGCGCCCAATTCCGTCGCAAGCCTGGTCTTTACTACGGATTGCTCCTGCTTTTCCTGATGGGCCTCGGAATCCGCGGGATCATGACCTTTGGAGGGAACTTTTGAGCACAAGGAGCGCCTGATGTTGCTAGCGGGGAAGCGGCTTTTGATCACCGGGATCACCACCGACGACTCGATCGCCTTTTCCGCCGCCCGGGTGGCGCAGGAGCAAGGGGCGGAGATCGTGGTGACGGGTTTCGGGCGGGCGATGCGCCTGACTGAGCGGGCCGTGCAGAGGCTGCCGACTCCACCGCCAGTTCTCGAGCTCGACATCAACGAGCCAGCCGACGTCACCGCGGTGGTGGGCGATCTCGAGCAACGATGGGGGAGCCTCGACGGCGCCCTCCATGCCATCGCCTACGCCCCGGCCGACGCCCTCGGGGGCAACTTTCTCAACACTCCAGCCGAATCCGCCGCAACCGCCTTTCTCACCTCGGCGTTTTCGTTCAAGACGCTGGCGGTGGGCGTGCTTCCGCTACTGCAAAAGGCCGGCGGAGGAGCGCTGGTGGGACTCGACTTCGACAACCGCACGGCCTGGCCCGCATACGACTGGATGGGAGTGGCCAAGTCGGCGCTGCAATCAGTCTGCCGCTACCTCGCTCGCGACCTCGGCCAGCATCAGGTGAGGGTCAATCTGGTCTCGGCCGGGCCGCTTCGGACCGTCGCCGCCAAGTCGATTCCCGGGTTCGACCATCTGCACGACACCTGGGCCGAAAGAGCTCCGCTCCCGTGGGATTCCTCCAACCCGGAGGCGGTAGCGAAGATGATCTGCGTCCTTCTCTCCGACTGGGCCCCGTTGACCACTGGCGAGGTGATCCACGTCGATGGTGGATTCCATGCCATCTCCGCTCCCCCGACGAAAGGCGAGAGCTCCTAGTAGCTCGAGTAGTTCGCCGCCGCGGCCAGAGGCACCGGCGCGGTGCGAGGCAAGGTCACCACGAAGGTGGCGCCGCCGCCGGAGGTGTCGCGCATTTCGACTCCGCCTTTCATCGCTTCCGCCAACCCTTTGACGATGTTCAGGCCCAGACCGGTGCCTCCGCGGGTGCGGGTCGCCGAGCCTTCGAGCTGGGTGAAGCGATGAAAGATCCGTTCGCGTTGGCCGGCCGGGATGCCAAATCCATGATCGATCACAGACACTTCCACCCGATTAGCCAAGGCGATTGCCTTCACCTCAACCGGGCTGTCGGGCGCGTACTTCACTGCGTTCTCGAGCAGGTTGAGAAAGATGCGATCGAGGTGATCGGGGTCGGATAGCACAGTTAGGTCGGCGGGCTCGACATCGATCTGGACCTGTGCAATTTGCAGCGCGCCAACAACGTCCGCCAAGAAAGTTTCCAGCACGACCTTCTCGAGTTGAATCGGGACCGCATTCCTCTCTAGGCGGCTGACGATGAGAAGGTCTTCGATCAGTCGCTGCAGGCGCCCGGCCTGACGCCGCGCCGTGCTGAGCAGGTTCCTCGCCGCTTCGGACCCGGGTGCTAGCTCCGGCCGAGCAACGGTGTCGAGCGATCCGATGATCGAGGTCAACGGTGTGCGCAACTCGTGGCTGACCACGGAGACGAAGTCGGTCTTCATCTGCGCCACTTCCTCGAGCCGTCTCGTCATCTCGGCCACCGCCTCGTATCTGCCCAGCTGGCTAAGGACCAACGCCGCCGGGGCGCCGAGCGAGGAGAGCGCTTCGGCCTGTTCCTCGCCGAAAGTGCCGGCAGCAGGATCGCCCACCGCGATCACCCCGACCTTGAATTGCTCCACTCGCAAGGGAGCCAGGATCGCCTCGGTTAGACCCAGTTCGCCGAGGATGCCGAATGCGTCCGGTCGATCAGAAATACGGTCGAGGTGGAGGGGCTTTCCCGATTTGAAGACCTGGGCCAGCACCCCACCGGTACTTACCGGCACGGTGAAATCGCCGGCTTCGACCGGGTAGCCGCTGACCCAGAGCGGGTTCATCAAACGCAACTCGTGGGTGTCGGGCACATAAAGCATCACCACCCCCACCTGCGCATTGAGGTAGTTGCATATACGCCCGACTAACTCGGGGAGGACTTCTGCAAGAGAATCGGCGCCGGCGAGGGTCGTTGAGACCGCGTAGAGCCTCTCGAAGTCGGCGCGTTGGCGCTGGAGGTCGGTCAGGCGGCGCGCGCTCCGCACGGATTCTTGCTCGAACTCATACCCCATCAAGGCAGTGGCCGTCGCGACTACCACCACAGAGAAGATCTGGACGAGCAGCGTCGCCACCTGGGTCGCGGCGAGAAACGACAGAAATCCGAGTCCCGCGACAGCTAGCACGCTCACGATGACATGCTTGACCCGGTCGAGGACCAGCCCACTCAGGGCGACCAGCCCAAAGAACATGGGGGAGGCGAGGGTTTGCATCTCCTTGGGCGAGCCGATGACGATCAGGCACACAATGATTGTTCCGATCCAGGCAAGCGTTGCCCATGGTCCGCTATTCGTTGGCATGATTCGCTGCCAATCGAGCAACGAGGAGGCGATGAGCACGATCGCCATCAGGACGACCGATAGGGACAGCCCTAGGTAGACGAAGGCCCCTTCGCGGACGGCCTGTGCGGCCAAAATCACCAAGACCACCCATGCCAAAGCGACCGACCGCTTCATCGCGGCAGCCCGGAAGCGCCACACGGGGGCTACGTCAGATGTCGGGGCAGGAACTGTTGGCCTTTTCGGGTAGGGGTTCATCTGTATTCTCGACCTCTGTGGCCCGGTCATTGAGTAACTCCCCGGCGAGGGAGGAGCCAATCCTCGAGCGGTTCTCTTGGCCTTAAGGGCCTTTGGGTCGATTTTTGCTGTGGTCGAGGGGGATCCGCGGATCCTTGCTCTCCATGGCTGGGCCCGGCGGGGCTCTGATTTCAGGGTTGCGCTCAATGGGCTGGGGTACCTCGCCCCGGATCTGCCCGGATTTGGCGCCTCACCGGAACCCGCGGCGGCAATCGGGGTTGACGGCTACGCCTCCCTCTTGGAGCCGTTGCTCGACTCGCTCGGCTCAGAGCCGATTCTGATCGGCCATTCGTTCGGTGGCCGGATCGCCGCCGTCTTGGCGGCCAATCACCCCGACCGTTTCGCAGGACTGGTGCTCACCGGCGTTCCGTTGATAAGAACGACAACGCCGAGCCGGCCGCCGCTGCTTTACCGGCTGACACGTTGGGCCCACCGTCGCAAGCTGCTCCCGGACTCGGCTATCGAGACCTTGCGGCAGCGTTATGGCTCCACCGACTATCGAGCAGCGACGGGCGTGATGCGCGAGATTTTGGTTAAGGCCGTTAACGACGATTACGCCGAGCTTCTTCCTCGTCTCAAGCCGCCGGTGGTGTTGCTTTGGGGCGCGGACGATCGCGAGGTGCCGTTGACCGTCGCCGAGGCGGCGGCAGCCGTTATCCCTCAGGCCGATCTCCGCGTGGTCAAAGGCGCCGGTCATCTCTTGCCACTTAGTCACCCGGAAGAGCTCCGCCGAGCAGTCGAGTCGCTTCGCAGATGATCTGGCTGGCGCTGGTCGGTGCTTGTGTCGGGGCGGCGCTCGCCTCGATTCGTTGGTTCCGGGTCGCCCAACGGGAGCACTATCTCCCGGCGGCCGCGAGTCGATTCGCCTGGCGGTGGTGGAAGGTTTCTTCGCTCAACCAAGCCTTAGGATTGCTGGCCCTCGTTGGTCTGGCAGGATCATTCGTCCTCGAACCTCGCCTGGCTTGGTTCGGATTGCTGGCAGTGATCGCCCCAGTAGGACTGTCCTGGAGGGGTCGCACCTCCCAGCTCGCCTGGACGGGGCGGCTGCGGCGCTTGGCAATCCTCACCGGCCTTTTGGTCGCGCCTCTTATCGTCGGGTCAGCGGCCATAGGCCACCCGGGACCGGCGTTGGCGGCTGTAGTGGGACTGCCTCTGTTGATCGATGCCGGATTGTGGTTGGTCCAGCCGATCGAGCGTCGCCTGGGCGAGAAATGGGTGACGAAGGCGAGGGAACGCCTCAAGGCGAGCGGTGCCCGTGTCGTCGGAATCACCGGGAGCTACGGCAAGACCACCACCAAGGCCTACCTCGGTCATCTGCTGGCCGGCTTCAAAGCCACGGTGCTCACTCCGGCATCGTTCAACAACCGCCTCGGCATCGCTCGGGCCATCAACGAACAAGTTGCCTCGGGGACCGACGTCTTTGTCGCCGAGATGGGGACCTACGGCCCGGGCGAGATCGCCGACCTCTGCTCGCTGGCTCCACCCGGGATCGCGGTGATCACCTCGATTGGCCCGGTTCATCTCGAAAGATTCGGCAGCGAAGAGAAGATCGCAGCTGCGAAGTCCGAAATCCTGGCTGACGCCAAGGTCGCCGTGCTGAATGTCGACCATCCGTTGTTGGCCGAGCTTGCAAGCCGCTTCGGCGGTGACGTGGTGAGATGCTCCGCCCTCGACCGGGGAGCGAATGTTGCCGTTGTCGACGGATCGGTCTGGATCGACGAGCGAGAAGTCGGAATCGTTGGCGCCGAGGTGTTCGCGGCCAACCTTGCCTGCGCGATCGGTGCGGCGCGCGCGCTGGGAACGTCTGTCGATCACATCGTCGGTCGGTTGCCCGATCTGCCGACCACGGCCCACCGGCGACATTTCTCGGTTTCCGATCGTGGTGTGACTGTCATTGACGACACCTACAACTCGAACCCTGCCGGGGCCAGAGCAGCGCTGGAGAGGCTGTTGGCCGTTGACGGCGACGGTCGACGGGTGGTGGTGACCCCAGGGATGGTCGAGCTCGGCGATAAGCAGAGCCTGGCCAACAGGTCATTCGCTGCCGAGGCGGCCTATGAAGCGACCGACCTCGTCGTCGTGGGCCGGACCAACCGACGGGCCCTGATCGAAGGAGCAGAAACCGGGCGCGCCCTCGTTACCGTGGTCGATTCTCGATCGCAAGCGGTGGAATGGGTTCGCGCCAACCTCGGACCCGGCGACGCCGTCCTCTATGAAAACGACCTTCCCGACCATTATCCATAAACCCACATGAGCCGGCCCGCGGTCGTCTTCGGAGGACCTTCCGACGAGCACGACATCTCGATCCTCACCGGCTTGCAGGCCGCCCATGCGCTTTCTGATGTCGAGGCGTTCTACTGGACCAAAGGTGGCGATTGGTTCCAGGTCGACGCCGACTCGGAGGCCCGAGACTTTGTCGACGGCCCTCCGCGGAAGTCGAGAGCGGTGCAGCTAATTGCGTCTCCCGGACAGGGATTCGTCAGCAAGAAACCGATCGCGGTCAGCGCGGTGGTCGTTTGCTGTCACGGCGGTCCCGGCGAGGACGGCACCCTGCAAGGGATCTTCGACCTCGCCGGGCTGCGCTACACCGGTCCAGGTCAGGCGGCGTCGGCGCTGGGGATGGACAAGCTCGCGTTCGGCGCGGCGATGGCCGCGGCCGGCATGCCAACGCTCCCTCGGGTTCTCGTGTCGGCCAACGCGCAACCTGGCTTTGACGGACCATTTATCTGCAAACCCCGTTTCGGCGGTTCCTCGATCGGGATCGAGGTGGTCGAGGATTGGGAGACGGCTTTGGCGCTCGTGCAGACCTCGCCGTTCTATTGGTCAGGCGGGGTCGCTGAGATTTTCCTGGCCGATAGCCGCGATCTGCAGGTCGCGGTTCGTACCTGGCCTTCGACCGAGCTCTCGGCGATCGAGGAGCCCGTGCGGAGCGGGAGCGGGATCTATTCGTACAGCCAGAAATACTTGGCCTGGGGTGGCGAGGTAAGCGGCGGTCGCCAACTTCCAGCGCAAATGGACGCCCACACCGAGAACCGGCTTCGTCAACTGGCCGCCTCGGTGACGCTCGCCGCGGGCCTGCGCGGGATCTGCCGGATTGACTTCCTCGAACGCAACGGCGAGGTGTTTGTCAACGAGGTCAACACCATCCCCG
Organism: Acidimicrobiia bacterium; assembly: GCA_013812505.1. Lineage (GTDB taxonomy): Bacteria > Actinomycetota > Acidimicrobiia > Spongiisociales > ZC4RG35 > JACCTH01. The sequence goes on along the minus strand of JACCTH010000043.1, from coordinate 4,282 downwards.
GGTCGATGGCCGCCTACCTCTGGATCGACCCCAAGCTCAGCCGACTCGACTTGTTCCGAGGCATGATCGAAGAAGCCCTAAACCGGCCAACGCGTCGCTTCTCGATAGCTGGCGCCGACGGCTCTGCGCTCCGCAACGCGGGAACGATCCAAAGCAAACTGGCTTAACAATCCCATTCTTGCGTAAATCTGCGCCCTTAATCCCGGGGTTTTTTACGCAGGGATGATTAGAGGTGGACCACCGGGCAGGTGAGCGTCCGCGTGATGCCTTCGATCGACTGGATCTTGGAGACGACCAGCTTGCCGAGAGCATCGACGTCCGCCGCTTCGGCTTTGACGATCACGTCGTAGGGACCGGTGACGTCATCCGCCGACTCGACCCCTTGAATAGTCCGGACCTGCTCGGCGACGTTGGCGGCTTTGCCAACCTCGGTCTGGATTAGCACGAATGCCTGAACCACGAGACCTCCTACGGTCGTTAGGGAACCCTGCTGCGACTATACCGACGGGGCTTTCGCCGCGTCGGCCGACAGGTCAGTAGCCGTCCGAGCCGATGCGAACGGTGGTGGCAAAGGGTTGGCCGCTTGAGTCGTCGACCTCGAAAACGATGCGCTGCCCTTGGCGAAGGCTGCGAAAGATCGACCCGGCCAACGAGCCGGGTCTTAGAAAAACCTCGGAACGGTCATCGTCACGAACGATCACGCCGGCACCGGTGACGGGGTCGTAAATCTTGACGACACCCTGCACGAATCAGACCTTTTCGGCCTTTCCTGCCCGAATGCACGACGTGCAAATGCGGGCTCGACGCGTGTTCGAGCCATGTTTGACGCGGACGATTTGGATGTTGGGGAGCCAGCGCCGGTTGTTGCGCTTATGCGAAAAGCTAACGGTGTTCCCGTAGCTCGGCTCCTTGCCGCACACTTCACAGCGGTAGGACATAGAAGTCGCAAGATTAGCCCGTTACCTTTGGCTTGTGGCAACGCTGGCCAAGTTGGCGACGATTGGGATTGAGAACGTTCGCGGTCTGTCGGGACCGACCGGCGACATTCTGCGTCGCAATGGGCTGCTCACCGTCGCCGACCTCTTGCTGCACGTCCCGCGAAGGTATCTCGACCGCTCCCGCATCGAGCCTCTGGCACTTGCTCCCATAGGCGAGGAGGTGACGCTTCTGGCCACGGTCACATCGGTCTCGATTCGCCGCCCCAAGCGCAATATGTCGATCGTCAGCATGAAAGTGAGCGACGGAACTTCCGACATGGAGGTGAGCTTCTTCAACCAGCCCTATCGCGCCACGACGCTGAAGGTGGGGACGCAGGCTCTTTTCTCGGGGAAGATCGAGCGATTCAACCGAGCTCGGCGAATGACCAATCCCGCAGTCGACGAGCTCGACAGCGACGGCCTCCGAACCGGACGGCTGGTGCCGATCCATGGAGCGTTCAAAGGCGTGAAACCGGGAAACATTCGCCGCTACATATTCGACGCACTCAAGCGTTCGCTGCCAGTTCCGGACCCGATCCCAGTAGAGCTCATCGCGCTGCTTGGCCTCGCGGACCGGGCGTGGGCTTTCGACAAGATCCATTTTCCAGATGACGAAGGCGATGTTGACAAGGCTCGGCGCCGGCTGGTTTTCGACGAGCTGTTCCGTCTAGAGCTCGCCCTCGCTTTACAAAAGCGCCATCAGCTCGACGAGTCGCGCGGCCGCTCGCACGAGGTGGGCGGCGAGCTAGTCGACCGTTTCCTCCGAGGTCTCCCATATGAGTTGACCAACGCTCAGCAACGGGTGCTAGCCGAGATCCGTGCCGACCTGCAAGCGCCCTATCCCATGCATCGGTTACTGCAAGGTGAGGTCGGTTCCGGCAAGACCGTGGTGGCGGTGGCAACCATGCTCGAGGCCGTGGCCGCCGGTCTCCAAGCCGCGGTGATGGCACCGACCGAGGTGCTGGCGATCCAGCATTTCCTCGGCATCCGGGCGCTGTTGGAAACCGCCGCGCTTTCGCCGGGCGAAGAAGCAGCGGGTCTGGGAATGGAGAGTCTGTTCTCGCAAGCCTCCGACCTCCCGGTGCGGATCGCCCTGCTCACCTCGTCGCAAGCCCGTACCAACTATGACCCGAAAGCCCGCCGGGCCGAGATCAGACAAGCCATCGCCGCGGGGAACGTCGACCTGGTGATCGGGACCCATGCCTTGATCCAGGAAGGCGTTGAGTTTGCCGACCTCGCCGTGGCAGTGGTCGACGAACAACATCGGTTCGGCGTTGCCCAACGGGTCATGCTGAAAGAGAAGGCGGTAACTGCCGACCCCGATGTGCTGATCATGACTGCCACCCCGATCCCTCGCACTCTGTCGATGACGCTCTATGGCGACCTCGACGTGTCGCTGCTCGACGAGATGCCCCGGGGACGCGGCCCGACCAAGACCAGGGCGATCAAACGATCCAACGAGTACATCGCCTGGAACCTGGTCAAACAAGCGGTGGCCGAAGGGCACCAGACCTTCATCGTTTGCCCATTGGTGGAGGACAGCCCCAAGCTGGAGCTCGCCTCCGCCAACTCGGAGTTCGATCGGCTTTCCGAAGAGTTTTCTGACTTGCGGGTTGGGCTGATTCATGGGCAACTCTCGCCGCTCGAGAAGGAGACGGAGATGGCCGCCTTTCGCGCCGGACAGATCGATGTTTTGGTAGCGACCACGGTGATTGAAGTCGGGATCGACGTTCCCAACGCCACCCTGATGGTGATCCAGGATGCCGATCGGTTTGGACTTTCCCAACTCCATCAGTTGCGCGGCCGAGTCGGTCGAGGCACCGCCCCGGGGCTTTGCATCTTGATCGCCGACCCGACCACCGACGAAGGCGAGCAGCGGATCGGAGCGATGGTCGAAAGCACCGATGGGTTTCGACTGGCCGAGATCGACCTCATGCTGCGGGGCCAGGGCACGGTGTTCGGGGCGAAGCAGTCGGGGATGGTCGACCTTCGCATCGCCGACATCCTCCGCGACTACGCGGAGCTGGTCGCCGCCCGCCGCGAGGCTTTCGCCCTGGTCGATCGCGATCCAAGGCTCGCGGAACATCCTGAGCTGGCCGAGGAGGTACTCGCGCTTCTCGGCGAACGAGTCGAGTGGCTGTTCAAGTCTTAGGCGGCACCGCGGGCTGCCCAGGCGGTGGCGACGATGGTAAGAGTCTCTCCGAGCTGGGAGCGAGCGATATCTCGCAGACGGTCCTTTTGCTCGGGGTCGAGCTTTGACACATACGCTCCCGATGGCCCTACGCCGAAGGTGAAGGGTTCCCACCAGTCTTCGAAGGTTGAGTATGAGACGGAAGCTGCGAGTTCTGTCTCTTTGATATCTCGCAAACCTGCCGCTCGGAACAGGTCTCCGAGGTGTCCGGCTCGAGTTCCCGGGTAGTCGGATTCGTCATCGACGTTTTGATCGAGCTGGCGGGCGGCCTGCCAGAGCGGGCTGACTGCGGCTCGGTCGCCCCCGAAGTCCCAAACGCAAGCCGCAACGACTCCGCCGGACTTCGTCACTCGCTTCATCTCGCTCAATCCTGCAATCGGGTCAGGCATGAAATGGACTACAAGTTGAGCAAGGGTGCGATCGAAAACCTGGTCCTCGAAAGGCAAACTGTCGGCCGATGCCTGCTCGACAACCACTCCAGGGAATCGCGATCGGGCGGTTTCAACGAACGGCTTCGATGGGTCCACTGCCAAGACGCCCGACGCCCCCAGGCGTTGTACCAACTCACCGGTGAGGGCACCGGGACCACAACCGACATCAAGCGCGGTTTGCCCGGGAGCGACCTCGGCTAAGTCGGCAAGCTGGGGCGAAAGCTGGATCGAATAACGCCCCATGAACCGGTCATAAGCGTCGGCTGGAACATCAAAGCTCACCCAGGCAATGTAGGGCAGCGGGTTCATCCCAAGAATGCATCAGTTGCGGCGGGTGTTCTGTATACGAAGCCGTTCGGCAGCGAAGTGCCGGCAACAATTAGCTCGAGTCGGGTGGGGAGTGGTTGGGCCAGAGGAGTTTGCGGCGGTGGGTGGGCGAGTCGGGGTCGATGATCATCCCCTGTTGGTGGATGGCGACATGATGGTGATACCAGCACAGGCTGATCAGGTTGTCGGGATGATGGTCGCCGCCATGTTGCTGTTCATGGATGTGGTGGGGTTGGACCCGGTAACGGCTCGTGCAGCCCTCGATCGAACAGGAGCCCTGGTCCCGCCACTTCACATAGCGGCGGACCGCCGGAGGGATGGTGTCGCCGAGGTCGGAATAGGAGAGGGGGTGGGTT
>JACCTH010000112.1 GCA_013812505.1 Acidimicrobiia bacterium | reverse complement strand
CACTGGGCACCGGGGGGTTTCCTCTTTACGGGGGTTATGCGGGACCAAGCGGCGCTTCAAATCGATCCGAAGTCGATAAGGATGCCGAAAGTATGCCGGCATCCCCGGATTCTTCAGTCGGGCTGGGGAGCTTTGAACTCCCGACCTCTTGACCCCCAGTCAAAAACGGTCGGTTTCCTTCCCGTCGAACCTCGTCCACTCTGGTGGCCGATTCCTCAACGGTAGCAGGCTAAAAACGGGATTTGCCTAGGACCCATTGACTACCTCCAAAAGTCAAAGCGAGGCGAAAAAGTATGCCGAAAGTATGCCGGGACTAGGAACCGATGAGACGGCCCGCGGCCAGCGCAACCGCTTCCCCAGCAGTCTCGGCGAACACGTGCGAATAGACATCGCTTGTGACCCGGGTACTTGAATGACCAAGGAGCCGGGAGACGATTAGCAGCGGCACCTCCGCTTCTCCCAGGCTGGTCGCCAGGGAATGCCTGAGGCCGTGGGGACCGATTGGTTTCAAGCCCAGCCTTCGCGCCGCGGCCTGGAACGCCCGACTCACATAGTCCGGGCGGAATGGTGACAAATCTGGACGCATGAAAACCGGCCAAGCGCTCGACCAGTCTCGCCCGAACGCTTCCTGCTGGGAGCCTCTGAGGGCGTCCAGAATGCCGGCGGTGGTGGGGTCGACTGTGAACCTTCGTTCCGATTTCGCGGTGTTCACAGGGGCATATTCAAGCCTTCCATCAACCTGGCGGTACTGCCGGCGGATGTCGATGACCGCAGCGCCAATGTCTGGGATAAGAACATCATCCCAGGTGAGCCCGGCCGGGGCTGTTTGCGCTCAAGACCCATGTCGCGGCAAAAGAGGGTGGACTCAGAAATTCCGACCCGGATACCTCAGGTGGGTTAGCTTCTTATTGCTAGGGGTAACACCCCTGGCATTGCAAGAGAAGGAGGCCACAGTGCCTAAACGATCAAACCGCCGGACGCGATCGTGGGTCGCCCGGGTTGCCGTCCTCGCCGCAGTCTTCAGCCTTCTGGCTGTTGCACTGCCGGCGAGTGCGCACCTCGTAGCAATCGACACGTCAACACCATGTCCCGCGAGCACACCCAGCGCCGGGTTCACCGACATCGGCGGGTTCGACTCGACGACGCAGACGGCAATCAATTGCCTCTTTGCGTTCGGGATCACGAAGGGCACCAGCCCAACAACCTATTCGCCAAATGACACCACCGCCCGGTGGCAGATGGCGCTGTTCCTGATTCGCCAGGCTGCCGTCCACGGGATTTCGATCCCGGCGCCGGTCGCCCAGGGCTACACCGACATCGGTGCGCTTCCGCAGGCGACACAGGACGCGATCAACCAGATCACCCAACTCGGTATCAGCAAAGGCACCACCACCACCACGTTCTCGCCCCTCGAAGGTGTGAGCCGCTGGCAGATGGCTTTGTTCATCTACCGCCTTGGCCTGGCCGCAGGAGTCGCCCTACCTGACGACCCCGCTCACAACCAGTTCACTGATATCGGCAACTTGTCGACCGAAGCTCAGACCGCCATCAATGCCCTGGCCGACAAGCACATCGCCCTGGGGACCGGCGGCACCGCTTTCAGTCCTGACCTGCTGTTGACTCGGTGGGAGATGGCGCTGTTTCTGACCCGGTTGCTGGCCGCTGACGCGGTTCCCGCGCCCGGGCCGGCGCCCTTGATTACAGCGACGGTTGCGACCAATGGTGGTACATCGCTGGTGCTCGACGTCGGTGACACGATCACCGTCGACTTTGATACAGATGTCGCTGCGCCGCTCGCTGGCACCTCGATCGATTTGGTCGAGGCTCTCGGTGGAACCTCGGTGCGACTTACCTGCGGTACCAACGTCACCTGCGTGGCCGTCGACGCGAACACGCTCGGATTCACGGTGACCGCTGCGCCCACGCTCCTAGTCGCTGGTGACAATTCCGTGATCAACGGGGTCGGAATCATCGACGCACTCCTTGGAATCCTTGGAATCAACGGACTGACCGTGGACGTGGACTCGAGTCTCCTGACAGCCAGGACCTTCGTCCTGTCCTAAGTCCCGTTAGGGGAGAGGCCCCGGGGACGAACCCCGGGGCCTCTTTCGCGCCTAGGCGCAACCCCGCGTTACAAATGGCCGTTTTTTTCACGGAGTTCTTGAAAGGGGTGAATGGGGAGGGGGCCTAGGGCACAGTCATCCGACACGCGAGCGAGATGGCGCCAAGCGTCGATGCTTGAGAAAATCTTGATCTCAGCTGCCTGCGCTCGGCCGCCGGGGTGTGAGGCGGTCCATTCCTAACCCAGTCCATTCTGTGTAGCCGGCGGATCGCGCATAGTTCCAAGCTCCGCGGACTTCGTACTCCGCATATCCTGGGGCCATCAGCTGCCCACTTGCGGTGCAGGATTGGGTCCAGCGAGAATCGCTAGCAAGTGGTCGACGAGCTCCATGGTGTTCCTCCATGGCCGCTGTCCCCTCCTCGAGGCGACGATAGTGCGACCTACAGGAAGCAATGCGGGATCGAATCGGGGAAATGTCACCCCAATGTCACCCGCGCTGCCATTCGATCACCTCACCTAACCCGATTTCCGGCTGAAAGGGCCCGTGGCTATTGGGTGTCGGAGGGGGGACTTGAACCCCCACCCCCTTTCGGGGACTAGGCCCTCAACCTAGCGCGTCTGCCATTTCCGCCACTCCGACGTGGGTGGGCCCGGAATCATATCCAGGGGGTCTACGAGAGA
>JACCTH010000069.1 GCA_013812505.1 Acidimicrobiia bacterium | reverse complement strand
TCTCTGGTGAGATGCCGACGGTCAGCGTTGAGCGTGATCGCGATCTCTCGAGCCTCTTCGTCGTCCCTTACCTTCTGATATCGGATCGGAAACTCAACACCCTCTTCACGCGCGATTCGTACCCGGTGGTGCCCATCCAGGATGCGGCCCTCGGGTGTCTGAACTACCGGCACGATCACGCCGAAACGACGGATGGAAGCACGCAACGCTGCCTCGGTTGCCTTATCAAGAGCAGCGAACGGCTGGATCTCGGTCAAGAGGCTTCCTCGACGATCCCGAAGTCGATGAGCCACCGTTTAACGGTCGTGTAGGAGAGGGAGACGACGCCGCCGGTACGGCCGTAGAGCTCTTTGGCGATCCCCTCATATCCGAGGCCGCGCCGTTGGCCGGCTGTTAAGAATTCTTCAAGAGTGGTGGGGTCGTCTTCCAGTCCAGAGAGGAGGGCGTCGGCCATCCGCTGGTTGCTGGTGAGTTGGTGCGTATCTGCCATCGATGGGCGAGTATGCGTCGTCCACGATTCTTTGTCAAGTATTTTCTTGACATCCCGCGTCATCTGTGGATAACTATTTATGCAAAGGGAGGCACGAATGAACCGGCAGGTGGAACGGGCAGATCCAAGAACCGCAATCGCAATGGGCCGTCGCTATCGCCGACAAACCCAACAGCAGCTAGCCGATGCACTCACCGAATCCACGGGTGAACGGTGGTCAAGAGTCATGATCGGCAAACTTGAGTCAGGTGGGAAGGTTTTGGAGGTAGAGACTTTGATGGCAATTGCCACCATCCAGAACCTTCCATACAGCTTCTATCTTGAAAGTCCAGGCAACTACGCGAAGGGCGTTTAGCTCAGTTGGTAGAGCACTTCCCTTACAAGGAAAAGGTCAGGTGTTCGAGTCACCTAACGCCCACCAGGAAGCCACGCTGCCGCTTGGCTTTCTTCGCTCTCGGAAGCCGGACAACAGCGCCCAGGTCACGCTTTGGACGCGCATAGGACGCGATTTGCGCATCGAGCCTCTCCGCCGCCGCCTCGTCGGCACCCTCGTAGAGGTTGCCCGTAAACGTCGAGGACCGAGAGGGGCGGCATCAAATGATGGCAACCCGACGCGGGTTGCCCTTACGCGGAGTGCGGCGGTGGCAGAGGTCGAGGAACGAGACCTCGCCGTCTACGACGCCATCACCGAGGTGGCCTGATGGCAGCGGGGACAAAACCCACCTCCTATGTCGCTTTCCTGTGCCGGGCTTTGAAAGCACCTTCTTTGGCTCGGGCCTTCCCTCGCCTGGCGGAACGGGCCCGGCGAGAGGACTGGACCCATGAGGAATTCCTAGCCGCCTGCCTGGAACGGGAGGTGGCTGCCCGCCAGTCGAACGGCGGTGAGATTCGCATCCGCGCCGCCCGTTTCCCGGCCCGGAAGACCCTCGAGGAGTTCGACTTCGACCATCAGCGCAGCCTCAAGCGAGACGTGATCGCTCACCTCGGAGCCCTCGACTTCGTCGCTGCCCGCGGGACCGTGGTCTTCTTGGGTCCACCCGGCACCGGCAAAACCCATCTCGGGATCGGATTATCGATCCGAGCCTGCCAAGCCGGCTATCGGGTGGCCTTTGCCACCGCCGCCGAATGGGTCGACCGGCTCGCCACCGCCCACCATGCCGGGAGGCTCCACGACGAGCTCCGTCGTCTCGGCCGCTACCCGCTCCTGGTGGTCGACGAGGTCGGATACATCCCCTTCGAGGCCGGGGCCGCCAACCTCTTCTTCCAGCTCATCTCCTCCCGATACGAGAGAGCCTCGGTCATCGTCACCTCCAACAAGCCCTTCGGACGCTGGGGAGAGGTCTTCGGCGACCCGGTGGTGGCCGCCGCCATGATCGACCGACTGGTCCACCACGCCGAGGAGGTCTCCCTCAAAGGAGACTCATACCGGCTCGAAGACCGCGACCTCGGGAGGGTGCCAACCGACAACACAGAGTGAACAACCATCCGACCGGGAGGGTCAACTTTCACCCGGTACCAGAAGGTGAATTTTCAGGTGGTGTTGACATCACCCGCCTCAAGACTCGTAGGGTGACGGCCGAAAGGTTGAACGATGGTCCTCGGTACATCGACCCCCCGGGATTTCTGCACATCATGCGGCACCCCTCACGAGGTCGGGAATACTGGCTGTGCATGTTATGTGGGGCCTGTTGAGCGAGTCTCAGATCTTGTCGGGAGCTTGGTGACTACTCGTGTAGGCATGCGAACGACAACTGCGGCTGTCTTGGAGGCATCCGATGGTGTATTCAATCTCCTGGCGGTAAATGGTCGGCGCTTCACGCGATCAACGAACCTCCGCAGGATCTCGATTGAGCTGGATATGTCCGGTATACCTTCTGCGAATTACCGGTTCTATACCCTCTCGGGCCTCGCTGACTGGCAGGGCGTCATACCTGCGGAGCTCTGCCTCCCCGCCGGAAACGATGGGAGCAAAGTCGAAGCCCGTCTTTTCGCTCGATCGGCGATCGCTGCTGGGAAGGTTGAGTTAGCCCGCAGCGTTGGAATCTCCGAGACAGAAGTCGAATGGTTGCTCATGAGGGCCTTCCGTCTCCAAGGTGCCTTCTCCGAGGCAGCGAAGCATGCTCTCCGACTCCCGCCCAACCGGTACCCCGATCACCTCGTTGTGTTGACAGAAGCTGTTACCCGCTCAGCAGTTGATCCCGCGGTGGTTCTCACTCATCTCGACACACCGACGCCCGATCATCAGTCCGTGGTTCTGCGACACATCTGCGGTGAAAGGGCTCGACCAGATGTCTTGCGTGCCGCCCTCAAGGGCCTTGGATACTCGGAACCCAGTCGGAGCTCCGATCTCAATCGGGTGGCTATTGCCCTGCTGAGGGATGACGCACCTGAACCCTTCGGTGCCAGCGAACAGTGCATCCTCGCAACGGTCCCAGATGTTCTTCCATACCTCCTCTCTCGACATTCTGATTGGTTCGCTCCCGACCACGAGTCCCCTTCATTGGTCCGAGTGGCCGTAACACCCGGCGAAGCTTCCGAATCGGACCTCATGCAGAGTGGCCACGTCGCCGAACTAGCGCGCCGTTGGTTCGTAGCAGGAGACGGCCAGAGTTTGGCCAGGATGGTGGATCAGGACCCAGCGGTACTGCACTACCGAGCGCTCCTTGCCCTGAGAGAGGGGGACACATCGCATGAAGGTGCTCTCCGGCTTAACCCGATCTCGGCAACGCTGGTTCGTAGTCTTAACGCTGGTCGCTTCGACCCTGAGCTGGAAACTGACCCAACGGTATGGGAAACCGCGTCGCACCTTGAAGGTTGGGAGCGCGTCAAACCAACGGGTGTTGCGGGCGCCAGGTTTTACCTGCGGAAATCATTGGCCTCGCTCTACGAGTGGAAGTGGTCAGATGCGGCTGGATCGGCTCGGGCAGCACTTCTGGCAACAGCAGACGAGCACCTTAGAGACGAAGCCTTAAACCTTCTCGGTTTTGCTCTCCACCAACAAGGGCACGTTGAAGCCGCAGTTGCCTCCGTAGAGAAAGCCCTAGAGGGCCACTATTCGGCCAACCTCCAGATCAACATCGGAGTTCTGGCCCAAGAGCTAGCGCCTAACGTTGCCGCGGAACATCTAGTCCGCCTGGCCAAGGAAGCTCCGTCGCTCGACCTCAAGCTGGCTGCCGCTCGTCAAGCACTCACGATCTGGGACCCAGAACAGGAAGCCTGGGAGGCGACGACCGACGAAGGGGAGCTCCCTCCCCAGCTGCGAGACCTCTTTCGCTCACTGGCCGTGGCACCGACCGATACGGCTGACCATCTTTGGGTCATGAGGATGCTGGCTCATTGGGACCAGGAATGGTTGGCCAACGAGAAGAACACTGATAGGTCACCCAACGTCGGCCACCACGAACACAAAGTGCTCGTCGGCCGCAGCAAGGGACCGAGAGAATACGTCACCGCCCTCAAATCGGCCCTCATCTCTCCTGAGTGTCCCGACTGGGTCACCAGAGAACGCGATGGCTTCGTTGGCAACCTGGCTCAGCTCGTGTTCCGGGCCGACGGGAGTATCGGACCGGCAGTCTGGGCCTTCGAGGCAGTCGACCAGGACCTCCCGATGGACGCCCGCCAAGGTGTGCTTCTCGCCAGCGCAGCCGTGCTCTCCATATGCCGCGATCTCATCGAAAAGGGACAAGGTCCTTCGGACAAAGTCAGATCCATGGCGGTTAGAGCCCGCAGCGACCTGATGGTCAAACTCAGTGAGGCGGACCGCCAGAACGTCCGAGGTCTGGTCGACATGGCCACCGACTCGTACGCCATTGCAGCATCCGAGGGCAGTCGCGCTCAGGTCAAGGAAGCAATTGACGCTCTCATCCGGATCGAGTCGAGGCTTGTCGGTGCTCACCGCCGCAGCATCAATTGGTCGGCCGTTGACCAGGCGACCAAGCCCATCATCGAATTCCTCACGGTTGTGATCGAGGACCTAGAAAGTGCGGCTCAGATAGCCGCTGATCCAGAGATCCGTGGAGAGATACGCAATCTCATAAATGGCACGACGACGGTGCGTGACGACGCCAGAAGGCTGGGCCGATGAGCAACCAGAAGCGCCGCAACCCATACATCATTCTCGGGATTCCCTATGGGGCTGTTGCCTCAGAGGCGCGCCGAGGTTTTGCTGCCAAGTCTCGCTTGATCAAACGAGAAGAAAACTCACAATACGAGATTGAGGACCTGACATGGGCCCTTCACGAACTGGAGCAGGAACGGGCGATGGATACGATTGAGATAGACGTATACCGCGTCCCGGCTGATCCAGAGGCTCTAATTGTGCGCGAAACTGGATTGTTCAACCCTCTACCAGAACCACTCCCGATCACATCCGGCTTGTCGCGCCTCGATGTAGTCGATGCACTGGAGGTAGCGGCACTGCTGGAGCGCTACATGACAGAAGTTGCGTCGACCGCTGTTGACCTGCCGGATCCGCTCATTGAAAGAGAAACCAAATGAGGCGACGCCTCGAAGAGCTCCTGGACAAACTCGATTGGGCACTAAAGATGCTTGATGCCTTCCTGGTCACCCGTGATCCTGCTGCAGCGAAGTCTGCTGAGGCATTCGAGGGGCTGCGATCGACAATCGAAGCGTCGGGACGTGGTCGGCGTCGACATCTCACTCAATTGGCGACTATTGACGTGTCGTTGCGGCTCGACGAGTCACCGGACCGGGTTCTGGAGATCGTTCGGAGTCAAATCCAACAGTTCGCCCAGTTGGAGGGTCTCAAATGTATTGATGCTTGGCAGGAGGATCTCGCACCCGCGTTTTCCATCGACGGCCCGCCGTCGGGGTCGACCGAAGTCATCGTTCCGGCCTACGTCGACGAAGCCGATGGGACCCTTGTAAAGGAAGGAGTGGCCCGGCGCACTAGGCGAGCGGAAATTGAGCCCCTGCCGGAGACTGACACAGGTGAGGGAGAATGACTGCCATCGGAATCGACTTCGGAACTACGAACTCGGTAGCGGCAGTCGCGACTGCCCAAGGAACGAGGGTCATTCGCATCGATACGCCGCCACATGAGTGGGCGGACCTCGGCTTCGATCGAGTGTTGCCCTCAGTGGTAAACGTTGGACCCGATCGACAGCTGTCCTTCGGTTGGGCCGCTAAGACCGCCAACGAAGGTGACAAATTCGAAGCGATCAAGCGCCTCTTTGCAGCAGAGGAGATATCGACGGTTGGTGACAACGAGTTCTTCGTGGAAGAGATCGCGGCAGCTATCTTCCGACACATCCGCCAGAGAATCATCAGTGAGGGCACTGACTTCTCCTCGGCAATGATCACCGTGCCGGCTAACTCCCGTGGGCTTGCTCGGTATCGCACGAAGGTGTGCGCTGGCCTCGGAGGGATCGAGCCACTCGGGCTCATCAACGAACCGACGGCCGCCGCCATGGCGTACAGCCGACGACAAATTGTCGATGACCAGACGATCCTCGTGTTCGACTTTGGGGGCGGGACACTCGATTGCACTCTGCTCGAGACTCGGGAGGGAATGTTCTTTGAGCAGGCGTCCAGGGGGATAAGGCGCCTAGGCGGGGTCGACTTCGACAATGCCATCCTGTCGGCGGTCGCAGGTGAGACTGCGGGTTCCGAGACTTGGTCACGAAGCGACAAAAGCCGTCTCAAGATGGCGATCGAGATGGCCAAGATCAGGCTTTCCGACTCGGATCTAGGCGAGACAACAGTCGTCGTGCCTGATGTGCTTTCAGGGTACAGGCTGACCCGTCCCCGATTCGACGAGATCACCCGACCGCTAGTGGAGCGGTCAAGGACTGTCATAGAGAAGGTTCTTGGCGAGTTGCGAATGAAGGGATCGGATATCGACGTCCTCCTCCTCGTCGGAGGCACGTCGAAAGTGCCGGCCGTGAGACAATTTGTCTCCGAGCTTCTCGGGGTCGCCCCAGCAACAGGGGTCGACCCAATGACAGCGATCGCCGAGGGCGCGGCGATCGCCGCTGGTATCCAAACGGGCGAGCTTCAAGACAACGACTTCTTCGTATCAACGGAACATGCACTCGGGACCGTGACCCTCGATCCAATAGCCCGCACCCTCAGGTTCTCCCCCGTAATCCCTCGGAACCAGAAGCTGCCGGCAAAGACGACGGAGACTTTCTATCCCGTGACAGACAATCAGCAGTCCGTTCTGGTCACCGTGATCGAGGGTGACCCCGACAAGCCGCTTACCCACGAGGAGAACCAGATACTGACCGAATTCGAAGTTCCCTTCGATCCTCCCCGACCGATGAGCGCAGCGGGATTCGATCTCACTTTCAGCTATGACACCGATGGGTTGTTGCACGTGGACATTGTTGATGCCATGAGCGGGAAGAAAATGTCCGAACGGGTCACAGTTTCGTTCAAGGGGGCAGCTGGAGGTGCAGAGTTGGTTGGTATGGCGAACAGGGTGCGAATGATGGTTGACACCGGAACGGTTACCGCAGGTCCGACAAGCGACGCGGGCCTTGATCACCGCGACGCCCGAAGTCTCGACCTGGCGACGAAGGCCAACTCGAAGGTAATCCCGTTTCTCGAACCCGACGATTCCGCGAAGATTCGGCAACTCGTAGAGACCATGAACGCGGCAGGAGACAGCGAACTCCAGGCAGCACAGGATGCGCTTGAGGCGATCCTGCGGAAATACTCGTATCTCCTCTGATGGAGTCGATCCACTGGTGCGCGACCTGTGGGAACCACTATCTGGTCCTGACGCCCGAATGCCCACGCTGCGATCAAGTGCCACCAGCATCGGTACCTCCACTAGCGAGGATCGAATACGAATCCTGGCCAGGAGCTGGACTTGACGAAGGGTGGGTCCAACAACGGGCTGATGGATCGGTCTGGGTCTACGACGCAGCCGGACGATTGCTTGAGGTAACCCCGAAGCTGATCCAGCCTGAGCGACGAAGGTGCGAACTCGGCCATCACTACCTAGCTGTTGGAGACCCCCCTTGTCCCGTCTGTGCCGCGGCTGAGAAGCCTGTCCCCGCCCTAACCCCACGACTTGGGCGGCGACCCACTTCGAAGGTGCGGGTTCTGGGTTGGGTGCTTGGGCTCGGGTTCAGCATCGCCGCGGTCGTCGGTGCCTCCGCGCTGTCCGGTCCTCGGATGTCTCAGATCCCGCCAGAATCAACCACGTCCGGTAGGGTCGCGACGGCACTGCCACCAACGGAGCCTTCCCCTCTCACCACACAATCGCAGCCGACTAGTACGGCTGATGTCTCGCTCACAACCTCCACGGCTCATGCTGTGGGAAGAGCTGTGGAGCCCTCGAACGTTCATGTAGCTGCAACCCAGTTGTGCGTCCTTGGATGGTCCAACGGGACAGACTGGGTGGCCGGCTTTGACGTTTCGGATACGGCCCCGCCGGTGGACCAGGGCACCGGCTACTACGCCGTAAGTCTGACCGACATTTCGCAGGTCAATGGAGGTTCGCCTATCAAAGGCGTTGAACCAATGGAACCCCCGTGGCGAATGGAGTTCTTGCCGAGCCTGTCTGCCGTGGGTGCCGGCGTGGCGATAAGCGGGCTTCTCGAACCGGTCCCACACTTTGTACAACCGATCTCAGGGAACAGTGATGACTATCGGGAGACAGTAACTGCCAAGCTTGCTCTCTACGGACTGACGAACGTGCCCATCGAGATCACTCAGGCAGTTCGAACCGACATCCAGGGCGACGGGGTTAACGAGGTCATATTCGTGGCCCAGCATCCCGGAGCCGATGAATTTCTCCGGGAACCAGGAGTTTTCAGCATGGTGATCCTTCGGTAAGTATCCCATGACTGTAGAAAGACCAGATAACCTCCCGCTTGACAGGCCGGAATTAGCGGGAGTTCAAGCCGACGATGGTGTGCATCGCAGCGTCGTGGGCGGTTTCAAAAAATTGGGACACCTGCTCCCCACTGTGTTCGAAGACTATGTGAATCGGAGGATTCAACTTCACGCTCGCTTCCGGGTCTTGTTCGTCGGCCAGGAGCATGCGGCCAATTTCTGCGCCGTCTACGAACGGGACCCGGCC
>JACCTH010000042.1 GCA_013812505.1 Acidimicrobiia bacterium | reverse complement strand
CTTCGCGTCGGACGGACGGTCCGCGACGAAAGTGAGGATCGATGGCAACGAAGAAGTCGGCCGCCAAGAAGTCGGCCAAGAAGGCTCCCGCCAAGAAAGCGGCGAAGAAATCAACCAAGAAAGCCGCCAAGAGGAAGTAAGTCGCTCCGCTAGCGAGCAGAGAGCCCTCGCCTCGAGCGGGGGCTCTCTCTGGTTCTAGGTCGATCCCGTGCCCACTGCCCGCATTCGATATGAGGTCTCGCGGTTCGTTCGGACACCAGCCACTGTGGCGACGACGGTGACACTCGCGACCAGCAACCCCAAAAGGCCGCCACTTCCAATGCCCGCGGTTGTGCCCACGACACCAAGCACAATGATCATGGCCTTTCGCACTGGTTGGCGCCAGGTCTCGAAACGTCGATGAAAGTTGGCCATCGATTCTCGATCCCGAATCTCGGAAGCGGCAAACACACCCACCCCGCGGATCAGACCGAAGACTGCGCCGAGGAGCAACGCATTCACCGCCGAACCTCCGACGGCTCCCGCCACCACCAACAGGTAGACGCCGGCGGTCATGATGTAGGTCGACAGACCAAAGCCGATCTGCCAACCGAACCCCGCCCCGTAGATCCATCCTCGATAGCGATTCAGCCAGTGTTCGTTCACCTGCCGGTCGTGACCTGGCAACTGGAAGCCAGCCAGCCTCCCGTCGGACGCCACCGAAACCAGGGCAACCACGGCCAAGATCAAGAGCTCGCTCGACTCTCCGATCGTCCCGATCGCCAACGCCGGCAGAGCGATCAACGCTCCTAGCGTGACTCCCCCGACCAACGACCCAATGACGTACCACCAGGCTGTCGCCGAGAACCGGTGGCCGCGGGTCGCCTCGGTCAGCGGGGTGATCGTCGACAGCATCGAAACCCCACACGGAGACCACGTGCTTCGCACCGCGGCGGCCACTGCCACCAACATTGCCAACAGGAATGTCATCCCGACAACTTAGTTCAGACCGGCACCGCCAGGGCAAGCGCCAAGTTGGAATCGATGTTTCCACTGATCGTCCCCAGTTGGCGCGCTCCCCCGTCTTCAGCGAAGACCATGTCGCTCTCGAGGCTGACCTGGGAAAAGGTCTGCACACTCGACTCGTAACTACTCATTGCATACACCTCTGCGCAGACATCTGCTGGCAGCGCGACTTGGGAAGTGGCGATCTTGTTGCCGGCATCGGTGGCCGAGGCCAGATCTGGATAGACCTCGAAATGGATATGCGGCCAACGACCCTGATAGCAAGCTGGGAAAATCGACGCGAACCGGACGGTGCCGTTGGCATCGGCTTCCTGCACCCCACGGAGGTAGTTCTGGTCGGTGGCCCCCTGCGAATACAGGGAGTAGAGACCCGCGGCATCGCACTGCCAGGAGTAGACCGCCGCTCCCGCGTAAGGAGCGCAGTTGTTGGCGAGGTCGAGCACCGTGTACTGGATCTCCAGCGGCACGCCCGTGGCGGTGCCGCTCAAGCCGCCAAAGCTCGTCGTGATATCGGAGCGGACCGCCCCTTCGGTGGTCAAGACATTGGGCCCGTTGCTGCCGTCTCCGGGATAAGGCCCGTTCGTCTCCTCGGGGATGACCTCGCACTCGGCGTCCGGCACAGGTGTTGTCGTGGCCGAGCCGCCGCTGGTGGTAGAGACAGCCGTGGTACCCGTCGATCCGGTGGTTGCGGAAGCCTGAGTCGTCGACGAGGAAAGCAGCAGCGTCGTCGTCACCGCTCCCCCGCCGCCACAGCTGATGATCGCCAGGAGGCTCGATCCGGCCAGCGCTCGCAACGCTTGCCGGCGGTTGATGAGTGTCGACAGGTCGTACTGGAGGCCGCGATCGAACTCCTCGACTTCGAACTGGTTGTGTTCGTGATTCACGATTTCGTCCTTTCTTCCGTCAGTCGGAGTGAAATATCGCAGCCTGTGAACGGACCGAGAGTTCTCCGAGATCATCCACGCAAAACCTTGGAAGGAAAGAACGCGAAAAATAATCTCCAATTTGAGGTGACAAATCGAAAAACCGTGGGTATAAAGCACTCATCAGATCCCGGAGTTGAGACCTCGGTCTCGACACCGGGATCTGTGTTTTCCGCTCCAATCTCGAGGAATAGCCCCTGATGGAGACGGTCGCCCCCCTTTTCGTGGTCGCGCTTCTCCTCCTGGCTGGGGTGCTGGCTGGCAAGGTCTCCGGACGCTTCGGGATTCCTGCCCTCCTTCTCTTCCTGGTGATCGGCATGCTCGCCGGCTCCGACGGTCCCGGCGGGATCGAGTTTGTCAACGCCGAGTTGACCACCCAGGTGGGATCAGTAGCGCTCGCCTTCATTCTTTTCTCCGGTGGCCTCGACACCCGTTGGAACCTGGTGCGCCCGGTGTTGTGGCCAGGACTTTCGTTGGCGACGATCGGCATCATTGTCACGGCCACCATCGCCGGGATCGCCGCCAGCGTCATCTTCGACTTTCCGATCCTGATCGGCCTGCTGGTGGGAGTCATCGTCTCCCCCACCGATGCCGCTGCGGTCTTCTCGGTGCTTCGGGCCCGCAGCATCGGCTTGCGACGGGGTCTGCGACCTTTGCTCGAGTTCGAGTCGGCCAGCAACGACCCGATGGCGGTCATCTTGACGATTGGCATCACCGAGCTGATCGCCTCCCCCGAGGTGTCGACAGCGTCGCTGGCCCTCCTCGTCGTCAGGCAGTTCGCCCTTGGCGCGGCCTTGGGACTGCTGCTGGCCCATGGGGCGATCTGGCTCACCAACAAGCTGCGGCTCGAATACGAGGGCCTCTACCCGGTGCTCACGGTGGCCGTCGTGCTCTTGATCTTCTCGGCCACCACCGCGGTCGAAGGCAGCGGATTCCTCGCGGTGTATCTGGCGGGGCTGACCATGGCGCGTCACCGTCTCGTTCACAAGCGGTCGATCGGACGGTTCCACGACGGCATTGGCTGGCTGATGCAGATCGCTATGTTCTTGATGCTTGGCCTCCTGGTCTTTCCGTCGGAGCTGCCCACAGTGGCCCTGCCGGGGTTCGGTCTGGCGCTGGTGCTCATGTTCGTAGCCCGACCCCTGGCGGTCCTGATTTCATTGATGGGATTCCACTTCACCTGGAAAGACCGGATCCTCTTGGCTTGGGTGGGATTGCGCGGGGCGGTGCCCGTCGTCCTTGCTACGTTTCCGTTGGCGGCGGGGGTGGCCGGCGCCGACACGATCTTCCGGGTCGTCTTCTTCGTCGTATTCCTGTCGGTGGCCGTGCAGGGGACGACCATTTCGACCTTGGCCGGTTGGCTGAAGCTGGACAAGAACACGTCAGAGTCCGACCGACCGGAGCTCATCACCGGGGGGGAATCGCTCCGCTCGTTGGTGGACATCGGAGTGCCGGCGGGCTCATGGGTGGATGGAAGGAGGATTGTCGAGCTCGATTTGCCTTCGGGCGCTTGGGTCACACTGATCACGCGCGACGATCACTATTTAGTGCCGCAGGGACCGACCGTTCTCCACTCCGGCGATCACCTCAAGGTCCTCGCCTCCCATGCAGAAGCGGAGCGGATCAAAGAGAGCCTGGGACGTGCGCAGCCGGCGCGGAGGCGCTAACGCAGCAAAAGACACGAGTCGCCGAACTCGTGCCAGGCGTAGCCAAGATCGACGGCGCGGCGGTACATCGATTCCATCAGTTCGCGACCCGCCACCGCCTCAACTAGTTCGAGATGTGACGCCCGCGGCTCATGCCAACCGGTGAGCAGGCCGTCTATAGCCCTCAGGTTTGAGCCATCACCAATCACCAAGTCGGTGTAGCCGTCGTCCGCCGACAAGAAGCCGGTCTCATCGGCGACAGTCTCGAGCGCCCGAACGACGGTTGTCCCGACCGCGATTACGCGTTCACCGCCGATGCGTAGTGCGTTCGCTGCCGCCGCAGTCGCGGCGGGTACGGAGTAGTACTCCTCGGCCGGGTGTTCCCCTTCCTCGAGGGAGGCCACACCGGCGTGTAAGACCACCGGCAAAACCGCGATTCCCGAGGCGATCAGATTGGCGATCAACTCGGCGGTGAAAGGCCGGCCAGCAGAGGGCATCTCCGCCGAACCCGGATGACGCGCGTAAACCGTTTGATAGGCATCGAGCGGCCAGGCGGCCGCGGCGTATCCGTATCTGATCGGTCGGCCGAATCGGTCGAGATAGTCGAGAACGTCACCCGCCAGATCGACGGTGACGACGAAGAGTCGGGAAGCCACCGGGTGCCGAGCGATCGTTGTGATCGCCCCGCCGCCTTCCAAGCTCAGGCGGCCGCCCCCAAAGTCCGGAAGCGGCTCAGTGCCGAGCCCTTGGGGACGGCGTACCTCGACCGTCCAGTTGCCATCTGGCAGGCGGGACGAGAAATGCACGACCACCTGCTCCCCTCGCTCAATGGTGGCATCCAGCGCGGCCGGCAAAGTGGCGGAGGTATTGATCACCAGCACATCGCCGGACCGAAGGAAATCAGGCAGGTGGGGAAAGGTTGTGTCGATTATCTGCTGGTCGCTCCGTGATCCCACCAGCAGCCGCACCTCGTCGCGGTGTCCCGGAGGCTCGCCTTTCTCGAGGTGGGCGGGCAACACGAAGTCGAGGGCGGGCACGGTCACGCGAGCTGTCTCGCCTGATAACGGCCGGATGGAGGGCGCTCGTCAATCAACTTCAACAGGCCGGGGACGCTGGCCTCGGGAGGTGCGCGGTCACTCACGTCTTCACCCGGGAACGCCTCCTGTTGCATACGCGTATTCATGTCGCCGGGATCGACCCAATAGATCGAAAGGGCGGGCTCCTCGGCGGCGAGGACTCGGGTCAGTTGCTCGAGCGCCGCTTTCGATGACCCGTAGCCGCCCCAGCCTTCATAGCCCTCAACGCCCGCGTCGGAGGTGATGTTGATGATGACCCCTTGGCTTCGTCTGAGCAGGGGGAGGAATTCCTGAATGATGGCCAGCGGCGCCACGAGGTTGACTTCGTAGACCTGGCGTAGAACGTCGAGCGGGTAGGCGTCGAGTCGAGGCTGAGGAGAGGGTCCGAGCAGCGAGGCGTTGTTCACCAACAGATCAAGGCCGCCAAAGGTGCCGATCGCCTGGGCGAGGTGTGCCCGATGCTCGGAATCGGACACGTCGCCGGCCACTCCGACCGAGCGCTCATTTCCGATGTCGGCAAGCCCCGCCTCTAGTGCGTCGGCGTCGCGCCCGTCGATCACCACTGAGAAGCCACGATCGAGGAGAGACTTGGTCAGTGCTCTTCCCAATCCGCGGGAACCACCGGTCACCAGCGCCACCGGGCTCACTTGTCCGAACCAATCTGGACCATGGAGCAAAGACTCTAACCATCCGGAAACCGATAAAACAAGAAATCACTGGTTTTATTGTGAGAACCGTTGGAGACTCCTAGAATCGCCGCTATGCCGATCGTCGAGCATCCGGCGTTGACCGCGCTCCCCCAGACCAAGCGCACGCTGCTCAACAGCCTCAAACGGTCTGGGGAGATGACGGTTGAAGCTCTCGCCGATGCCGCCGAGCTCACCGTTTCTGCGACTCGCCAGCAACTGACCGGGCTGCAACGAGACGGCCTGGTCAGAGTGAACGAGACCAGGAACGGGCCTGGCCGCCCCCGCTATCGCTATGCGCTCACCGCGGCGGCCGACGCCCTCTACCCACGGGCGTACGCCGAGCTCACTAACGAGTTGCTCGACTATGTCGATGAGGCCGACCCCGAGCTGATGCAGGAGATTTTTGCGCGCCGTCGCCAGCGAAGGATCGATGCGGCCCGAAAGCGGCTCCAACTTTTGACCGCTTTTCCGGACCGAATGGCGGAGCTGGCTCGGATCCTCGACGACGACGGCTACCTCGCCGAAGCGATCGAAATGGCCGACGGAAGCTATGCCATCGTCGAGCACAACTGCGCCATCCTTGGAATCGCGATGCGCTACGGCCAGGCGTGTGGCAGCGAGCTCGAGTTCATCAGAGCCGTGCTTCCCGACGCCAAGGTGGAACGAACGTCACACATGTTGAGCGGGGCCTACAACTGCTCATACTCGATCAAGCCTCATTAGCTTGTCCCGATGCCTGACAAGGTCTACGACTCACCAAAAGGATGGGTCGCACAGCACATCAACGACTACGTCAAGTCCAACGGCAAGAAGGGGCACATCTGGCGGGGGGTGCCGACCTTGTTCCTGACCACCCGCGGACGCAAGACGGGCAACCTGCGCCGCACTGCCCTGATTTATGGACGGAACGGAGCAAGCTACGTCGTCGTCGGTTCAGTCGGCGGCGCCGCCCACCATCCCAACTGGTATTTGAACCTGACCGCTGATTCCAACGTCGAGGTGCAAGTGGGCTCGGAAGTGATGCCCGGTCTGGCGCGCACGGCCGACGAGTCCGAGCGGCAGCGCCTTTTGGCCGCAGATGGCTGAGATTTGGCCCGACTACGCCAACTACCAGAAGAAGACAGATCGCGAGATACCGATCGTGATCATCGATCCGTCAAGCTCCGGCCCCACGGATTCCGCGTAACCGGCTACTTCTTGTGTCCGCCCTCGTGGGCTCGCAAGGTGTAAGTACCGTCGGTCACCGTCCCATAGGAACGCGCCACAATCGTCTCCAGCACGTTCAGGTCGACATCTTCGAGGTCCTTGATGTAGAGACAGCCCACTCCGGTGGTGTGGGGGCCCAGCCGCTCCAACAGGTCGGTGTTGGGCCCCGGTCCCATCGGGCAAGTAGACGGTTGTCGCGGCCTTGCGGGGGGAAAACCCGGCCGCGCCGGAATCGCCTTCCCGACCGCTGGCATACTTGTAGTGGTACTGCCCGAACCCGACGATGCTCCCCCACATTCGGGGTTTCTCGCCGGTGACGCGGCGCATCAGCGCAAGGAGCGTCTCGGCGTCGCGACGGCGTTTCGGGTGCTCAACTCCCGCGAGAAACTCACCGACCGTCTTGTCCATCCTTCGACGATAGGTCTACGCCGTGGCGAATGTCACGACGCCGGTCTCGAGCTCGTAATGCGCGCCCACAACCATTAGCGAACCGTCAGCGATAGGTCCCGATAGCACCAGGCTCTCTCGGAGCGCGGGCGTCGATCGGTCCACACTTTCGCGGATGGACTGATCGAGGATGGTGTCCCCCGCGGCGCCCACCCGAGGAACTCGGGCGGCGGCTTACGGCGCCGCACTGCCCAGCGAGGACGTGTTGTCGCTCCGGTGCCCGTGAGGGCGAAAGGCGCCGAGAACATCCCGACTTCGTTGCTCAGGTCTTGGTGGCCGTGTGTCCGTATTTCTGCCGCGCTGCTTCGCCGGATGTGCCGACCATTGCTCCAATCGATGCCCAGGAATGTCCCTCGTTTCGTGCGATCCCCACAGCCTTCGTGAGCCGCCGCTCCGCTTCAGCTCTAGCGAGAAAGGCCTGACGAATTTTGCGAAGGGCAGCGGCGTCTTGAACGTTGCCGGGATCCGGTTCGTAGGCTTCGAAACGGGCAGCTAACTCTTCAGCTTGGCTAATGATCTCGTCAGCAGTTCTCGGCATGTTTCATCTGAGATATTGAGGACGGGCCCTCATGGCATGAACCGCGGCTGGGCCTTCATCCGAAGCGACAACCCCGATCTCGTAGAGGTTGCCGGCGCGGTCGGGCCAAGAAGCATCGTCATCCCCTCGTCGAGGTCTTCGACGTGGATCGGGATTATTAAAGGCTTGGAGATGGTCTCATCGGTCACCCCGTGCTTGCGGGCACATCGAGGATCAGCGGTTCGTTCGCAAGTTACCTTGATTCAGTGGGGTAGCGCAAGTTAACTTGCGTGAAGGTGCTTTGCCCAGGTCGCCAATTCCCTGGCCGCTCGCGACCTCCCAGACAGATCAAAATGCTTTCAATGTTTCCACGACTTCCTCAAAGGCTTCAACTCGTTTCTCCCGATCAACCTGCGCAAATCAGTCCTTGATCGCCGCGCGACCGACTTGGTTCTGGCTGTGTCAGCTTGTACGGATTAGGGAAACTGAACGAGGAGACCTATGGCGTCCGGTGGCCGGTTGAGTCGGGCGTAGCGCTGCGCCTAAGGAGCGACCCTGGCACAAAGACCTCCACAGCGTCACGTTCTCGGTTTGCGTTAAGTCAGACGGAGGGAGGGTCGGTTGCTCTTTCCCAGTTACGGTGCTGGCCAAGTGCCTTGATGAAAGCACCGATTTCTTGAACAAGTGCCCAGTCGGATTGATCGTTGGTCGGAATTCCGGCTTCGGCCACCAGTTCACTGCCCGACCCCAGGTAGAGGATTGGCTTGCAGTGGCGATACTGGTCGCGGAGAAATTCCAAAGGTTGACCAAGCGCCCTCAATCCTTCGGTGCCATCTGGCACGACGACGGCATCGAATAACACAGAAGGCATGGTTTCGAAGGTCGAGTCTGGTTCCAACAGATCGCCAGTTGACGTTTCAACGGCATTGAGGTCGACTGCGACTCTTCGCACCACAGTTCCGGCTCCTTTTAGAGCCGATTCGCATTTCTCGACAAGAGCACCGTCGACCCCTGGTCCGACCAGGACCGCGACCCGCCGACCGCGAACATCTCCGTTCCCGGGACGTGCGGTCAAAGAAAGCGCAGGTGAGACCAAAACTTCAGGGGTCGGTGAGTCGACACTTCTTGGCATCGCCCGCGGCAACGTGATCCCGAGACCGTCTGCCACCGCTGCGGCGAGCTCGTCAGAAACGTTGCGAATCATTGCCACAGTGCGTTCCCGTATCGCCGCGACCTGAACCTTGGTGAGTTCGAAGCGGAATCCCCGGACGATGTGAGCTTTCTCGAACGGTGTTTGGCTGTTCCAAAAGAGTGTCGCCTGTGAAAAATGGTCTGCGAATTTCTCCGGCTTTCCCCGGCCCTTGCTGTCGGCGATGGGTTCCGGAAAGCTTGTGAAACCCTCGGGTCCGGCTTGGTACGGGGAGCCGCCCCCTAGAGAGTTGGGTTCGTAGGAAACTCGCCCCCGGTGTATCGCCTGCCTGTGCATCCCGTCCCGTTGGTTGTTGTGGGCCTGAGCGATAGGCGTATTGATGGGTATTTCGTGGAAGTTGGGGCCACCTAGGCGCAGCAACTGGGTATCGAAATAGGAATGGATTCGACCAGCAAGCAGGGGGTCGTTGGAGAAATCGATTCCTGGAACCAGGTTTTGCACACCGAACGCGACTTGTTCGGTCTCGGCGAAGAAATTGTCAGGGTTCCGGTTGAGCACCATGCGACCAACTGGCCGAACCGGGACAAGCTCCTCGGGAACGATCTTGGTGGGATCGAGCACGTCAAAACTGAAACCCTCCGCCTGAGCTTCGCTCATGATCTGAAAGCCAAGTTCGTATTCCGGAAATACTCCCGCCTCGATTGACTCCCAGAGGTCACGGCGCGTGAAGTCGGGATCGGCGCCGGCGATCTTGACACTTTCGTCCCAGTCCAGAGAATGGGTTCCGGCCATCGGCGTCCAATGGAACTTCACAAATCGGGATCTACCTGAGCTATTGATGAGCCTGAACGTGTGAACTCCAAAGCCTTGGATCATCCGAAAGCTGCGCGGGAGAGCCCGATCCGACATCACCCACATCAACATATGGGCCGATTCGGGCATCAATGAGACGAAGTCCCAGAAGGTGTCGTGAGCGCTCGCCGCTTGCGGCATGGCATTGTGAGGTTCGGGCTTCAACGCGTGGACGAGATCGGGGAACTTCATCGCGTCCTGAATGAAGAACACCGGAATGTTGTTGCCAACGATGTCAAAGTTGCCCGCATCGGTATAGAACTTGGTGGCGAAGCCCCGCACGTCGCGCGGCGTGTCAGTCGACCCGCGCTCACCGGCAACAGTTGAGAAGCGGACAAAGACTGGCGTCTGTTTGCCAGTCTCCGCGAGAAACGAGGCCTTCGTAAACTGCGCCAGCGATTCGTAGCACTCAAAGAAGCCGTGGGCAGCCGAGCCACGGGCATGCACGATCCTCTCCGGGATGCGCTCATGGTCGAAATGGGTGATTTTCTCCCTGAGGACGAAGTCCTCGAGCAGTGCCGGGCCACGAAGCCCCATCTTGAGCGAACTCTGGTTGTCGGCGACTGGCTGGCCGAAATTCGTGGTCAACGCCTGACCGGACGAATCAAGCCTTACGCGTTCCAGAGAGTCGTTGGTCGGGTTAATTCCTGAGCGAGCTGCCGCTCCGGTTTTTTGGGACGCCGTTCCCTCGGTGAGCGTGCTCGCCGTTGCTGAAGGATCAGCTGCTCTCGCGACTTTTCCCGGTTTCGGCTTCCTCGCGGCCGGTCCGAACTCCTTCGGTTTGTTCGGGTTGCTCGGGAAGTCCGCGGCCAGTTGTTGGGCACCTTGCTTCTGCAGCGCGACGAGGTCTCGGTCGGGAGCAGGGCCCTTTCGCGAACCTCTTACCGTCGACTTCGAATTCGACGGATTTGCTCGCTTCGTCGCTGACCTCGTGGTTGGCGTTGATCGTTTGCTTGCCGCGTTGGGACGCTTCCTCGCAGCCATATTTCCCCTCCGTCAGGGCGATATCTAGTCGCCTATTTTTTTGGCTTCTTGCCCACCAAGTCGTCTCGCGTCTGTTCGGCGCGGGCGGCTCCGATCGCCGACTTGACGTCCTTCTGCTCCTCGGGTGGCGGCAGCACCGCCGGCATCCCCAACGACTCGATCCACAACTCGCGGGACCACCCCATGGTGTGATAGAGGTGCTCGTCTTCTTCTTCTTCAACCTGCTCGTATGCCTCTTTGAGTGCTTTCTTCTGATCGCCGGTCGCCTTCTCGGCCACTTTTCCAATCAGCTCCCAATTGGCATGATCTTTGGTCTCAGCGTCGACCACACATTCAGCTGCAACCAGCTGAGCGGCTTCGGGCGGCCCGGCGTCTAGAGCCATCTGCATCGCGCTTACGAGGGCTTTCCCTTTCAGGCGAACAACCTGACGGCCAGTCGTTTCAACGGTCGGATCGAGGCCCAACTGGTTGAAGATCTCCTTGACGATTGTGACGTGGTTCTCGGTCTCATCGAGATACTTCTGCCACTCCTCTCGCAGGTCATCGTTGACCGCGCACCGGATAGCGTTGGTGTAGACCTGAACCCCCCCAATCTCCGTCTCCAACGCCTGGTACAGGAGCTCATTTACTTGTTCGTTGTTCATTCCCTCTCCTTGCGCCGCCCGTCCCTTTGCGGGAGCACGGGTTCGAACGCTTCGTACTATCTACTTGTGATTGTGAAGTTCCACGCCTCGCGAGTGTCTGTGCGGCCCCGCCTTTCAGCCCACATTGCTACAGGCAAGGTGCTTCCGGGGAGAAGACTCCCGTTCGCGAAACTCCGGTGAGGGCTGGGACGCCCCTTTCCGCCCCAGCCGCAGCCCGGCAATCAAAATATGGATTTCAGGTCTGGGTCCGGTCGCGGTCTCGGTCGTACCGGTCTCGTCGACTCAGGCCGGCTAAACCGGCTAGGCCAAGCAAACCCACTAGACCCCAATTTCCGTTGTCGTTGTCGTTGTTGGTGTTTTGGTTGTCCGTTGTCACCGCAGTAGTTGTTTGGGCTACGGCAGCAGTGCTGATCCCAGCACTCAATACGGCCGCGAGGACCGCCCCGCTTATGGTTTTGCGCATCTCTTTCCTTCGTAAGCTGGACTTCGTCAGGAAGGCCCCGGCCCAGGACCTCATTACCCCCTGAGCGGTTTCCCAAACTCCTTGCGGCGTCGAGAAGGGTCCGAACACCTCGGCCTTGTCGGGGAGGTACAGAGTAAGAACCCAGCAATTGTGAAGCAGAGGACGACAAGGCGCTGGTTGAAAAGATTAAGGAGCACGCGGCTGACGTCCATCCAGAGCTTGTTATGACCGAGGTTGAGATCCGCGAGCTAGTCACGAGCAGCGCTCGCGACGCATAGCGCTCGGAATTCCTGTGGTGGCCCATCATCGCCGTGATGAACGCGGGGCTGGTCCGTGAGTGAACAGGAGCGTTAACCTTCCAGCGGGGTAGACCGCCACTTCGTCTGTTTTGCCTTCCTTCGCCTAGGTCATAGGCTTGATATGACCGCGCTCACTTGGCTGTGGGTCAGACCGCCGGAACAAAGCTAATTGGCCTCCTCCACAACGTGGGGCGCCGGGCCATACAACAGGATGACGAACTATGGGAGGGTCGGTTGACCATTACCCACGCACAGAATGGTCTTGCTCGCTCGCCTTGGCTTCAAGCCGCTCAAAGGCGCCGCCCAGCGCCTTCGTCAGCGCTTCGCCCGTAGGCCACAGGGCTCGTTGAATCACCACGGCTAGCCCTCGGAGTGCAGAAGGGCTACATCCGGCGGTAACGCGATTGGAGGATCGCAAACAGGCCGAAAGCCACCAATCCGAGGGCCAACACCGTGAGCAGGAACTTCCCGGACGGCTGCGCCAGGATCGTCTGCAGAGCGCCGTCCAGGCCCTGCTTCTGAGCGTCGAACGTCACGGTCGCGTAAGTGAGCAGACTCGCCACGGCGACGACGGCAACCCCCTTAGCGATGTACCCGATCTGGCCCAAGCGGGTCGCGCCCTGGCGGGCGACCGGGGACATCGACGACGTGGCGATCTCCTCTAGGAAGGACTTCTTCACGCCCTTGACAAAGTGGGCGACACCAACACCGACGATAATCATCCCCGCGACGACGACCATCACCCGTCCGGCGGGCAGCGACAGCAAACCCGAAGTGGCCTCCTGCTGTTGCACCGAGCTTGATGACCCCGTGCCGAGTGCGAACCTGGCGGCGCTGACCCCCAACGCGACGTAGACCACCGCTTTGGTCCCGCTGGCGATTTGCTTGCGCTTGGCGGCCCTCTCGGTTTCGATAGCCCCAGATGGACTCACTGACCTGCCAGAGCGCAAGGGCAGCCATGCCTCCCGCAACCAGGCCCAACACGATCTTGCCGAAGGGCTGTTTAGCCACTGTCCGCAGCCCCGGAAAGGTCGGAGCTCTCCGCCGTCGATCCACCCCATGCCATCAGCACCGCCCACCCGACCAGGATGGGGATGATCCCGTAGGCGGTCACCCCGGCGCGGGCGAGCAGCTCCAGCGACATGCTGTCGCCGATCTGTTTGGCCACATTCTTAGCTGCGCCTGGCATCGTGGCGTCGTTTGTGCCTCGGTCCCCACACGATCGCAACCCTACCCCCAACCCCACTACCCGCTCCGCTGCTGAATGGAGGTTCGTTACTTCGCCGCTGCGGATGATCGTTTTGATGGGCTGGGATCTCCGGACGCTGATGGACGAGTTCCCGCGCTTAAGCGGTCGAATCCAGCACGCCATCGTCGACCGGCCCGAGGGCTGACCGACCGAACCCTGAAGAGGTCGAAAATAAGCGGGTCCTCCGACGTACTCGAAGCCGAGGCGGCGGCCGAGACCGCCTTCAACAGCCTCTTCCTCGGACTAAGGCCGTGGCGCTACTGGTGGAGTGGACAGGACTGGGCGGCTCAGGCTTGTACGAGTTCGCTCTGACCTACCGAGCGCCGTCACTCAACCTCTACGCCGCCTGCTGAAGCCGAAGCCGCCGAAAACGACGAGCAGGACGATGATGAGGATGATCCAACCGGTGGTACTCACGACTCCTCCTAAATGCTTGCGCAGGTCATCGAGTCTGGTTGCTACGACCAAAACTCGTCATTAGCGGCCTGGTCGCCCGCATACAACCAGCTCTCGACAACCTTCCCATCCCGGATGTGGAACACCTGGACTCCGTTGTTGTCGAGGCTCTTGCCGCCGCGCTGAGCGGTGCCGCGGGTTAGGGCAACGCCGTGCTCGTCGTTGGCCAAGATGTCATGCACCTCCACCTTCAAAGTGCCGCCGCTGAGTTCGGCACTCTTACCGAAGAACGCCAGGACGCTGTCCCGACCCTTGTGGTTCCCGGCGAGCGGATTATTTCCGGGAACGTGCCAAACAATGTCATCGGCGAATAGCTCGGCGATCGCCGCCATGTCACCTTTCCCGAACGCGTCGTAACCGCGTCGCAATAGGTCTTCGTTGGGGTGCGCCATTGTTCGTTCCTCCTCAGGTTCGATCGGCTGAGCCTAGCTACCACCCACCACGGCAGTCGGGTGCAGATCTGATTCCTTTGCGCCGGCCCGACACTTTGCATGGGTCAGGCACCCACAAGGTCTTTGCTCATGTCGATGTGGCCCGGCTTAATGTTTGTGACGACGAAACCCTTGCTCTCATAAAGGCGACGTGCCGCCGCATTAGCCTCGAAGACGTGGAGCCCAAGCCTCTTGGCCCCGGACTCGCCGATCTGATACCAGGGTGTGGGCACTGAGTCCGGCAGGTCTGGAACCGTCAAGCCCGTCACGAGGTGCTCATCGACGTCGACGACGTCGCCCTCGGCCACGACACCAAGATGCGCTGGAACGACCCCAATCAGTGGGTCTGGTCTGAAAAACCGACTCATGCCGCCATCGTCTCCGCCGACACTTTCGAAACCGCCCAGAAGGTATTCACAGGGTCCCAGCGTGCCGCGGTCCGCCGCAATCGCACCAAGCACCCCTACGTACTCTCGGGGCTGGTCCGCTGCGATCTTTGTGGCCGCAGAATGCAAGGATCCTGGAACAACGGCCAGCCCTCCTACCGATGCAAGTTCCCCACCGAGTACGCCGTGAGCGAGAAAGAACACGCCAAGACCGTCTATGTGCGTGAGGACGCCATCGTCCCGGCCCTCGACACCTGGATCGGTAGCCTCTTCGACGATGACCACCTCGACGCCACCGCACGGGCTTTGGCCGCCGCCAGCGAAGCCATCCCCGATGACAACCGGGGCCGTGTCCTCGACCTGCGCCGCCAGCTCAAAGAATGCGACGCCAAGCTCGCCAAGTACCGGGAGCTCCTCGAACACGACAGCGACGTCACAGTGCTCGGTGACGTAGCGGGCGACGAGACCTTTCACATCTGGTCGTGTGATAGTCCTCGACGTGCCGAACGAGCAGAGTGTGCCTTGCGGGTGGAGGATGTCGTCGATCGCCCGGACCAGACCGGCGAGGGTCTGATCGTCAGCCCACGTCTTGCCGGCGACCTGGCAGATCCAGTCGAGGACTTGGGCGGAAGTGAGGCACCGTTCGAGGTCGACCTCATATCGGTTGTCGTCGAGGTCGAGGGTGAACACGTCGGGGTTGAGACGCCACCGTCCCCAGCTCCGGCCGGGCCCGTCACGGTTGGACTGGTGACATGGCAGATCAACGAACCTTGATCGCCCCGTCTGCCCAATGTCGGGAGCATGACCATCACACGATCCCGGTGGCTGTCGCCGATGATGTCGCCATCTGGAACGAAGAGTGCTGCAGTGAATGCACGACGGTCTACCGCGGGGCGCTCGACGCCGGCACTACTGAGGAAGTCGCAGCAAGGGTGGTTCGCCCCCGCTTCACTCTCTTGGCGGCGGGCGACGTAAGCGGCGCCATACCGGCCACCCAACCCGAGGGAGATGCCTTCACTCGAGGAACTGCCGTACCTTGCGGGTATCCGGATCGGCGCATGGGTGTCCGATCCCGGGAGATCTCTAGCCAATCCAACGGCACGAACGGCTCCAGCCCCGCGATCGGAGGCCGATGGAACCTCCGATGCACGAACTTTCAACACTCGACGCCCTGGTTCGAGCAATCGTGGCGGTCGTCGGATTGGCAGTCGGCACGGGCGCAGTTTTGGCGGTCATGGGACTTCTTTCTGGCCGGAAATGAGTTCTCGGCCCCGTGCCTTGCCCGCCGCAGTGAGCCGATCCGCACCGAGCCCGGTCGATTCGGTGTAGCCGGCGGATCGTGCGAAGTTCCAAGCTCCCCTGACTTCATCCTCTGTGTATCCGGCCGCCATCAACTGCCGGCTGGCGGCGCCAGGGTTGGGTCCGGCGAGAATCGCTAACAATCGGTCGACGAGCTCCATGGTGAACCTCCATGGGCCGCTGCCCCTCCTCGAGGCGACGATAGCCGCGGACCTCGAGTTCGGGTTCTGACTAGCCACCGCGTGCGGATTCGGTGTGTGTCTGATCTGCGCTCCGCCCAGGCCGATGAATAGGAAGCTGGAAGACCGGGGGAACTTGACC